>NZ_JADKNF010000012.1:0-79290 GCF_017808125.1 Pseudoalteromonas sp. PA2MD11
CGGCACTAGCTCAGTTGGTAGAGCGCAACCTTGCCAAGGTTGAGGTCACGAGTTCGAGCCTCGTGTGCCGCTCCAATCTCTAAAAAATCCCAAAAACACTTTCTTAAATAATTTAGTTAATAGCAAGATTTGCTTACAGCTTACAGCTTACAGCTTACAGCTTACAGCTTACAGCTTACAGCTTACAGCTTACAGCTTACAGCTTACAGCTTAAAGTTAGTTTTAGAGCTGACCTTGGATCGTCGCGACAATGCGTCTTGCACCGCCATGATCTCGGTGTTCACCTAAATAGATACCTTGCCAAGTACCTAGCATTAAACGGCCTTGGTTAATTGGAATAGTGAGTTCAGCACCTAATGTACTGCTTTTTATGTGGGCAGGCATGTCGTCATCGCCTTCATAATCATGGCGGTAATAACTTTGTCGTTCTGGCACAAAATGATTGAAGTGACTTTCCATATCCATTCTTACTGTAGGATCTGCATTTTCGTTAATAGTTAAGCTTGCAGAAGTATGTTGAATGAATAGGTGTAATAAGCCGACTTTGTATTGTGTTATCTCTGGAAGTTGCCGAAGTAGCTCGTCATCAATGATGTGAAAGCCTCGTGAGCGAGGCTTTAATTGAATGGTTTTTTGCTGCCAGCTCATAGTTTATCAAAGCTAACTTCAATATTGGCGTTACCATCAGCTGATGTGAATGGAATTAATACCTTGGCGCCTTCACATTTATGAGCAATTGTATGTCCCTTACCAGACACTACAACTGGCGTTGCCATATCAAACTCATAACCTTTTTCACCGAGTAGGTTTTTAGCGCCACCTGTTACCATGTTAGTAATTTCACCTACCATGTCGGTTACTTCTTCATTTACCGTATCAGGGCGTTCACCTAGCATTCTTTCCATAATGGTCAGAGCTAGATTTTCATCAAAGGTGATTGAAAGTGAACCTTTAGTTTGTGGGCCAACCATACCAATCAAACCTGATACATCGCCACGGGCTAGTTCGTCTTTCTTTAAACTTGGTTTACCCGGCTTTAATTCTGTTTGAGCCATAGTGCTCAATACATTTAATAATGATGATAAAAAAGGGTTGATGAACTCCACATTCATTATTTATTTTCCCTTAGGTTTCGAAATGCCGTTAATCATACTTTAAGTGTAGTGGTTGTTTCAAACACCGCACTTATTCTTTGCATTTTTCGCATTTACCATGCGCTTCGATTGTTTGTCCAGAGACAATAAATCCACTTTCTGCAGCTAAGTTATTAAGTTCATGAGAAATTACTGTTGAATGCAATTCTTTTACATAACCACAGCTATCACAAATTAATAATTGTACAGGGTGGATGTGATCAAAATGATGGCACAACATAAATGAGTTGGTGCTTTCAATTTTATGAATAAAGCCAAGTTCCGATAAGAAATCGAGCGCTCGATAAATAGTGGCTGGTTTTGCGCCTGATTCAGTTAATTTAAGTTGTTCTAATAGGTCATAAGCACCCACACCACCTTGCGCACTAGCTAATAGGCGGAATACTTTTTCACGGATGGGTGTGAAACGAGCACCACGATTATCGCATACTTGTTTTGCTTTACTGACGAGTGATTCTATATTCATCTTCTCTTATCCTTACGCTACCGTGATATACTAACATACTGTATTGTAGTTGCAGTGTTTTTATTCGCTAACACGTTTTTGGGGAGTTTGATTAATGAGTGAATTGCTAGCGGCATTCATTTTCTTTTTTGCGGTAATCGATCCAATAGGCACAGTTCCCGTTTTTATTGCTGTTACGCGCTGGGATGATGCTAAGTTCAAACGTAAAGTTGCTTTAAAGGCGGTTGGCGTTTCGGCGCTGGTTTTATTATTTTTTGTTGTTGCAGGTGAGCTACTCTTAAACGCGATTAACATTCCCCTTTCGGCGTTTCAGATTGCCGGAGGAATTGTACTATTACTTTTTGCACTGTCGATGATATTTGGTGAAAGTAAACCTGAAACCGAGATAAAAAGCGTTCGTGATAGCACTGAAACCGCTATTTTTCCTTTGGCGATTCCTTCTATTGCCAGTCCGGGTGCCATGCTTGGTGCAGTACTAATGACCCGAAATACCGAATACACTTGGTATGAACAGCTTATAACTTCCTCAATCATGCTTTTGGTATTAGTAATTGTGTTGGTTTTACTACTACTTGCTACGCATGTTCATAAGTTAATAGGCGATAGTGGCGCAAGTATCATTAGCCGGGTGATGGGTTTAATTCTATCGTCAGTGGCGGTGACTAATATCTTAGGTGGTATTGCTCACTATTTTGGTTTAAGTGTCGTTGCGTAGTTTAATTTAAAGTGCATTTTCAGTGATTTAAATTTTGAATAATTGCCTTCTTTTATCTAACTTTAAAGAAGGCAATATAAATTTTAAGGAACAAAGAATGCTAATCAAAAACGTTGTTTTATCTGTTTTTCTGATTTTTAGTTTAGGTGCTTGCATGGAGCCGACCTATGATAGTGGTAAGCTAAAAGTCATCGAAGTAACAGACCATGATTTTAAAATTAATGGTGAAAGCGCCGTAACTGTAATTGTTGGTCATGCCAATGTGGCAGAATATAGCTTCTCACTTCGTAAAAGTGATTTAAAGAAAGGCACGCTCCTGCAGTCTGTGTCTGACAGTAATCCAAATGTCCGTGCTGATGGTACCTTCTTTAGCGAGTATTATGTGCAATCAAAAGATCACGACACGCGAGCATCAATTGAAATTGTAGAAATAGACCCCGTAGAGAAAATCGCACGAATTGCTGTTGGTGCTAAGCTAGTTAACCTGAAAAATGAGGATTACAAAGAGCTCGAAATTACTGTTTTAGAGCTTACGGGCCAAAATCTTGAACATCTTCTAAATGAAGTGAAGATGTAACCTTTCCATTTTTGCTTATTCTTCAAAGAAGTGAGATTGCAGTACACTTCTTCGTCTCTTTTCATCATCTGATCTTCGATTAAGCCATGCCGGGAGTTAGCTTCGGTGGTATAATGGCTGCAATTTTTCATTTCGGTGCATGCCTAAAGGTATGTGTCATCGCTATATTAAGCGTTAATCGTATTAGGTAATTTAAGTTGCAAGTAAATGCATTGATCTTTAAAGGGGCCATGTTATGAGCACAACGACATTAAACCGCCGTTTTTCCGTGGCACCCATGTTAGATTGGATAGATATTCAATAAAATAAAGCTCCTCATCGATGTAAGGGTGACTATTGGGAGCCCCTTAATTATTAGGGTGACTGATAATACAATTCCTAAATTGAATTTTAAGTGAAATTAAAGTTAATGTGTGTTAGTTTCCTCCAAATTATTTTTTAGTTAGACATGGTGTGTCGTGAATAAGGTCTGTGATTTTACAGCTCAATCAGGGAATGGTGCCCACAAGGTTACACAGCTAACCTTTGAGAACGAGTGTTTAAGACAAGAGGTTACAGAACTAAAAAATGAGATATCGAGTATATCTGATAAAACTAATAGCCAAAGCGAAAGTATTAGCAGTCTCCAATCTAAAATAGATGAAATTAAAGAAAGCTACTCATTAAATTTAACTGAGCATACTGCAAATGTTACTGAACAAATGCAGCATCAAAAGGAACTTTATAGTTCCTCTGTAGGTCTATATGAAGGCTTGAGTACATTTTTAACTGTGATAATAGCTATTGGCGGTATTATAACTTTCGCATTTGTAGGCTATTATAAAAAACAACAAGTCAAAGATGTTACAGATTCAGCTAAAAGTGAATTATCGAGTCAAATTAACGAAGGTGATTTTTTAATTAGCGCGGTAGTTAATGCATTTGATCACCCAAGCTTACAAGAGAAAATTGATTTAATTAAATCTGAGATTATCGAAAATCAAGAAACAGTAATGCAATCAATGTTTGAAGATAGAATAAATAATGAAGAATCTGCAAGTTTTAGAGATGTTTTTCGCTCAGACGTTACTACAGGGGAGGAGTGATTATGATTACTATGCAACAAATTCAAAAAGTCAGTAATGCTTACGACCTGTTAAAGCTTGTATATAATACAACCGATTTAACTACTATTGAACCGCCCATTAGCGTTGACCAGGTAATGTCTCACATTCAAGGTTTGAGCTTTTCAAATGAACTATCATTTGAAGATTGGGATAAATCAGGATACATAAAAGTAAATAGAGATATTAACAAACAGTTTCAATCAGTTCATTTGTGGGTAAATCCATCAGAAGGTGACCAGCGTCAGCGCTTTACGAAAGCCCATGAGTTAGGCCACTTAGTGCATGATATAGCACCTAAGATTGATAACCTAACTGAGGGAGAGGAGTTTGTTGATAAGCTAAATCGAGATGGTAAAACAAGCTTTGTAGAAAGAAGAGCTAATAAGTTTGCAGCTCAATTATTAATGCCATTAGACTTGGTAAAAAGTGAAGTTAATAAGTTAGTCGAGCAAGTTAAACGTGAAGGCAAAACAGCTACAGTGGATGAAGCAATATCTAAGCTTTCGGTAATCTTTAATGTATCTACCCAAGCAATGGGGTTTAGGCTTAAAGATTTAGGTTATATAAAATAGTAAAATTAAATAAAAAAGCCCGCTAACTAGCGGGTTTTTTTGTAAGTAAAATTTGCTATAACCATTTTCTCAACTAAACTAAATTTTTACTTAAATTTAAAGGGACTATTAATGACAATAAAAAGTGATTTCAGTGGGTTGAAAAAATTATCTAAAAACTTAGAAGACTTAGGCAATAAAAAATCCGTAACACTAAATGAGTTAATGAATGACAGTTTCGTATCTAGCCATTCTAAATATAAAAATTTTGATGAACTATTAAGCAGCAGCCCTTTCACTGTTGAAACAGTAGAAGATTTTAAAGCAATACCAGACGATGAGTGGGACAGCTATATAAGTCAAAATACTGATTATGGTTCTTGGCGAGAGATGCAGGTAAAAGCATTCGAATGTTATGCGAAAGAGCAAATAGAAAAAGATTTATAAACTAAGCCCGCTAAGCAGCGGGTTTTTTTGTGCCTGTATAAATCCCCAGCTTGTTAAAGTCTGAACGCTAACTTAACCTGTAAGCTTGCAAAGTTATGGAAAATATAAGGATTATGCATGGCTAAAGTAATAGGATGGATATTGGGTGTATTGGCAATTATCAGTGTAGGAATGCATTTTGATAATGGTGAGGTGTTTGCAGGTATTATTTGCATTATCGCTATTGGTTTTTCAATGCCGCCAATTCTCAATAAAACAAATGCTAGTAATAAACGAACAGCAGAAGCCAAAGGAAAAGCTTACTCTGAGCTCCCCCAAAAATCTGCAAATATTTTAAGTGTTGTTTTACTAGTAGTTGCAGGGTTCATCGGTAGTGGTAATCATCTGAAAAAAGAAAATACGGTTGAAGAACGACCTTTAAATACAAAGGTTGAATATAAACAGCTGGAAATAAAAGAAGAAATTAAACCTATAGATCTCATTTACCAGCTTAAAACAAAAGTTGATGAACTTGAGTATTGGTTTAGAGGGTCTTACGAACAGCATCACATACGTCAGTTCTATGACGTAAAAAACAATTATGATAAGCAACTTGATGTAATTTGTAATGATTTCGAAAGGCTGGTTCAAAAAACGGGGAACCTTAATAGTGATTACTACGATGAAAGTTTAGCATGCAAGAATTTTAAAATAACTCTTGTACATGTAATGCAAAACTTAAATGGTGGAACTTATTCAGAGATTCCAAGGTTGCGGGAAAAGTTTGAACCAGAATATCAAAACTTAAAAAAGCAAGTCGATGAAGAACTTGAAAGGTTAAATAATAAACAATGAGACCCGCAATAGCGGGTTTTTTATTAACTTAATTCCCGAAAAAGTCTATCGAGTAAATTTTTTTAAAAACTTTTTTAATTTTTTTCGTCATTTTTTATTGGATTTTTCCTGAAATAAAGACCGTGTTAGGAAGAAAAAAAATGAGCGAATCGCGCATTTTTACGTTTGTTGTAAGTTATTGCCGGTATTGTAGTTAGTGGATGAAAGCTAATATTAATGAATAAAAAACCGACGTTAACAAGGTAAAAAAGTGCGCGAACTTCGCACTATTAAATTGTTATATGTCAATCTGTTAGGAAGGTTTTGCTGTACATATAAACAGTGTTTTTGGTTGCTATTATAAATTTAATCATTACAATTAAATTTACATCAAGAAGTGATGTTTAATTAACCAGAAAAGGAACGAGGTATGAGTAATTTATATGCATTGAAAGTTTTAACCAAATTGGACGGTGGTAATGGTGGCGGCGGTGATGGTGTTGAGCCACCGAAAGAAAAGTAACTAAAAATCATAGTTTAACCTAACCAGCCTAAAACGCTGGTTTATTATCACCAAGGAATGCACATGCTCAATTTTTTTACCGCAACAGGCTGGATTATAAAGTCTTTAGAAGTACTCACCGTACTTTTTCTGATTGTAACTTTTAGCAAACACAAGTTTGCACTGTTTTTTGGCGGTAAAAAGAATTTAAATTCGCAAAGCGATCATACACTGCACTCATGTTTTATTGCTGCTCTGGCAGTTATGGTATTTCATTTTGTAAGCTCAGCTTTAGCGCAACATATAATAGCGTTGGAAATGGAAAAAATGATGTTACGTCAGTTTTTTTATTTCACCATGTTTACCTGCTCAATGGCCTTTGCTGTTACTTTGTTTTTATTGCATGTTATGCGTGGTTGCACATTTTCGCTAACAGCTCGTTTATGTATCTATTTATCAATACTGCAAGCAATGTTACAAATGCTGCAATTTATAATGCGTGGCATGCTTGATAACAGCATGTTGTCACCGTTTTATAGCACCACAGTTGTTGTTTTAAATGTTTTATCACTTGCGGTTGTTGCATCGTTTCCTGTTAAACAGTTTTTCCAAAGTAGTAAAGAGGTAGCCTAATGCCATTATTATTCGTCATGGCGATAAGCCTTGCAGTTATGTTAACTATTGCGGGCTATGTAATAGTAAGAGGCCATGCTACTACCAGTTTTGAGCTTACATTTAAACAATTAATAATCACTAAAGTGATTAGTGATTCAGTACAAAGTGAAGACGACAAAGGCATAGCACATAACATTGTGATGGACTTAGGTGAGGCTTTACAAAACAACCGAGAAATTGATGCATACGATAAGTTAAAGGCAATCAACGCACAGGCAATAAGCTATCGAGTAAAGAACCTGCAAGTCCCAGTAGAGCTTAAAATAGAACCTCAAACTAAACCAGAACCACCGCACCCATTTTTAAAAGTAATAAAGTAAAAACTTATAATTTTCTTTAATTCAAAAGCCTAGAAAATAGTGATTTATTTTTATCGTCTTTTCTTGGAACTTCGTGTTCCTTGAAAAGATCTTTATAGCCAAAGTCGTGAAGGCTTGCGTGCACTATTTCTCTAATAGGAATAGAAACTAAAAACTTACCAACATCAAGATCATCACTAGTCATGATGTATTCAAAAATAGGTTCATAGTCTGTAATTAGCTCTAAGCGTAATTCGTCATCACATCTATAACCACTTTTAAAAGGTAATATCATAATGTCATTAAGATGTTTAGCACCATGAACAGCGTAGCCAACATATACTTTTCTATTTGATAAAGTAAAAGCAATTGGAAGTCCTTTCTCATTACTTGTAAAATAAATGGTCGAAAATTCAGGAGTATCATCAGTTTCAGAGATTTTTTTGAAAGCCCCATGCCTTACTTCCATGGGAGTTGACCAAGTAATCAGCATTGCTATTAGAAGAAATAAAAACGGAAGTAGGAATGAAAGAGCTAAAGCAACAATTGAAACTTGAATAAAGTTTAGGAACCAAAGAGGAGTATGAACAGATGGAGCCAAATCTCTAAATATTTCTAACAACTCCATGCTTATGAAGCCAACAAAAAAAGAATCTTCGAGTCTTGGCTGGAAATACCAATATCCAATAAAAGCGATAATAAAAATTCCACTCCCGTAACTGGCTGAGTTTAAAAATGTGTGATAACCATTTGATTTATTAAATTTAGGGGAAGTGAAATAGCAGTTCTTACAGAAGATGAAACCAACAATAGAGATTAGTAGAATAATAAGAATAGTAGGTTTAACCATATAAATCCTTTTATAAAAAAAGAGCCTTTAGGCTCTTTCTTCATTGCGTATACAATTAATTTGTCGTTTGACTTCATCACTATTTCGAAATGATTCCATATCAACCTTAAATGCCCCATTTTTGGTCATTATCATTTTAATTTGATCATTTTTACTTTCTTCTACACCCGGAGCGATAATAGAAGCTAAATAAACTCTTATTTTCTCAAGTATATCTAAAATCATATAGCCTCCCATTCATGTTTTATGTATGTAAATACATAAATAAGTAATTACTTAATTAAGTAAAATATAACTGACGTAGTAGTCATCTACAACAAAATAAACCTGTTTAGGTTGACTTGAATCGCCTTGAATTGCCTTGAATTGCCTTGAATCGCAATAAATACGGCTCATATGATATTTTGTTATATAAAAAGATAAAATTCGTTTATTAAGGTGAAAAAAGCGTTATTAGACAGAAAAATCGTCAGTTAGAGGCAAAAATGAACTATTGGTTAGTAAAACAGTTCATCAATAAGAAAATGTCTGCATTAACAAAAAATGGCTTTACTAAGCCATTTTTTGTGTACTTGATGCGTTATTGGCCCTTGCTTCGATTACAGGGCGTAAATCTTTAAGTAGTATCTTACCGCAGTCGTTAAAGTCAACATTCTTGTCTTTATTTGGTTTAAACCAATCTAAGTGGCAAAACATCATTAAAGAACCTACCGCAACATCAATAAATTGTTCTTCGAATTCTTCTTCAGATAAAGAGCTACTTTCAGGAATTATGTCACCAGGTGCGTATTGCCCAGCTGCCGGATCTGTATCCCCAGTCACTAGCCAAAGTGCATACTTTTTAAATTTAGGGTGATTCGTTACTGCAAGTAAAGATTGCGTACCAACATCATGATTACCTGACTCGTATTTTTTGTAAGAGCTAATACCGATACCGACTAACTCAGAAAACTTAATTTGGTTTAAACCTGTAGTTCCGCGAATCAATTTAAATTTCTCGCCAAGCGACATTGACATGGTTCACCTTTATGATCTACGATTGTCACTAAGGTCACAAATATGACCCGTTTTTTATTTTTGGACTCAATGTTTGTTCTTTCTAACTGATAATGCATATAAAAAGTCCTTTTAACTAACTAGGTTAGCACAAAAAGTACAAAAAATGGAACCATGTAAAGTGCTATTAAATACTACGAGGAAATTAGAATGGATACTGAAAAATATCGCGTCACTATTAAAGGTGAGCCTATTGGTGAGAGTGAGAAGTTTCTAAGAGCAAAAGACATCACAGAAACTTGCTGTATTTCTAGAGCCATGATTTACAAATTAATGGCTGCTAATAAGTTCCCTCCATGCCACAGAATTAGCGGCTTAGTATTTTGGCTTGCAACTGACATAAACATTTGGCGCTCAATGACGCCTGAGCATTTCTACAATGAATATGGCGCACAGCTGAAAGCCAAAGCTGAGGGCGCAGCAGCATGAACATGACCTTTGCACTTTTAGCGATTTATAACACCCCAGCGGTGCCGCTTAAAGATATTTGTGAGGAGTATTTAGGCCTTAAGTTTAAAACAGCCGAACAAAAAGCAAAGGCAGCGCAATTACCTATACCTACTTTTAAAATGCGCGACTCAGAACGAGCCCCGACAATGGTAAACGTTACTGACTTAGGCGCGTATTTACAGGCACGTTACGACGCTGCGCAAAAAGAATGGCAAAGCGTAAATAACTAGGAGCAATGATCATGGCAACCCCCGTACAGAAAATCTTAGATAATCGCATTACCGAAACTGAAAGCAAAACGAATACAACACAGCTTAAAGCTGTTGAAGGTAAGAAAATACCTAAAGGGTTAGCAGATATTAGAGCGCTAAGAAACAATACAAAGCGAACACCTGGTTATATTTTTGATGCCGTTTTAACAGAGCAACAACGTGCAATTGTCTGCTTTTCAGCGGGTTTAAAACCACATTGTTCAAAAAAGAGTTTTTGCCACTTCAATGTTCAAGAGCGTAAAGCTGTACACAGAGCGCTTATCCAATTGCAAGGCTTACTAGCTGCGTTTACTGACGCCAACGTCCTTATGCCTGAAAAGTTTGAACGCACTCAGCCTAAGTTTGAAGTAGTTCCGCACTTGGTTGCAGAGCAACAAACTAACACTCAAACACATTAAGGATTGATCATGACGCCAGATCAGTTAATTAATCAAGATAGCGGCAATGTTGAATATTACACGCCAGATGAAGTGTTAGAGCGTGTTCACTTAATGTTTCCTGTTATTGATTTAGATCCAGCAAGTAATGAAATTGCTAATCAGTCAGTGAAAGCTAAGCGATTTTTTACCAAAGAAGATGACGCTTTAACGTTAGACTGGATTGCTGACACTGTTTGGCTTAACCACCCATTCAATAAAGGTGAACTAGCTTGCAAGCCTAAGTGTGTTAAGAAAATATGCAATGATCCTACTTATCATAAGTACCGAGGTCATTGTATTACCGAAGATATTGCAAGCAATGGTGATTGGGTTGATTACTACTTAAATCAGTTTGCTTTAGGCAACTTTAAAGAGGCGATGAATATCACCTTTGTTAATAGCTCAGAAGCATGGTGCCAAAAGTTATTAAGTGCGGGTGTTAGCTGCTTTATTGATGGCCGAACTCACTTTAAAGACCCGCAAGGCAATGTGAAAAAAGGCGCTACAAAAGGCTGTTTCATTACCTACTTAGGCCACCGAACCGAAGAATTTAAATCCATCTTTTCCACTCTTGGCGTTGTGAAATAACAGCCACTAAATCTCTAAAGGACTAATAAAATGACCTATATCAAAGACCAAGATCTATCTAAAAATCAGCAATTAGTTAAAAACATTGTTGTTCACGTTTTAGACCAAGCCAATTTTACTATTAAAAATTTAGCCAAGCGTCCAACGGTTACCATGCTCATGGAGTGTGAAAACTGCCTTACTGACCTAATGCCAGTAGTGCAATTAATTGCAAATGACCACATTGAATACGCCCCATTTTACGATCGACTAAGCGAAACGCTCGACGCAGTTCAGCGAGGTGCTGATTTTGACTTAATTGAAATCGAGCTTAATTAACAATGAGCTTATGGCCTACTTTAAGCTTCGACGTTATTACAGCGGTTTCAGCCATGGTTGAAACCGTTGATAACGTTGAGCATAAAGAAACCTTACTAAGCGGCCTAAGCCGTTTTACCCCTTATATGCAGTACAAAATGGCTAAGCAATACTTGGCTAAAGTGCAGCCGCATAATGATGTTTGGTACAAAGACGAGCCCATAAACCCAAGCGATGAAGCAAACGCTTGGTTTTATGATGTGCTTAAAAATGCAGAATATCGCATCGATGTTAGCTTTTTTAAACTAAGCAAACCTGCCAAGTCAGCACTTAAAAAAGTGCATAACAATAATCACCATAATTACATTGTGCGTGACCTTATTAGCTCTAATCGCAAAGCGAGTATTCAAGCTAGCTTTGTGCGTAGAACAGCTGAAACACTTAGCTTTACAGAAAAGCAGCGTGAAGTATTAGCACAAAAGAGGTTACAACCAGCTAGTGATGAAACCGCATTTTTACAAAAATTGGTAGGTGGTGAAGTAACAAGTTCTGTGCGCTCGATCATAGATGCAATTGACGATACTGCAGAAAAAAAATTTGTATATAAATGCTTAAGCAAAGTGCCAAAGCCATTACAAATGCGTGTGGCCAAACGTTTCATTGATAAGTACGAACCAAGCATTAAGCGCTACAAGCAAAAGCGCAATGAAACTACAGAGCAATACACCGATAGAATTGCTTCGCAATCCGCTGAGCTATATCAATTTGACGGTACAGCGAAAAAGCAAACCAATACGAATATATTCGATAGCATTCGTGATCACCGCAATGCTAACCAGTGGCTATTACGCACTATTAAAACGCTTAAGCCGCGCCTAACAATACTTAAACAGATCACCGACAGCATGCCTTTACCTTGGCATATTTTAGCGAATGTAGATAAAACCAAAAAACATGCTGAAGTACTGGCCCGAGAAGTAACCGAATTACTCAACGACTTACGCATTGAAAACCCAAGCTGGGGCGCTTTAGATAAGTTTGATGTGATCAGCCAGTATGCTGAAAACTTTGGCGTGACTCTTTTTGCTGCTGAAAAAGGCATTTACTTAACAGAGCCAGATGCCGAAGTTAGTTTGTTAAAAGCGCAATGTTACAAATGGTGGGGTCGTAAATTAAAGAATATTCGCCGCCGTTACCTAGAGCATTTAGAAATAGCAACAGGTGAAGTAGGCAAAGACTTGTTTGCAAAGTACGACAAAAAGAAAGGGACTAAAACAGTTCGAAAAGGCATTAATGCTTATTGCTCATACCAAGCGCTTAATGAATATAAAGCCGATCGTGAACGTGGCAAACGATACCTTGAAAGCCTTGAGTTAGTTAACGAACAAAACGATGTTATTTCGTTAATGAAAGCGGTTGAGGCAGGCATTGCTAACCCTGAAAATATGCGTAACGAGTTAATGCTTCGCATACGTGAAACCGAAGAACTGGCCGACGAAATGGGTTATGTAGGCGGTTTTTACAATATTACGGCGCCTAGTCGTTTTCATGCGAACTCGCCAAAGTGGGACGGTTCAACACCAAAGGATGCAAGCAATTATTTAAACAAGCTGTATTCACAAGCGCGGGCTAAATTAGACCGTCTAGAAATACCGTATTTTGGTGTGCGCGTAGCCGAACCTCATGCAGATGGTTGCACCCACTGGCACATGCTTTTATGGATGCCAGCTAGGTACTACGACAAAGTTAACCACCTTTTACGCCGATATTTTACCCGCGATGACCGTGAGGTATTTTTTCAGCGCTTTAAAAACCGTAAGCATTACCGCAGGAAGTACAAGCACAACCGTAAAATTTGGGGCCTAAATAAATCAAAAGGCATTTACACCAAAGCGCCGGTTAAAAACTATTTCCCAAGCAGCCCACGTTATACCGCCATGAAAATGGAGCCAGCAAAAATTGGCAAAGATGGTAAACGCATTGGTGGTGCAGCTGCCTATATTGCTAAGTACGTCAGTAAGAATATTGACGGCTTTGGTCTTGCCAACGAATACGATGCCGAAACAGGCGAGAAGTTTACCCAATCTGCACTTGTTAACCCGGTTAAAGCTTGGGCCAGTACATGGGGTATTCGCCAGTTTCAATTTCAAAAGTCACCCGCCATTACTATTTGGCGAGAGCTGCGCCGAGTGCGTGAAGAAATACAAGGCAATGAAGAACTAGAGCAAGTTCGCAAAGCGGCCGACCAAGGCGACTTTAAATCCTTTGTAACTTTAATGGGTGGCTTTGGTATTGGCCGCAATGCACGTTTTAAACCTGTTTATGAATATACCGAGTATGGCAATCAATATGCTGAATGCGTTAAGCGCATTAAAGGCATTGAAGACCTACACGAACCATGCACTTTGATTACCCGTGTTCATTCTTGGCAAAAACAAATTATTGGTACTGCCGCAGCTAACGACAACACCGCTGTAAATGGCGGGCAGGATGCTAACAACGTCGGCGCAGCCGACCTATCTTGGTCTAGTGGGAATAACTGTACGCCGTGCACCGTGGGCGATAGAGACGAGTTATTGCTAGATATGATCGGGTTTACCAAAAAACAGATCGAAAAGGTTAAAAAGGATCTGTTAGCAGGTAAAAGGATCAGGCGGAACGGCCAAATTTACCTAATTCGAGACGGTAATTTACTCATATTAGATGAAGAAAAGCAGTTAATTGAACACCGCAAGCAAGCGGTTGACTCAATCGCGCTTACTGAAATGCAAAAACAGCAGAAATTAGCAGGCGATCAACACTCTGAAATTTCAAAAGCCAGCCTATATGACTTTGCCCCCGAGCATGTAAAGCAGCTTAAGAACGGCGGCAATGTGGTTATTGGTAACCGTGTTTACTACATGCAAGGGCATGAGCTGCATAGCTTTGAAAAACTAGATCTTAATAAGCAACGCCCAGCTGGTAATACAACCCCATCAGAAAAGCATTATCAATATGCGCGTGAGCTCTACGACTTAGCGAACTCATACGCAAAATTAGATGGCAGAACTATGCCATCAGATACCCAGTTTAAAAAAGGTCATGCAGATGTAATTGGTGATCTTGATTTAGCTAGGCTCGTTCTAGCAGGTGAAGCAACAGCAGTCAGTGACAATGACTGGTGGGCATTAGATTTAATGGCGTAGGAGAACGTAAGTTATGAACCAAAAGTTAAAAAGACACTTAGAAAAATCGATACATATTTCTCAATGCATGCTTGAGGGACGGCCATTTCACATCAGTGACAGTGAAATAGAGTTTGTACCAGTGCCGGTGATGACAAGAACAACTGCAAAAAAGAGGGGTTTAGTTCTTAAACGTGGTGCCAAACCTGTAGGCCATTGGAGTTGGCAATTACCTGTTGGTGGTCGCGCCCATGGCGATCTGTATTTAGTCGAAAGATTCAAGAAGGCGGAATGAATATGGAACAAATAGAATTTATTTTGCTGGAAACAGAAAAGCAATTAGCTGTGAACAACAAAGCTAGGTTAATACAACCAAAAGCATGCCAAAGCTGCAATAACTTTATAAATCTTGGATGGGAGAAAGATCCACTACATCCATTAAATTCACTGCTTAAAGCAGAGTGCGAAACTATGTTTGGATTATGCGAATTAAAAGATAAAAAGCTATTTGGTGATCAAATATGTGAAAAATTTAAAATTCACAGAATTCTAGATGGAAAAGCAGATCTTCAAAATATAAATAACAGACCACAACGAAAACAGTAGGTGACTCTATGAATACTAATCAAGCAGAAGAAAAAATGCTCGAAACAGGGCTATTCTACAACGACATATTACTAGGGCGTGAGTTTGGTTGCTCAGCAAAACACGGTGCCCGTTGCATTAAAAACATATGCGCCGACCCACGTTACAAAGTGGTGATAGAGCGAAGCCCAATTAAACGGGTAAAAGTAACCGCCATCGATGGCCGAACTATGACTATTGATAAACTACAAAACACGGCGCTGTTATTTAAACGTCCTGCTTTATTAACTGGGGGGAATTGTCATGCATGAGAATAATCAAACCGATATACACCAAAACAAGATTTATTGCGGTACGGAATTTTACCTTGCAATGAGAGCAGAGTGCGGTGTGCTGTATGGCAGTTCGTTTAGGTTTAAACACATAACTTTCGTTCAAGACGAAAATCTACACCCAAGGCAGTTATTAGCACTTGATAGCAAATTAAAACCTTTACTTGATGAACTTAAAAAGGGGTTTGAAGCGTGAAACCAACCGTTAAACGCCGCAACTGGGTATATCACTCAGTTGTTAAACCAAAGATAAATTTAAAATAACTGCAGCAAAGCCATTTTTAGCTATGAAGTACTATCGCTCGAGTACAGACAAATTTAACTATGTGGTACCAGAAAACAAAATTTGTGGTTGTGCTATTGAGTGGCTAGAAAATTTTAAACCATTTTGTAAAACCCAGCTTTATCTTGATCCGCCATACATGCCTGAAACCAGAACAAGCAATGCACGTTATCAGCATGAAATGACAGAAGCCGACCACAAACGTTTGTTACTAGCTGCAAAACAACATATCCCCGAAGACGTTAAAATCATTATTTCTGGCTATGACAACCAGTTATACAACGAAATACTAAAAGATTGGTGGCGTAAAGACTTTCAAGCGATGACCCGTGGCGGCGTTCGTACAGAAACAATCTGGCTTAACTATCAACCAGGTGATGTGCATTACCACACTTTTGCGGGTGAGAACTTTACTGACCGTCAACGTATTAAGAGAAAAGCTGAGCGTTGGGCAAAAAACTTTGAAGCTTTACCGCCAGCTGAAAGACAAACCATAATGGCGGCTTTATTAGCCGTGGAGTAAATTACTATTCCAACATTAAAAAAGTGCAAAAAAAATTAAAATAACACTTGCCATTGTTTCCAATGGAAACTATTATACTTACATAGAGTTTCCAATAGAAACAAATTAAAGTAAGCAAGGACATAGCCATGTTATTAAATAAAACAATTTCTCACATTACTTCTAAAGAGCAGCTTAACGTAGAAACTAAAATTTACAGCAATGGCAACTTGCCAACACTGGCAGCAAAGGTGTTTGATTGCACTCAAACAAGCGAAAACACCCTCGCTAATGATGCTTTAACTAAAACGATTTATGTTTACTGTGATGCAAACGACGAACTTTATATTGAAGATGTTGATTCGAATGAAATGATTTTCTTAAATTCATTCTTCAATAGCTTAGAAGTGTATGAGAAAACAACGGCAAGAGGTGTTTTTGAGGCGCTGCAAACAGCATTTAAAAATCACGTTCTAGATTTAGTGTTTAATGATATTCAACGCGCAAATGCGCCAGCAGTAGAGTTAGACGATGCAGCAAACCAACCATTTGATCCAGATAATTTCTAATGAATAGAGACCAACTTCAAAGCCAGCTCAATGAGCTGGTTGAGCTGGCAGGCTCAGACAGGGCAGCCGTTGACTATATTTTAAAAGTCAAAGGCTGCGCCCCGACGCACAGTGCAATTTATAAAGCGCGCAAAGGGTCTGGTACTGACTACACGGTGGCGTGTTATATCAGTGATATCAAAGAGGGAATGAATATGTTAAAACAAGAGTTAGTCAACGCAGTAAAAGAACAGCACGCTATTGTGACGCAGATTGATCACGATGGCACTGCATTTATCGAGTACAACGGGCAGCAGCGCTTTTTAGAAATGAATGACTTGCAGTTGCAAGATAGAAAAGTGATTAATGACGCATACAAGGCGTATACGAAGTAAATTAAATCAAGGTCGCACAGCGGCCTTTTTTGTTTCCTCGTTCTGACAATATTCCAATATCGCCCCAGTTAGTAAGGGTTTCTCATTTTTATAAACCCATTAATTCTAATTGTTGTTCACGGGGTAAGTTTTTAAGTAACGATGCGGCAAGTTCTGCCGTTGTTTGGCGAGGTGGGTTTAAGTAATGTTTAAATGCTAATGTACTAACAAACGTTGCTCCACAGTTTTTAACATCAGTACACGAAATATAAAGATCAGCTACATGGGTTGATTGATTTTCTCTTGATGAAATAGTCGCTTTACTTCCACAGTTTGGACATGTTACCCGCATAGCATTACCCATATAAATAATTTAGATACACTGTGATTATATACAGTGTATCTATCTATAACAAATAAGGTGTATTAAGCTGCTGGCTCTAAATCAAACTTTAGTTTTAACTTGCTGCCTATTTCAGGATCTTGTTCAACCGCATCGACCAAATTTTTGATTAACGGTTTAGTCTCGTTTTTAAAATACATGGCATCGTATTTTGTAGGGTCACCAAGGCCTGCGTTGTTAGATGGAATAATGCCAGATAAGCCTGGCGGAAAACGGTGAGCGTTCAACACATCTTGTGCTGATACGTTCTTAACGTTCATAAACTCGTCTTTACTTTCAAAGTTACCGACAGGGATTATCTGTAAGCCTTTTTCTTTACCATTGGGAATATTCACGAACAACGAGCGGAAATTTCCCACGCCCTTACTATCTTGAATTTTCTCTTTGATATCGTCTTCAACTTCAGGGTCTAAGTTTGGATCAGTGGCGTACATGATAAACCCCATGTGCGCGCCGTTGATGTAGTATTTACGGCGAAACAGGGTCGCATCTTCATTTAAAAGCGTCGCTTGTAAACCGCCTAAGTAATCAGGGCAACCATATACTTGTTGAACAGGATCATACTGTTTAATCCAAATGATATCGCGGGCTTTGTATTTTCTCACTTGATTGTTACGTTCAAGCACTACGGCACCACCATCACCAGCCGCTCGAGTGCGATAACTTGGCAACGGGAATAATCGCACCGGTTGCTTAAAGCCGTTGCGAATTTTAAGCAATGCCACATCACCAAATTGCACTAGATTTAAAAATGCAGCCTGTACTAGTTGGGCACTCATACCACCTGATATATAACGACCAGCTGCCATATTGGCGCGGCTTACTACAATGCCGCCGTGCTGGGCATTGCGGCGAGTAAGATTTGCTAATAAATGACGGTCTACGGGCGGCTCCCAATAACCGTCCATATCGTTATAAAATAGCGAGTCATAATCGGTTAGCCACATATGTGGCATAACTTGTTCAGGTAAGCTAAACACAACGGGCGCATTTTGTTTACCTTGTTGATCGTCTTGTTGATCGTTTGGCTGGTCAGTTAGTTTTTCTGCATGGTCCATCGTGATTTTCTCTTAAATGCGTGGTTAATCGGTTCGTTGATCACGGCATGACTTATTGCAAAAAATACGTCTGCATGACCTGTGGTGTTATCGCGGCTGGCTTTAAAGGTAATTGCGCCACCTGATTCAGTGCTGGTTTTACGAATGGCTAGGCAGCTCATGGCAATGTCTTTATGTGATGCATCCCATTCAATCCGGTTTGCTTCTACTAAGTCGATCATCTTGAGTACTAAGCGGGTTTTACTGGTTACGCTGTAATGAATAGCTTGGGCTTCGCGCGGGTAGAGGGTTTCTATTGAATCAAATACACCTGCACCAATGCCTGTGGTATCAACACCAATATAAGTGACGCGATACTTTGCATATATCTTTTGAATCTCACTTACATGGTGAGCGAAGTTCATTCCACGCCAATAGTGCTTTTCGAGTACACGGAATTTTTCACCGTCTTTTTTAGGTGGCGCTACCACTACTAATGTTGCGTTATCGCGGGTTCGTGAAGGGTCGTAACCTAGCCATACCTCACGGTTACCAAATGGCTGTGCTGCACTTGGTTTGTGATCTTGCCAACGGGATGCATCGACCATGCATTTTTCAAGGTCGCTGAATTTAAATATACTGTCTGCATCATCAACAAAGATGCACATAAACAGGTTATTAAAGTCATCGGCGTTGTATTCATCGCGCAGTTCGTCAATGTCAAAGAGGTCACAACCCCCGTTTTGCGCATCAACAATGGTAACCACATAGCGCCACTGTTTATCTGGGCAGAGTCTGCCGCCATCGCGTAATTCATCAAAGCTGGGGAATTCAATTTCTTCGCGTTCGGCGCGGCCTTGTCGCCAGTGATCACCCGTCCAAAATGTATAGGCAGGGTGCGCTTTAGTCGACGGCGTTGAAAAGTAAGTTTTACGCCACTTTTTATGGGTTGCCATCGCACTGGCAAGTTTATTGAGCTCGTTAAACTTACCTATCCAAAAATACTCATCTATATAAACATGGCCGTGGTAACTTTGCGCAGTTTTGCTATTGGTACTTAAGAACCGCAGCTCAGCATCACCGTGTTTTGTGTGTAACGTAATTGGGTTACCGGTTAACTCAATCTCAAAGAATTCATGAGCAATAGCCACAATGTAACTGCGGAAAACCTCAGCTTGCGCACGACTGGCTGATAAGAATATTTGCGGATCACCACTTAACACCGCATCTTTAAATGCTTCACCAGCAAAGTAATAGGTCGCACCAATTTGTCGGCTTTTAAGAATATTTCGAATACGTTGATGCAAGTTTGCATGCATCGTTTTTTGGTATTCAAAAAGTGAGTCGTACCAGGTGGCAAAATCTTCTTCGGTTAAATGGCTTACATCATTTTTTCGTTTGCGGCCTTTTGGCTTTGAGTTGCTTTTATCGCTTGGTTGATTTGAGTTGGCCTGACTATTTTGAGGTTGCGGATTTTTTGCAGCTTCTTCTTGCGCACGTTGTTTTTTAAGCTTTACATGCTTTTCAATAAGCATGTCGAGTTCTTTTATTTGATTACCTGTTTTATCGCTAATATCAGTTAAACAAACAATGCGCCTTGCAATGGCTTCGTCGACTTCTTCTTCACGCAGTAAGTCGCGCCAGCTATATTTATCAGCCCAGTAATAAACAACACGATCATTAGGCAAGTCTAATTCGCTACGAATTTCACTTGGTGTGTAGTGTCGTAAATAAAGCCGCTTTGCTGCTTCGCGTATTTCCGGTGAATAAGCCATTTAAGTGCTAATTACTCATGTAAAAATTGATAACTAGCGACAGTGTATTCATTTATAATAAGCTTATAACTGACTAAAAAACCTACCTTTTCCTAGAACATCAATCTAGGAATTTCTAAAAATCAAACCAAATGAAACGCCCATTTTTTAGGGCTATGCTGCGCTTAAATATTGGTTTTAAGCAACACGGCAGCGTAATGAGTAAACAAACAGGTTGGGTAATTGCAGCAACTGAAGGTGCAACGGTTGACGGCCGCGCTATTTCAAAAGAGTGGATCAATGATATGGCCGAGCTTTACTCGGTTGATGAATACACTGCGATGATTTGGCCTGAACATTTTCGCTCATTTTGGGGCCCATCTGAGGGTAAAAACTGGGGCACTGTTGACGAAGTAAAAGCGGCCAAACATAAAGGTAAGCTTCGTCTTTTTGTAAAACTAACAGCAAATCAATACTTATTAGATGCTAACAAAGACGGCCAAAAGCTGTTTATGTCTATTGAGCCAAATCCAGATTACCAGAATCAAGGTCGTTGCTATCTACAAGGCTTAGCTGTTACCGATTCGCCTGCAAGCACTGGCACCACACGCTTAAAGTTCTCAATGGGCGAAACTGAAAAAAGCCATGAATATAGCCAGCTTGAAGAACTTCACATGAGTGACTTTGTGTTCAGCAAAGAAGAGCCAGCTACACCTTTAGCCAAAGACAAGCAATCTAAATTCATGAATTTACTTGCACAAATGGCAAGCCTATTTACTTCTGAACAGCCGAGTGTTGATGAACAACACGATTCCACCGAGGACGAACCTATGAACAAAGAACAGTTTGATGCCGTAATGGGCAAGTTTGAAGGATTAGAAACCAAGGTAACCGACCTTGAAACTAAATTCAGCAAACAACCAACAGGCGAAGAGAAACCACCAAAGGCCGAAGAAACACCGCCAGCCGCAGAGCCTGAAGGTGATAAAGGCGCAGCAGGTGTTACCACTGAGCAATTCAGCCAGTTAATGGATAAGCTAGAAGGTTTTGGCAAAAAAGTGGACGGCATTGAGAAAAAATTTAACGCGCTTAGCCAAGAGCAAGAAGACCAAGAACCTAACCCATTAGGCGGCGATAGCATAGACCTGGTTTAACCCAGCTCTTCTTTTTATTAATGCATAACAGAGCGAGATAAAGCATGCACTTAAATCAAATAGCCGCTGGGTATTTAAAACATTACTCAACGCAACTAGCCAAAGCATTTGGTGTTGAAGACGTAACAAAGCAGTTTGCAGTTACACCACCAATGGAAACAAAGCTCCGCGCGGCGCTTTTAGAGTCTGTCGAGTTCTTAGGCATGATCACCACCATGCCAGTCGATCAGTTAAGTGGTCAAGTTATAAAAGTGGGTAACTACGGTATTGCAACAGGGCGAAAAGCGGGTGGCCGTTTTAGATCTGACCAAGACGTTGATGGTTTCAAATACCAGCTAACAGAAACCGATTCATGCTCAGCAGTTACTTGGGCGCTGTTATCTGCATGGGGTAATGCCGGTAACAAAAATGAGTTCATGCAAAAAATGAAAGACAACGCAACACAACGATTTGCACTCGATATGTTACGCGTTGGTTTCAATGGTACGTCAATCGCCGCTACATCAGACCCAGTTGCTAATCCGCTAGGCCAAGATGTAAACAAAGGCTGGCATCAAATTGTAACTGAGGAAGCGCCTGATCAAATTATGACTGACTCAGTCTATTTTGACCCAGATGGTGCTGGCGATTACAAAACGTTAGACGCTATTGTGACTGAACTTAAAAACACGCTTATTCACCCGTCATTGCGTAATGACCCACGCCTAGTTGTATTGGTAGGTAGCGACCTAACGGCCACAGCTCAAACACACATGATGAACCAAGCTGATAAGCCAAGCGAAAAAGTCGCTGCTCAGCAAATGGATAAAAACATTGGTGGCCTACGTGCTTATACACCGCCGTTCTTCCCGGGCAAACGCATTGTAGTAACCATGCTAAGCAATTTGCATATTTATACGCAGCGAAACACATCACATCGTAAGTCTGAAAACGTTGAAGACCGCAAACAGTACGAAGATAAGTACTGGCGCAATGAAGGCTACGCAATTGAAGAGTTTGAAGCCTACGCCGCGATTGACGAAGCTGCCATGAATATTGGCGCTAAGCCTTAATAAATATTGATTTTTGGCTAGGCAGTGATGCCTAGCTTAATAATTCATTACTAATTAGAGGATCATGCCATGAGTGTCATTGCTGATTTTAAAAAACGTCGTATTGCTGCAAAAGCAAAGCAAAAAGTAGTTTCTGAAACAGGCAAAAAACTAGTTGATACATTGCAAGGTTTGGCTGATGAAGCCAAAGAAAACACCGCGCTTAAATTGCTCGCGCAGTTGCTAGGTTGTGACGAGTCAAAAGCGATTGAAACCGCTCAAGAATATGTTGATCAGAACATCACATTTTTTGACAAAGGCTTTGACCCTGCCAACGGTGAAGAACAAACCTTCTTTGCAGAAGTAACGATTGATGATGAAAACAATGTTGAAATCGTTGAAGTAAAGCACGTTGAAACTCCAACCGATGAGCTTAACACAAGCATAGCGAATGCTGACGATGCTGCAGAGTCATTAGCTGATAGTGCCGAGCAAGCAAGCAGTGCGGCAAGCAACATTGAAAGTGCCGCCGATAAAGCCAGCGATGCAGCAAGCGACCTAGCTTACAGCGCCGATGATATTAACCAAACGAACAGCGAGTTAAAGGAAGCGGTTGACGAGTTAAAAAAGCCGTCGGAGGAGCAAAAATCCTCAAATTCAAAGAGCAAAACGCAGCCAAAAAGCAACTCGAAAAAGTAAGCGTGTCGGGCTGTGGTGAATATGCACCCAGCTTGCACCTACAGCTAATTGAATTAGACGAAGACTTAAAACGACTAAAAGGCTTTGTGCGCCGAGCTGACAAAATAGCTCATAAGCGCGATGTATTACTGCCGAAGTGGTTACCAATTGTTGAAGACTACATAACGAAAGAAGGCAAACAAAATGAAGACAACCCGATTTTCTCGTATTGCACTGTATGGCTGTTTGATGTTGGCAACCTCGCTCGCGGCATCGAGCTTGGACTTCGCGCCATTGAGCTTAACCAGCCCATGGTTAAAAGCATTCGCCGCCAGTGGCCTGGTTTTATTGCCGACACTGTTTTTGATTGGGCGCAAACGCAAGCAGAAAAAGGCCACAGCATTGAGCCTTACTTTGGGCAAGTGTTCAAGCTTGTTGCGGATCATTGGAAATTACCAGAGCAAGTTACGTCTAAATATTACAAATTTGCGGGCCTTGCGTTATTGCGCACGAAAAATGGCGAAGTTACGCCATCGCACGTTGGCGACTTGCAGCGCTTACAGCAAGCCGATGGCTATTTAGCTAAAGCGCAGGAACTGCATAAGCACGCACAAGTTAAAACCGTAAGAAACAAAATAGCGATGAGAATTAGAGCGCTTGCTGAGCTTAACGCACAGTAAGCAAACCGTCTCCAAACCCTCCAGTGCATTAGCTGAGTGTTTTAAAAGGCGACTTTTAAATAATCACTGTAACGCTAACTGCACTGACCCTATGCAAAGGTAAATGGCATGACATTCGGATTTGAACATACAGCAGATGACAGCATTGAAATTGATGCTGATAGCGGCTGGCCTGTGCTTAGCACAGAAGAGTTCCGTAATCATCGCCGCATACCTGAATATTATGAAGAAACGGTAATTGCTGATTCGCTCAACCGCAGTGTGTTAGAGATTCAACAGCAAATTAATAATTATATTGCGAAAGGTAACACGGATGTTTCTTTCACCATCATTGATGGTGTGCCGCAGTTTAGCCAAAGCCAAGAAAGTGTTTACCGTGGCGCCGTGTATGCCCGCTCACACAGTGATCTTATGGGGTACTTTTCGGCAGTTGATCAAAAAGAGGCGGGCAATAACAAAGCTGAAGACGTTGAACAGCAAAATCAAATTCTAGCGCAATCAAACCGCAGTATTCGCTTATTGCTTGGTCTTGGCCGTGCGGGAGTGCATTCGCTATGAGCCAAACTATTAGCCAGTTACAGCAAGTATGCGAATTTTTAGTTGCCAGCTTAAATGGTGCAATTCGTAAGAACAACATTGATGCTTGGCAAGAGCGCGGCAAGTTAATCATTTGCAATTCAGATCAAGGGCAAGACGGTTATTTAGTGGCGAGGTGGAAACACACAGCCATTATTGCAATTGAAAAATTCCCGCATAAAAAGGTTAACCCCTACAACCTGTTTGCCATGGTATGCGCGTTTTTAATTGATAGCGAGTGGCAGCGCGACGAATTCGGTTTAGATGATCCCGAAATAGACATTGATTTAATTAGTGATGACAACGCCACGGTACTGATTGAATTAGAACTGATGGATGACATTGAGCTTATCCCTGATGACAACGGGCCAGTGCAGTTTAATGGTGGTCGTTACTATGTGTCGCTTGCACCAATTAACGTGGCTGAAAATGTCGATGTTGATGTAGTGGGGCGCGCATGAGCATTGTGATCACCCCAAACAAGAGCCAGGCACTCAGTGCTAAGCACCAACTACAGCTTTTAGCCTTACCAGCGAGTAAACGAGTGCGTGTTTTAAAAACACTCGGTCGTCACGAACGGGCGCTTGCTCGTAAGCGAATTCGCACTCAAACCACAGTAGATGGTGAAAAGTTTACGCCGAGCAAAAGCGGTAAAAAAGGCAAGTTACTTAAACGCATGGGCCGAACACTTGAACCGTATGTGAAAAGCAGCAACCGCTTAGAGCTAAAGCACAAAGCGGGTTTCACTGGGCGAATTGCTGCCATGCACCAAGAGGGTGGCACCGAGAGAATGACAGCAAGCAGAATGGCACGTATTCACGGTAAGCCGGATTACAAAGCGCCGTGTACTCGCGGCCAAGCCAAAGCGCTGTCAGCGGAAGGGTTCAAAGTACCAAAGAGCAAGGGCAAAGGTTACCGCCGCGCCAGTGTTAAAGAGATTCAAGCGAGTTTAAATCACGGTAAAGCAACTTTGATGCTAAGCATATTACGTGACGAAAAACAGCGTAAAAGCTGGGATATCCCTGTTGATGCTCGCCCATTTTTAGGTGACACCACTATAAACGTTCAGCGCGAACTCGCGCAGATATTAAACCAACTCAATAAACGAGGATAAGCCAATGCCACTCGGTAAAGTGCAAGTTAACAATTTGAATTTAGGGCAAGGTGACATTGAAGGTGTTGAACGACACTTCTTGTTTGTTGGCCGTGCCGGTTCAGTAGATGAAGAGAGCCAGCTATTTAGTGTTGGTGCACAAACAGATTTAGATGATGCGTTTGCTGATAGTGCTTTACGTACTCAAGTTAAAGCAGCACAGCTTAATGCAGGCCAGAACTGGACCGCAGCGGTTTACCCGCTTGCCGATGGTGAGGATCTATTTGAAGCGATTGACCGCGCAAATGAGGTGCAAAGCTTTGAAATGGTGGTGGTGTGTGACGAGCAGAACACTAGCGCAGGTCTTACCGATATCCATGAGCACCTAACATCACTACAAGCCAAATTAGGTCGCTTTGTTTCTAGCTTAGTTGCGTTACCTGGTATTGATGTAGAAACACAAACATGGGCTGCGTATGAAGCCGCAACCATTGCCATTCAAAATGGTATTGACGCGCATTTAGTGGTGCCAGTGCCACAGCTGCATGGGAATAACGTGGGTGTATTAGCTGGCCGATTATGTGACCGCAGCGTAAGCATTGCAGATAGCCCAATGCGTGTGGCAACAGGCAGTGTGTTAGGGCTAGGCGATGCACCGGTTAATACAAACGGCGAGCCATTATCACTTGCCACATTAGAAACACTGGCCAATAACCGCATGAGTGTGCCGCAGTGGTATAGCGACTTTGAAGGTGTGTATTGGAGTGATGCACAAACGCTCGATGCAACGGGTGGTGACTATCAATACCTTGAACACTTGCGCCCAGTACACAAAGCCAGCCGACAAGTGCGCGTATTAGCGATTCGTCGTGTTGCTAACCGTTCGCTTAATTCAACACCGAACAGCATTGAGTTAAACAAAGCGTATTTTATGAAGCCGCTACGCGAAATGAGTAAAAGCACAACTATTAACGGGACGGCGTTCCCAGGTGAAATCACACCACCTATTGAAGGGGACATCACCATTGAATGGACCAGCAATAAAAGCGTGGTGATTTACCTTATTTTACGCCCATACAACAGCCCGAAAGAAATTACCGTCAACATCATGCTTGATTTAAGCAGCAACTAGGAGCAGCCATCATGCGTTTATCTGGAATGAATTTTAACGTCAACTTAGGTGACATTATGGTGCATGTGGACACGGCCACGTTATCGATCACCGATAACAGTGCGGTATCACAAACTGGGGGTGTGCCTGATGGTGCGGTTGATGGTGATGTATCGGCAAATGGTGAGCTGTCAGTTAATGCGAGTAACTTTGCACTTATCTCAGATGCAGCAAAGAGCGCCGGTTCTTGGCGTGGTATGGAAACGTTCGACATCATGTTTTACGGCAAGACCTCAAAAGATGAAATGAAGGTTGAAGCATTTGGTTGCCGCATCAAGCTCAGTGACATTTTAGACATTGATAAAAAAGGCGGGCAAGCAAGCTTATTTAAGATCCCGTTTGATGTAACGAGCCCTGACTTTGTTCATATCAATGGTGTGCCGTACTTACGCCCAGACGAAATTGAAAACATTGTGCAGTAAAGGTAAGCGTGAATGGATTTTATTGATCGCCTAGTCATTGCACAGGAACGCGCTGAACAACGCTTTGTTGATCAGCGATTAAAAGGACTTAACAACAGCCACAAACTCAGTGCAACGGAATGCATTGAGTGTGGTGGCCCAATACCAAAAGCACGGCAAAAAGCAGTACCAGGTGTGCAGCGCTGTGTTCCGTGCCAAGAGTTGAGCGAGTAGCAATATGAACAATATCAAAGTTAATTACAGCTTCATTTCAGAGCTAGAAGGTGGCGCACAACTAAAAGGCTATGTGCCTGATGCGGCTAATTCTAAGTCGGGTGTAACGATTGCAACGGGCTTTGATATTGGTCAGCGTTCGCGTGAAGACTTAGAGCGTATGTTTTTTATCGCACGGCCTTCATTGATAGATAAGTTATTACCGTATTGCGAGCAACATGGTGAACACGCTCAGATGATGCTGAATTTGATACCGCTGAAAGTGAGTGAAGATGAAGCCACCCTGATAGATAAGTGTGCAAAGTTTGAGTCGATAACTCTATTAGCTGACAAATACAACAAACATTCAGCCATCAAATTTGAGCAACTACCAGAGCCAATGCAGACCGTGATTGCATCGGTTGCGTTTCAATATGGTGATTTATCTAAACGCTGTCCTAAGTTTTGGCGCACGGCCATAACACAAAACACGCAAGCCATGATTGATGAACTTGTTGATTTTGGTGATAGATATTCTACACGCCGTTGGCGTGAAGCCAGGTATTTAGAGCAAGGAGTAAATTGATCATGGAATGGCAAAAAATCGCAAACACTGTTGGTGGTATCGCTGGCGCTGTTGCTCCGTTATTGAGTGGTCCAGTTGGTTTAGCTGTCAGTATTGGTAGCCAAATTGCGGGAGCTTTAGGGACAGACAACACGCCAGAAGCCGTGGCAGCAGAGTTAAAGAATAATCCTGATGCTGCATTGACGTTGCAAGAGTGGGCGCATGCTGAGCGAGAGCAAATTCGCCAAGCGAATATTGAGCTGCAAAAAATTGCATTGGAAGAATACAAAGTCGAATTGCAAGACAGACAAAACGCCCGCACAGAGCATAAAGATCATTGGATGCCAGCAACGCTCACTTTATTACTGTTTGCATTATTTTCAGCCGTGTTAGCAGCGCTGTTCTTTGGCCCTGACATTGAAAAAAACAGAGACCTGATTGTTTACTTAGTTGGTAATTTATTTGCGCTTGTTGCCAGTGGAGTAGCGTTTTGGTTGAGCTCAACTAAAGGTTCAAAAGATAAAGACAAACTCATGACTTTAATGCAAAAAACCGTAGGCCAAGGAGTAGCTAAGTAATGGCAGAAATTAAAACTGAAGGTTGGCATGTAAAAAAAGAAGTGAACATTGCGCATGTATTAACGACCTTGATTGTGATTGTTAGTGGCTTCTGGTTTTTTGCTGATTTAGATAAGCGCATCGATACAAATGCACAAGAAATAAAGCATCAAAAAATGATGCGCGCAGAGTCACAAAAGATGTTTGAAAAGCGCCTAGATAGTATGGATGCCAAGCTAGACAAGTTGCTAGAAAAAATGTGAAGGCATAAACAGTTTAAAGACTATTAATTACCCAATTTGAGGAATAAAGCATGAACCAGGTCATTACCCTAACCATTGGCAGTAACGAATTTAAATTCAATGTAAGCACCAATGATTACAACGGCTATATCAACGACATTATGCCGAATAACAAGGTCGCACCTGCGCACAATCTAGTGATGCGCACAGTCGATGAAAGCAATAAAAAAGAGTTACGAGAGTTAATTGATAAATCACCAGGTGCAGCACTGCAAATTGCAGGTTTATTGCAACAGGAGTTTGCGCCAGCGCTTGAGATCAGCGTAAAAAAATAGACGCGCTGGTTGAAGCCATTAGCAATAACCCGCTTGAGCAAATGTTGACGTTTCGCCGTCATCTTTTACCGCATGAAGATGACAGCGAGCATAACTTAGCAAGGGCGGTATGGCTGATAAAACGCCAGCGTGAAGATTTAGAAGCCATTGTGATTAATGCAGTTAGCAAAGCCTTTGGGGGGTAGTAAATGAGTTTACCGCAGCCACTTATGTTTACAGTGGGGTTGATTGACCAAATCACAAAGCCCATTGCAAAAATAAGCCATAGCTTAAATGGCCTATCAAGTGACTACCAAACGGGCACCATGAAAATGGCGTCTGGTGTGGCAGGCATTGCGGCCAGCGGTTACGCATTACAAAACGCACTTATGCCTGCCATTGAAATGGATCGGGTACTGGGTGAAGTTAAATCTCTCGGTGTGCGTGAGTCTGCATTAAAACAATTAACAGATACCTCTTATCAGTACGCCCTTAAATATGGCAAATCTGCCACTGAGTTCGTGAGCTCAAGCTATGACATTCAAAGTGCGATAGCGGGGCTTAATGATGCTGATTTATCAGCGTTTACGATGTCGAGCAACGTCCTTGCTGCGGCGACTAAATCAGATGCAGCTACCATCACTAATTACATGGGCACCATGTACGGCATTTTTAAAAACCAAGCCGAAACCATGGGTAAAAGTGCATGGGTTGAACAAATAACCGGAATGACTGCGCAATCAGTACAAGCGTTTAAAACCACAGGTAGTGAAATGTCGGCGGCGTTTACTTCTCTTGGCGCTGATGCAAATAGTGCAGGCATTGCTGTGAATGAACAAATGGCAATTCTTGGCACATTACAAGCGACGATGTCGGGCAGTGAAGCGGGAACTAAATATTCCGCGTTTTTAGCGGGGGTAGGTAAAGCACAATCTGCTTTAGGACTGACCTTTACTGACAGCCAAGGGCGCATGTTGCCTATGGTTGATATTTTAACGGAAATTCGCAGCAAATATGGTGATGTGATTGATGTTGCCGAAGGCGATCAACTTGCCAAAGCCTTTGGTTCAAAGAACGCCGTATCAACCATCAAGTTATTACTGACAGACATTAATGGCTTGAATGACTCGATTAATTCACTCGGCCAAGTAAACGGCATGCAAAAAGCCGAAGAAATGGCAATGGCCATGACTGACCAAAGCGAACGACTAGCACAAAGCTGGTATGTGATACGTGCGGCATGGGGCACAGCCATCTTACCCGCCTTTAATGATTTTGTGGGGCTTATAGCTGATATGGGCACCAATGTTGTGTGGTTTACGGAGCAGTTCCCAACCTTAACGCGGTGGATTGGCTATGCAGCGGTTGCAGTATTGGGGCTTGTTGCGGCAGGCGGTTTATTCACGGTGATCATGGGCGCGAGCAAAATGGCTATGGTTGCATGGGGTGTTGCGGCAATGACATGGACAGGGATCAACACCGCATTAAGTGCAGGCCTAAGCACCTTACGCAGTGTGATGTTTGCTTTAAATATTGTGATGTATGCAAACCCGATTGGCTTAATTGTAGCGGCTATTGCTGCGGCCATTGTTGCAGTGGGGGCGTTGATTTATTACTGGGACGACTTAAAAGCTAGCTTTGCGGATATTAGCTGGATCAACGTCTTACTAACTGGTCTTGAATACGCATGGAAGGCGGTTGAAGTGTTATTTGCTCCACTACTGTGGGCGATTGAAGAGTTAGCCGACCTAGCAGGAATTGAGCTTGATACCAGCTTTGAAGGTATGAAAAAAATGATAGGCGTAGAAGCGATTGCCCCCCTTGAAGGTAAAACCGTTAAGGGCGGTATAACCCAACAGATCAGTAATGCTAACCAACAGAAATCAACCTCTGTTGGCACTGTGAATGTATACCCTGCAAAAGGTGATAGCAGTTACATGAACTTTGTGGAGATGCATTCATGAGCCTTTACCGTGATCTTCACATTTTACGTGGTGATGTGGTGTTAGATGCAGGACTAAGCCCACAGTACTTAACTGATCGTGAAGTAATAGCACAAGATATTGTGCATGCGATTTTAGATACAGGCCTTGCCAATTTACTGGTAAGCGATAGGGGAACCAGTGTGACGAATGACACAAAAACCCGTATCAAATTACTGGTTGAAGATGATGAGCGGATCATGCCTGGCACGGTACAAGTGACCGAAAACGAAATTAAAAAAGGGCAATGGTGGGTATATGCAAAAACCATTGAGTTTGGTGATATTTCATCGTTGATCATAGGGGCGTAGTGATGGCTGATGAAACAGCGAACATTGATTTTAAGCGCATTGTAGAAAATGCGGGCATTCCAACCACTGAAGAGGGCTGGAAAGCCTTATTTAAAGAAGACGTTGAAGCCGAGGGCAGCATTATTGCAAATGACTCGCCGTTCTCACCGTTTTGGCGTGTGATCAGCGCCATTGTTGCAAAGCCGGCTAACTGGATAGTTAACAAGGTACTGATTGAAAAGATACTCCCAAACCTGTTTTTAAAAACAGCCACGGATGACAGCTTTATTGATGCAAAGGCATGGGAACATGATTTAACTCGTAAAGATATGGAGCGTGCACAAGGTAAGGTTAAATTTAACCGTGCAGCCCAAGCGGGACCGAGCCTATTAATTAGCGCAGGAACCGTTGTGCAGACTGATGCTATTAACGGCACTGTGTATCGCGTACTGACAATTGACGATGTAATTCTACCGGAAAATCAAGCCAGTGTTTTAGTCCCCGTTATCGCTGAATTTGCAGGGGCGGCCTACAACCTAGGGGCAGGGTATTACCATATATTACCGGAGTCGGTCACCGGAATTGGTAGCGCAATAAATGATGATCAGTGGCTTGATGTTTTGGGGGCTGACGCCGAAACAAACGAAGAATTAAAACTAAGAACCCGCAACGCATTTACTGCTGCTGCACCTTGGCACATCGATGCGGTATACCGTGCGATTTTAACAAAGCGTAGCGGGCTAGATACTGACAATATTTATTTTGAGCATGATGCGCCGCGTGGTCCAGGTACGGCGAATGCGTATATTTTGTTAGATACAGGTGAGCCAAGCCAAGTACTGATTGATGAGTTAAATACTTATGTCATGGACAAAGGTTATCACGGTCACGGTGATGATTTACTCGTGTTAGCAATGCCAGGCGTGACTAGTAATGTCGGTGTGACAGTTTATCCCCATAGTTACTTGCTTGATTCAGAAGTTTTGGCGCTTCTTAGTAACGTTGAAAACTTTATTCGGTGTGCATTTAGAGAAAATGCTAATTACACCGTTACACGAACTTTACCACAAAGCCGATTTAGCTTTAGTCGCCTAAGCCAAGAGTTACACCGTGAATTTGAAGGTATTGAATCGTTAAATTGGCAACAAAGCGATATTACAAGCGCTATGAGTGTTCCGCGTTTAGGTGAGCTCACAGTAACAAATGGTAATGGCCAATGAATATAGATTGGGACGCTATCACCAAAATGCCTTACTGGTTAGCGCGGCCAGCAAGTGAGCTCGATAAGTTACGCAAGGGCGCGGTGCGATTTTGGCAGCGTATTAGTGAAATGCTGGCATGGCCTGCAAAGCAGCTAGACCCGATGACCGCAGAACTGGACCTTGTGCATTTACTTGCATGGGAGCGTGATATTACGCAAATACCAAATGAAACTGAACATACATACCGCATACGCGTTAAATACGCGCTGCAATTTGCTAAAGGCGCAGGTAGTAAAAGCGGTTGGTATTTTATGTTTGAAAAGCTGGGTACACCTTGGATCACCATCGATGAACGCTTTAGCGAAGTAGATTGGGACGTGGTGAGTTTGCAATTGTTGGACTCAGATTTAGCACAGAGAAATAACTTAATTGATAGTCTTTGCCGCCAATATGGCAGGACGACTCGTCGCTATCAATACAACACTATCGCAAGCATTCAGTTGATGTCGCCACCTTCTGATTTTGCACACGATAGTTTAACGGGCTTTGCAGCGCTAAGTGATGACATGAGTCCTAAATTAGGGCTAGCGGTAATGGACAACGAATCACATTTTATTATTGCAACAAATAAGCAGCTTATTAGCTAAAAGAGGAATTAACATGGCTTCAATTATTACAATCGCAGGTGAAAAACTTTTTGCTGCTAAAGCACAAGCTAATGAGCAGTTAGATATAGATACGTTTATTTTTGCAAATGTACCCGGGCAAGATGCAAGCTCATCTATCTACCGTTCAGAAACTATTCCTAGCGAACACATTGTACATCAGCAAAGCGTTCAACAATATGGACGCATCAATGACAATGTTGTGGTTTATTCGACTGTGCTTGATAGTGTGACAGGTCCGTTTAACTTTAACTGGGTAGGCTTGTACTCATCAGTCAACGACACGTTAGTGGCAATCAATCATATTCCTATCACGTCAAAAACCGTGACTGAAAACGGGGTCGCAGGTAATACATTAAATCGTAATTTTGGTATTGAGTTTTCGGGAATTGCAGAGTTAACGGGGATCAACGTAGAGCCTGAAACGTGGCAATTAGACTACACAGCCCGGTTAAATGGAATGGAAGAACTTACCCGCCAACTAGCCGCTGATATGAATGGTAAAAACTGGTTTATTGGCGATGGATTTAAAGTTACCCCGCGTGAAACAACGAATAGTTTTAAAGTGGTGGCGGGCGTTGGTTATGTAGCTGGGTTACGCATAGCGCTTGATGCCGATCATATCTTTGTAATAAGCAACTATCCGCAGTTCGTTTACGTTGATGCTTGGTTTGATGGAAACAGTGAAAGTGTTTGGAAGGGTAAAGCTACCTTTATAATCTCAAGCGATGAACTGGACGATTATATCGATAATACAGGTAAGCAGCACTATGTACTGAAAATTGCGGTGGTGAGCAGTGCTGAAGATGTCGAAGATTTAAGAAATATAAAAGGTCTTGCAGAAAAGCTGGATGATTACTCGTCAGAAATTGAACGCCAAGTATCAGAAAGTACACAAGAGTTATCAGGAAAAGTCCTAAAGAATCAGCAGGACATTGAAGCATTACAGCAAGGGCAACCAACGCCTATTATTACAAGCTTTGATGTTGATAAGCCTGAACTTATCGCACACCGAGGTTTTAGAGGCCAATTTCCTCAAAACACGATGCTAGCAATGTCACGCGCATTAAGTAATGGCGCGGATTCATTAGAATGTGACATTCAAGTCAGTGCCGATGGTGAGTTGTTCTTATTCCATGACGATCAAGTCAACAGCTTAACTAATGGTTCTGGAACGTTCACAGCATTAAATGCATCGTATATTGAATCATTGGTGTTTGATGAGGTGGCGGGTACCTCATTTGCTTCTGAAGGTATTCCGTATTTCAGCGAGTTATTGAAACTGGCAAAAACAAAAGGTGTTTATGTCTATGCCGAAATCAAAGGTTACCGTAATCAGTCGGACATTGATTTAATCATTTCTGCCATTGAAGCTGAAAACATGGAGCAATTCGTTATGCTTCAATCGTTTGATTTTACTGATCTTGAATATGTGAGAACAAAAAACCAAACCATTGGTGTTGGGTACTTGGGATCATTGACAGCAAATTATGAATCGTATGTTGATTCACTGAGTAACATGGGCCACAGCGCTTTACTTTGGATGTACACCGCTATCTTAAACAGTCCCGCAATTGTTCAGTATTGCAAAGGTAAATCGGTTGGTGTCGCAGCATGGACGGTAAATACTGATTATGACGCCCAGCGTCTTAAAAAAATCGGTGTAAATAAAATTATGTCGGATATTTCGTTAGGGGGTGTTTAAGATGAATATTGGTACTGTTTCAATTAAAGATATGCAGCAAGTCAAAGGTGGTTCGGGAGCAATTAATATCACTGGTGAAGTCGCGCGCATGTCGTCTGCTGCGTCACTCGGAGAATTCGCTTATCTTTCCAAGAAAATTCCGGCAAGAGCGGGAGATAAAATCACATTGACGTGTTTAGCAAGGCGTTTAAGTGGTAATGATGGTACAAGCGGTTCGCTTGCGATTGATTATCCTGCTACAGGTGATTTAAAGAACCGAGTAGAAGTGAACTCACCACACTGGCAAGAATACACATGCTCATTTACGGTACCAGAAACTGCAAATGAAAGTGATTATGTGGGCTGTACATTTGGTGTTTATACAAGTGTCGGCGGAGAAATTGAAGTCACAGATATTAAGATTAGTTCAACGAAGGCGGTGAGCCCTGTTGTTTGGTGTGCTGGGTTAATCACACTTACAGCAGGTGCGCCGGTTGTTCATCAAAGCTTTGCTAGTATGGGGATTCAGTCTGTTGAGTACAACTCATCAAATGCTGAGCTCAAAGTTAAAATAAAATCTAGTGTGGCGAGTAATAATCTTGCCCCTATTTTAGACGCGAAATTAACCCATGATGCAGGTCATAAATATGACGCTAGAGCAGGGCAATTTAATCTCGATACAGGGGAATTTACGATTAAATTTATTGATATGTCACTGGCAACCCCTACCGCTGTAGATATTTCGGGTGAAGCTAAACTTCATGTTTGGGTAAATGCACTAGGTGTATAACAATGCTGACCTTAAACTCGTTGCCAATTTTACTTAAATCACTTCGCATCACGGCAAGCCAAGAGCTTGCCAGCGAAGATGCCAGCGGGCAAACATCAAACACTGACAGCGCAGAAACGGGTATTAAAGCGAAAATGCTGACAGTGTCGGGGCTGATCCCTTTTAAAAACGCACAAACACTCACCGATTTATACACTATGGCCGAAGCGACGGAAGCTGGCGCCCGTGTAATTTACAGAATAAATAATATTACTGCTGAAGCAATTGGTGTTAAGCAAGTACGCTTTAGCAGCAAGATTGAAGCAGTTGAGCAAGAAACAACACGTCAATGGATGGTTACGTTTACTCTTGCTGAGTATCGTTCAGTACCGCAAAAAGTCGAAGAGCGAACAGCTGAGCCTACAGCGGTAGAGCAGGGCGGTACTAGCAATATTCGATACGCTAATTTACAGCAGCACCTGCAAGAAAACTTCGCTACTTTGAGGACTGTATAATGGCGGGTCCAAATGCCAGGTTTATTTCACGCGCTTATGTAAACGATCAGAAGGTGGAATTAAAAGACCACTGGATAGTGCTAAATGACTCAGCACCTGGTACGTGCCAGATAAATGTAAGGCAACGTGCAACAAAGCTCGATACTGTAAAAGTCGATCTTGGTTGGGGTGACATGGTCGATCGTGTCTTTAATGGCTATGTTGAGCGTGTTTTACCCAGCGTAAATGGCTGGTTCACGCTATTTTGTCGCGAATGGTCATCAGCGCTCATGTTTAATTTAAGTGTGATGTTACGCCATGCCACAATGCGCCAAGTATTAAACGAGATAAGCAATCAAACGGGTATTGAGTTTGTGATACCCGATAAACCATATTCGGAGTCAGCCGCACCGTGCTTTTATAGCGACGGATCAGGGTTGTCTATGCTCGATAACATTGGTCGAATATATAAAGTCAGTGACTTTATTTGGTATCAGCAGGGTAATGGCAAAGTATTCGTTGGCAGTTATGCCGATTCGTTTTGGTCAGATAAGCCCGTCACAATTGCCACATCTTTAATGACAGAGCATCAAGTGGGTAAGTCGGCCATGATGCCAGCTGCACCCATGGTTCGCCCGCATGTAATGGCGAATAATGAGCGACTGAGCAAAGTTGAATTCAAAGAAACAAACATGACGCTAAGTTGGTAACTATGGAAAAAGTAATTCATCGTATCGTGCGCCGGCTATTTCCAGAACTAACTAATCAGTTGCATTTACCACGCTGGGGTAAGATAGTTGCATTGCCAGAACTACCCACCGAAGACGGGGAAAGAGGGAGTGACCCGTTTTACCCACGTTATGCGGTTGATGTTCAATTATTAGATGAAAACGGAACTAAAACCAAATCAAAAGTTTTACAGGCCGTGCCGCTACCTTTACCAGGCGCAGGAGATAAAGCAGGCCGATTAGAACCACCTGCACCAGGTAGCATAGTCGAAATAGGCTTTGCTTATGGCCGTGCTGATAAACCCTTTATTAGAACAGTTTTACCTTTTGGTTGGGACTTACCCGCAATCAAAGAAGGTGAAGTGAGAACACAAGTTCGTGAGGGTGTGTATCATCATATTGATGATCAAGGTAACTTTGAGAATAAAACAGATAAGTCATTAAAAGACATTATTGGTGAACTAGCGCAGCTTGAGTGCAAGGCTCGGCAAGTAATTGCCACAGAAGAGCAAACACATAAAAGCCCCAAAACATGGATAGGCAGTGAAAGTGAGAATGTACTTAAATTATTGTCAGAATTAATGGCAACCGTTCGGGCGTTAGCAAATACATGTGCAACACATACACATAAGGGGGTTGCCACTGGCACTGGCAAGACAGAAGCACCAGAACAAGCTGGTGAATTTAGTGGTCAAGCATCCGAAGCCGAAGGACAAAAGGGAAGGCTAGACCCAATAACCAAGTAACACCACAGCTCACCAGTTAAGCCCAGTAACCCGCTGGGCTTTTTAGTGCCCACCATTCACTGCAGTAAAGTTATCACCGTCTATGTTGGCCACAAGCATTCTGGTCACGTAATTCAGCATCACACAAAAACTTTCTCACGAAATTCGGACTCTTCCTTACCCTCCTGCGGGCTTTTTGGTGCAGTTTTTTTTCAGTTTTTGAATACTACAGTTCATACCGCCAGCCAGCGCAGCACATAGGGTTTTTAGTGGATCAAAGATCTGAAAAGATCGAAATTAATTTCACTGTTTTTCAGTTTAACTGCATGTAATTAATAAGGAATTTAAAATAATAAGATTGTTAATCAACAACTTAACTAGTTTACGTGAGGTTTTAAGGATCAAAGGGGTTTTTTGAGTGGTAATAAAGTGCATATAAAACAAAAGCTTAATAGAAAACAAAAATGAAATTTAAAAACAGGGATTTTAAGAGAGAAAGTCAGGTTCACTCGTCAGATAAAAACTTATCATGCAATTTATGTGGAAATAATTGCGTATAAACTTGCCATAAAATATTTAAATTACGGTGACCTGTCACCTGAGCCACTTCTTCAATTGAATAGCCTTTTTCAAACAAACGGCTAGCACCTTCACGGCGCAGATCATGATAGCGTAAATCCTCAATACCCAAAGCATTGCGTACACGCTGAAAACCAGCTGAAACAGACTTGGGGTTGTAAGGAAAAATAAATTCATCATCTTTAGGTTGTTTAAGAACTATATCAAAAGAGCCTGCAAGCAACGGAACAACCATGTGATTGCCTTCTTTTTTACGTGGGTCTTTTCTGTCTCGAACTAAAATAGTTTTATGTTCTTCGTTCAGATCATCCCAACGCAACTTACACACTTCGCCAATCCGCATACACGTTAAAATACTAAAATCTAAAATATCTAAAAAAGGTATTCTTACTTTGCCGTTAGGCCTAAAGCTCATACGTTCTTGCAAACCATCGCGCAATTTATCTAGTTCGTTTTCAGTAGGGCGTCTAGTTCTCTTTTGGCTTTTACCAACTAAACCCATTTCAATTAATACCGGAACTGCATCTTCGAATATTTTATAGTTAGCATCGATGTTCCATACTGGCCCCGCTTTTTTCATAACACTGCGTAAATAGGCAATGTCATGATAAATGGTTGCTGGCCCAGCTCCTGCACTTCTGCGGTTTTTACAATGCTCGATTAAATCACTGGTTTTAAGTTCGTTAGATTCTACTTTGGCAATATCACAATCAATCAGCATCTTTATCACAAACTGTTTTGTGCGGCCTGTAGCATTCCAAAGTTCGTGATTTTCGTAATACATCATTAAAAGTGTGCCTAGGGTGACCGCTTCTTTTTTTTCAGTCACCCTAGATTGCTCAATAGCGTTAACTTGTTTCTTGCCCCAACTATCAGCCAACACTCTTTTACTGAATGTTTTGCTTTCATTGTGTATAATCTTGCCCTTAGATTTCTCGCGAACTACGCATTTATAGCGGTATTCGCCTGAAGCAAGACGGCGTTTTTCGACAGTGTAAGAAGCCATTGAGTAACCCTAAGTTATTGAACAGTCCTACCCAGCTGGGGTGACTATAGGGTGACTGTATATCGAAACTCGCGGCAATTCAAGGCAATTCAAGGCAATTCGAGTTATATGAGTAACACACTAAATAAGGGCTCTAGCCCAGTAATGGCAGGTAATACAGAGTTTAGACGGTTTAGCGTGGCACCCATGTTAGATTGGACTGATCGTCACTGTCGAACGTTTCACCGTAAAATGACTAAGCATGCTGTGCTTTACACTGAGATGGTGACAACCGGCGCTATATTATTTGGTAAGGGCGATTACTTACATTTTAATGAGCATGAAGGCCCAGTGGCATTGCAACTTGGTGGCTCAGATCCTGAAGCGTTGGCTAAGTGTGCAAAGTTAGCAGCAGAGCGCGGTTATCATGAAGTAAATTTAAATGTTGGCTGTCCGTCTGACCGTGTGCAAAATGGTCGTTTTGGTGCTTGTTTAATGGCTGAGCCTAAACTGGTTGCTGACTGCGTTGCTGCAATGAAGGCCGAAGTGACTATTCCTGTTACAGTTAAAACGCGCATTGGTATTGATGAGCAAGACTCGTATGAGTTTTTATGTGCTTTAATTGAAGCGAGTCATGATGTTGGTTGTGATGACTTTATTATTCATGCGCGTAAAGCGTGGTTAAATGGCTTAAGCCCAAAAGAGAATCGTGAGATCCCACCTCTGGATTACCCGCGCGTTTATCAGTTGAAGAAAGATTATCCGCAACTGCACTTAAGCTTAAATGGTGGCGTGAAAACAATTGCTGATAGTGTGGCTCACCTTGATTATGTTGATGGCATCATGATTGGTCGTGAGGCGTATAGTAATCCGTTTATTTTGTCTGAGGTCGACGAAAATATTTATGGTGATGAAGCCTTTACGCTAAGTCGTCATCAGGTTGTACGCTCGATGTATGACTATATTGAAGATGAAATGAGCAAAGGCGCTAATTTTTGGCATATTGCTCGCCATATGTTGGGGATTTTCCAAGGCCAACCTGGTGCGCGTGGTTTCAGACGCCACCTTTCAGAAAAAGGCCATGGTAAAGCGGCCGATTTATCTGTTATGGATAAAGCTTTAAGTTTTGTCCCAGAAGCCTAATCACAAAGCCTATTAAAAATAGCCTATTAAAAATAGCCTATTAAAAATAGCCTATTAAAAATAGCCTATTTAAAAGCCACATTTTGTGGCTTTTTTTGATCCTAAAATTTAGTGAAAAAGTTAATTATTTAGTCAAATTAGTTATTTTTCATTCAGTCACTAGTCAGCCTGAATCTAAATTTAATTAATCTAACTCATTGTATATAAATAATAAATTTATTTTATTCGTTAGTTGGCACAAGAATTGGAATCTCCTAGCTGTATTAACCCAATAATCAACAGGAGAGTCACATGGGTGTATTAAATCGCGTAAATGACATTATTCAGGCAAACCTTTCTGCAGCATTAGACAAAGCTGAAGATCCTGAAAAGTTACTTAATCTACTCGTGCAAGAAATGCAGGATGCCCTGACTGAATGCCGTGCAACTGCTGCGACATTTTTAACGCAAGAAAAACAAATGAAACGTGAAATTACAGCGAAACAAGCGAAAGTAGCAGACTGGCAAGCGAAAGCAGAAAAAGCGTTGAGTAAAGATCGTGATGATCTTGCCAAAGCAGCATTAGTTGAAAAGCAGCGTTTAACGACAGAAATCGAAGCACAACAAGCTGAAATGGATAAAGTGGCAGAGTCACTCGCTAAATTGACAGAGGATTGTCAGCGTTTACAAAACAAGCTTGCAGATGCAAAAGCCAAACAGCTGACTTACATGCAAAAAGAACGCGTTGTTACAGCACGCTTAAAAGTAAAAGAGCAGCTGCATAGCAGTAAAGTTGAAGATGCATTAGCACGTTTTGACTACTTAGAGCAGCGCGTTGAAAACATTGAGTCGCAAGTGGAAGCGTATGAACTTACACAAGGTGATGCTGCAAATTCAACAGCAGCACAAATCGCAGCCCTTGAGAAAGATGAGGCTATCGATAAAGAGCTTGCAGATTTAAAAGCAACGATGAAGCAGTCGGCTTAGGAGGTTAATGATGAATACTTATCACACATCGACACGTTGGTACCGTGATCTAAGTAACAAAAAGATCTCGGGTGTGTGTAGCGGACTCGCTGCGCGCTTGGGATTCCCGGTATGGTCAACACGCTTGGTCATGATCATATTACTTATTCAAATGCCGCTGTTAATCGGCGTGGGTTATTTAGTGGCTCATTGCACTTTACCAGTGAAAGGTTACTAGGAGTAGAGCATGAAAACGTTAGCTATCATCATTTTGGCAATGTTATTACTATGCACTGATGCAGTTTCATTTGTATCCTTTGACTCATGGCAATTACCATTGTCAATTGCTGACATGAGTTGGGCTGGGCTTGAAGTCATCGGTGCAATAGTGGCAGTCATTGCCGTTGTTGCAGGTGTGGCGCTATTTACCATTGGCCTACTTGGTGCGGGTGTTGTTGCTCTGATTGGTGTTGTACTTGCGTTTTTGTTTGGCTCAGTAATGATTGCATGGCCACTTTTACTTATCGCGGCATTATGCTGGTTGATTGCCGATAACAAAAAATCGCCAGCTTAAGGTACGAATAAACTGCCTTAATACATAAAATATGCTAAATTTAGCGGGTAAGTTAATGTCTTAACAAGGATTAAAACATAATGAAACTGTGGCCCGCACTCTCTTTTCTTACCGCAAGCTTATTCTTTAGTACTTTTTCATCTGCCCATAGTGGTCATGACCACAGCGATGTTGCCGAAGTTACTGTAAGTAACGCGCAGGTACGTGAATTTTTACCAGCCAGTAAAGCAAGTGTTGCTTATTTGACCATTACTAACCCAAGTGAACACGCAGCAGTGTTAACTAAAGCAGAGCTTGATGGTTTAGGTCGTGTTGAAATTCATCAACATACTCATGTTGATGGCATGATGAAAATGGAACAGGTTTTATCATTAAAAATTGATGGCCACAGCAGTGTTGAATTTAAACCAGGTGGTTATCACTTAATGGTGTTTGAACCTGAAGAACAGCTAAAAGCAGGGCAAGAGCGCAAACTCACGCTATATTTTAATGACGGCAATCGAGTTTTTACTCAAGCTAAAGTTGTGTCTTTACAAGAAATGTCTGAACAGGCATCACAAAAAAGTAAAGGGCACTCACATCACTAGGAGATATTATGTCTGAGCATAAAGGAAAAATAGCCAGTGCATTACTTATTATATTAATTATTTTTTACGCGATTGCTGTTTACTGGAGTAGTGAACCAGCTCGTATGGATGTTGTAAGCAAGGCTAAACAAGAAGCGCAGATGCGTGGTGAAAAGTTTGTAACAGGCTATACAACAACCACAACGTTGATCAATGTAGCAAGTACATTATTAAATAAGCCTGGTGGCTATTTATCTAACGATATGATGCCACCGAGCGTAATGATGGATAACATGCCTGCATGGGAATATGGCGCGCTTGAAATGACCCGCGATTTAGTCTTGTCGATGCGTAAAGATTTCAGCCGTTCGCAGTCTCAATCAACTGAACACGAAGCGTTAAAAAAAGCACAACCGCAATTTAATATTAGCTCGGTAGCATGGGCATGGCCAAGTGCTGAAACTGAGTATCAAAAGGGCATTGATTTACTCGTTGTCTACCGCACTCAAATTGCCGATCAGAACGATCGTGATAGTCAATTTTATGCGCGTGCAGATAACTTACGTGGCTGGCTAAAAGAAGCAGAAAAACGTCTTGGCAGCTTGAGCCAGCGTTTAAGTGCAAGTGTTGGTCAAGATCGTTTGAATACAGATTTAGCAGGTGATACCGCGGCTCATCAAGCAACTTATGCTCCTTTACAGAACCAAGTGAAAACATCTTGGTGGCAAATTGATGATGTGTTTTATGAATCGCGTGGTGCAACGTGGGCATTACTACACTTTTTGCAAGCGGTTGAATATGATTTTGCCGATGTCTTAGAAAAGAAAAACGCTCGTGTTAGTCTGCAACAAATTATTCGTGAATTAGAGGCCACGCAAGAAACAGTGTGGAGCCCAATGATCTTAAATGGCAGTGGCTTTGGTTTTGTAGCTAACCACTCACTGGTCATGGCGAATTATATTTCTCGAGCCAATGCGGCTCTAATTGAACTTAGCGAACTTTTAGCGCAAGGATAAAATGATGAAAAAGTACTGTTTAGCAGCTGCCCTTTCAATGGCCTGTTTAGCTCCAACAGCACAAGCTGATACATTATTAGGTTTATACCTAGGTGTTGATGGTTGGCAATCAGATAACAGTGGTAGTTTTGCTCAAGATGGAAATCTACAAAGCTTTAAATTTGATGATGAAACGTTCACGAGCTACTACGCAGCACTTGAGCACCCAGTGCCGTTAATACCAAACATTAAACTAAAATACACTGAACTTGAGTTAAATGGTGATACAACACTTGATGAAACGTTTAGTTTTGGTGGTTCTGATTACGTTGTAGGCACACAAGTAGGCACTGTGAGTGATTTATCGCATGTCGACTACATTCTATACTACGAAATCTTTGATAATGATTTGGTTTCAATTGATTTAGGTGTAAATGCTAAACAATTTGATGGTGAAATTGTTGTGACTGGTACATCTCAAGAAGGTGGCCAAAACACGACTGAGCGTGTTGATTTTTCTGGTTTCGTACCTTTAGTGTATGGCCGTGCTGAAGTTGGTTTACCATTAACGGGTTTAAGCGTTTTCTTTGAAGGTAGCCTACTGGCTATCGACGATAGTAAAGTCCAAGATTACCAAGCGGGTATTGCATACGCTTTACTTGATAACTTAGCAATCGATATGGATATTAAAGCGGGTTACCGCTCAATGACGTTAGAGCTTGATGATATTGATGATATCTACACAGATTTAGATGCATCGGGCCCGTTTGCAGGTATTCAAGTTCATTTCTAATCGAATTTTTCGATTTATTTTTAGCTGGCGGCTTTACTTTAAAGCTTGCCAGCTAACTTCAAATTCATCTTCTAATGATGTTGCCAGTATTTGCTTATAAGCTTTGTTTATTGGTGATGCGATTAGCTTTCTTAACTCGTCACCAGTCTGGGTAAATTTATAGTAACTGAGTACTAAGTCATTACTTTTTGCTTTTAAAACCAAGCGTTGATTCATAAAGCTCAGTATTAGTTCTTGACCAGCTTTTAAAACCGCCGATTCGATTTCTTTTCGATACAGTAAGTTAATATCCATTAGGGTCAGAATGTCAGGAAAGCTAACAGGGGTTTTCCCTAAGTTAAATGACACCTTATTACCTTTTCTAAGTAAATCAAACAGCGAGGGTTTCTTGTAAAAGCCGAGTAAAATTAAGTGGCTGTTGTCTTTTTCGTTGAATCCACACAATGATGTACAGCGCTGAAGGGCATCTGCTTCACGTTGAGTCATGTGTTTAAGGGTTTGTAGGCTTTTAATCGAAAAGGTGCCTGGCGATACTGTTTCACCTGCTAAAATTTTTGCCCACAGCTTTTGCATTGAGGAATTAGCTGTGTCTTCACATAAACTTATAAATCGCTCTATCCAATCAAAATCGGGCTGTTGGTGACCCGTGACATCCGGGCAAAACGCCATAGCCATCGCCATGATGGTTTCAATATTTTCTTGGCGTTTAATAAATTGAATTTCTTGGCGAGTGTGAGCGCGCTCCAATAAGCTTGCTTGCGCTTTAATCTGATAGGCTAATTGCTGCTGACCTTGTGCTGAGTAGCTATCATCGCTCGCATGGTTAATCCTAGCCGATGATGCCTTATGAATCGGGTAGCCAAGTTGATTTTCTATAATATTAGCAAGATTAACTCTCGCTTGAGCCGCTTTCACTGTCATTGGGAGCAATAGCCTTGTTTGTTGTTGCTAACTGCGCATGGGTTTTGATGTTATTGAGCGCCAGTTTAACTGTGTTGTTGAGAATATACTGGCTTAATAATGCAAGGTAGCCACCAATGATAGGAGTATTTACTTCACCTTGTAACGAGCACTCAATATTTATTTCATTACCAGCACCTGTAAATTGGATCGTTCCTTGGGCTATATGCTCTTTATTAAATAAAATATTAAAAGTAAGTTGTTCATTATTCTGTTGTGTTATTGTCATTTCGCCATCGCCGAAACGGCTTTGCCAAAATTGGTGTGCCCCAACGCCTTGGCTTGGCTCTAAAACCGTAAACTTGATGCTGGGATCTACGCTTTTCCATGGTTGCCATTTATGCCATTGATTAAAGTCACCGACTAGTTTCGCTATTTCTGAGCTGCTAGCAGTGACCTGTATTGATTTATGAACCGTATAGCGTTGAGAAAGTAATAGCCCAACGACAAGCATAACTAGCGCACTGAGAAATAGGGCTTTTAGAGTTAAAACAAAAAATTTTATCATTTTACCTCGGGCAATAGTTTTATATCTTTCATAACATTATACGTAACCTAGGCTATAATTTATCTGATATGACTATATATGTTCTGATAAATGTATCATAGTTAAGTGACTGAGAGAATTTTATGCATCACTGTAAAATGTTGGTATTTTTACTAGGGTTGCTCTAAGGAATTATTAATGGCATCAGAAAGTAACGACTTTTTGTTTAGTGACCAAGATGAGGAGCAGCTTGTTGAAGAGACTGTCTCTGAGTTTTGGGACGTATTAATAGTCGACGACGATCCTGAGATACATTCAGTGACTAAGTTAGCGCTTTCTGGCGTTGAGTTCTGGGATAAAGGCTTACGATTCCACCACGCCTATTCAGGTTCAGAAGCGCTCGAATTACTTAAAAGTAACCATTCCATTTCGGTAATTTTACTTGATGTGGTTATGGAATCAGATGATGCTGGCCTGCAAGTTGTAAAGCAGGTACGAGAGTGCCTCAATAATCACAATGTGCGGATTATTTTACGTACCGGTCAACCAGGCTATGCACCTGAAGAAAAAGTGATCCGTGAATACGATATCAACGACTACAAAACAAAAACAGAACTAACACGTAGTAAACTTATCACAGCCCTAGTAACAGCAATTCGCTCTTATGAACAAGTTTGTCAGCTCGAATTTCAAAGCCGTGCTTTAAATAATATTTTGTATGCATCTAAGGCAATTCTTGGTTTTACTGATATTAAAGCGTTTTCGATGGCGGTTATTAAACAGCTTTCGATTATTTTAGATTGCGAACCACAAGGGCTATTGTGCGGCTCAATTGAAGATGACAATCAGGTTTATGTGCTAGGTGGCTGCGCTGAATACAATGAGTTTATAGGTCAAGGCATTGAACAACTTGATGATGGCCGTATTATCATGCAAGTCAATAACTGCCTAGCCCAAGGTGAACATCAGCATACAGATGTAGACAGTACGTATTTATTAAAAAGCAAAAACCGCCAAGCAGCTATTTACCTTGAAACTGAGCACACGCCAAGTCCTTCACAACTGCAATTTGCAGAGATATTCTTAACGAACGTCAGTGTAGGTCTTGATAATGTTCGATTATTCAACCGTTTACGTGATGCAGCTTATAAAGATGTATTAACTGGTTTATCGAATCGTAACGATTTCATGAATAAGGTGGAGCGCTACTACCAGCCGGGCAAAAATGACTTTGTCTTTTTACTAATTGATGTTTCGCAATTCTCTGATATCAACAATGGCTTAGGGCAAGAAATCGGTAATTTATTACTAAATGCAATTGTTGATAGGCTACAACAAGAATACCCTAATGCAGAGCTTATCTCGCGCATTGGTGCAGATGTTTTCGGTTTGTTGTTGGCTGCTGATAAATGCGATATTGAGTTACTTCGTGAGCATTTAAGTTTACCATTTAATGCTGGCGAGCATATTTTGCCAATCAACTTTAACATTGGCTTATGTTATCAAGGTGACTTTCAGCAAGCAGGGATCGAGACTTTAAAACTAGGTTACATTGCCTTAAACCAAGCTAAAAAACAATCTGCTGAAACGGTGGTGACTTATACCCCAGACATGGAAGAGAAAATGGCTTGGCGTTTAGGGATCATTAGACAGCTTCGTCAAGACTTCGAACAACGTAAATTAGAGGTTTGGTTTCAGCCGCAACTTGATTTAAATAATCTAGAAATCATAGGTTGTGAAGCGCTACTGCGTTGGCCATCAGGTAATGGTCAGTATATTTCACCAGCGATTTTCGTTCCGATGGCTGAAGATGCCGGTTTAATTGTTGATATAGGGCAATGGGTGTTAGAACAAGCATGTATGCAGCAAAAGCGCCTTGAAGCAATGGGCTTTGCAATCAGTATTGCCGTAAATGTTTCAGTACCGCAGTTTAAAGTTAAAGGCTATGCTCAGCAAGTAAAAGACACGCTTATTAAATACGATGTAAAACCGCAGTTTATTGAACTCGAAGTGACCGAAAGCGTGGTTATGGATGAGCTAGCTAATGTGATCACCACATTAAAAGAACTTAAAGAGTTTGGTATTGAGATTGCAATTGATGACTTTGGTACTGGCTTCTCGTCGTTAAGCTATTTGCAAAAACTACCATTAGACAGACTAAAAATTGATCGCGACTTTATCAAAGATTTACCTGGTCAAGATTGTCAGGCGATTGCTGCGTTAATTATTTCTCTTGGCGCAAGGTTAGGCTTAAAAACCATTGCAGAAGGGGTTGAAACACAAGCGCAAGCAGATTATTTAGCTCAGCTTGGCTGTGATGAAGTGCAAGGCTTCATGTACGCTAAGCCTATGCCAGAAAAAGAGTTAATTACTTACCTGCAAGCTAAGCAATAGCCAGTTCCTGTCAGTGCATACAAATTAAACAGCGCCCTCCCATGTGAAGGGCGTTTTGTTTTCTATAATAATCTATAAGACTGGGGTATAATTCGCCCCTTTTGTTAGCAGAGTACACTTTATGAGCGCATTAAAAGCCGAGCGAGGCCTGTTTTCTTACCCTAAGTATTGGGCTGAATGCTATGGCACGGCGCCATTTTTACCAACCACTCGTGCAGAAATGGACGCGTTAGGCTGGGATAGCTGTGACGTGATCATTGTCAGTGGTGATGCGTATGTAGATCACCCAAGCTTCGGTATGGCTGTGATTGGGCGTATGCTTGAGTCACAGGGTTTTCGTGTGGGTATTATTGCGCAGCCTGACTGGAACTCAAAAGATGCCTTTATGGCGTTAGGTAAGCCTAACTTATTCTTTGGTGTTACAGCGGGTAATATGGACTCGATGATCAACCGTTATACTGCTGAAAAGCGTATGCGTCATGATGACGCTTATACTCCGGGTAACATAGGCGGTAAACGTCCTGACCGTGCGGTAGTTGTATACAGCCAACGCTGTCGCGAAGCTTATAAAGATGTGCCACTGATCATTGGTGGTATTGAGGCGAGTTTACGCCGTATTGCTCATTATGATTATTGGCAAGAAAAAGTACGCCGTAGTGTATTGTTTGATGCTAAAGCTGACATTTTAATTTACGGTAACGCTGAGCGCCCACTTGTTGAAGTTGCCCACCGTATTGCTGCGGGTGAGTCGGTTGAGACAATTCAAGATATTCGTGGTACTGCGGTTATTCGTAAAGAACCATTACCGGGTTGGCGCGGTAGTGACTCAACTGCAATTGATAAAATCGGTAAGATTGATCCAATTCCAAACCCGTATGGCGCAGATGATGTGGGTTGTAGTAAGTCTGAATTTAAGCAAGCGGGGATCGATTTAAGTGCCGAGGCGGCTAAACCAATCACGATTCAGCCTGCTCGTCCTAAGCCTTGGGAAAAGACCTACGTTAAGCTACCAGCGTATGAGCAAGTAAGCGTAAATAAACCGCTTTATGCCCATGCCTCGCGTATTTTGCACCAAGAAACAAACCCAGGTTGTGCACGTGCGTTATTTCAACGCCATGGCGACCGCTCTATTTGGGTTAACCCGCCTGCATTTCCGCTTGAAACTGAAGAAATGGATGGCGTATTTGGTTTGCCTTATCAGCGTATTCCGCACCCAAGCTACGGCGATGAAAAAATCCCAGCTTATGAAATGATTAAAACCTCGGTGAACATCATGCGTGGTTGCTTTGGTGGTTGTTCTTTCTGTTCGATTACAGAGCACGAAGGACGTATTATTCAAAGCCGTTCTGAGCAATCAATTATTGATGAAATTGAGCAAATTCGTGACAGAGTACCGGGCTTCACTGGGGTTATTTCTGACTTAGGCGGACCGACCGCGAATATGTATAAGTTGCGCTGTAAGAGTAAAAAAGCAGAGAGTACGTGCCGACGTTTATCATGTGTTTATCCTGATATCTGTAAGCACATGGACACGGATCACACCCCAACGATTGAGCTTTATAAAAAAGCTCGAGATGTAAAAGGTGTGAAGAAAATCTTGATCGCGTCTGGCGTACGTTATGACTTAGCCGTAGAAGACCCTCGCTACGTAAAAGAGTTGGTTACCCATCACGTAGGCGGGTACTTAAAAATTGCGCCTGAGCACACTGAAGATGGTCCATTATCTAAGATGATGAAGCCGGGCATGGGTGCTTACGATAAGTTTAAAGAGCTATTTGATAAATACTCAAAAGAAGCGGGTAAAAAGCAGTATTTGATCCCGTATTTTATTTCTGCTCACCCAGGAACGAAAGACGAAGACATGGTGAATATGGCGCTATGGTTGAAGGCTCATGACTTTAAGCTTGATCAAGTACAAAACTTTTATCCATCGCCGATGGCCAATGCAACCACAATTTATCACACTGAGATGAACTCTCTGCGCAATATTAAGAACAATACTGAGCAAGTGCCTGTTCCAAAAGGCGCACGCCAGCGTCGCTTACACAAAGCGATTTTACGATACCACGATCCTGCTGGTTGGCCGATGATCCGTGAAGCACTAAGAAAAATGGGCAAAGCGAATTTAATTGGTAAAGGGCCGAATTGTTTGGTACCTGAAGAAGGTCGAAACGAGAAAACTGCTAAAGGTAAGGGCGGTAAAGGCCGTGCAGCACTGACTCGTCATACCGGTTTTAGCCAGTTTAAAAAGGCCAATACTAAACCTAGAGTAGGTAAAAATAAGCAGCGTGCAAAGTAAAAGATATAAATACGGCTCTTAAAGGGCCGTTTTTAGTTATACCAATTCGCTTAATTAAGTATTATTGTGAATTGGTATCAGATTAATAGCCAGGTTGCGGTGCCTAAAAAGGCAAAGATACCGACAATGTCCGTCACTGTTGTCAGTACCACACTGCCGGCGAGGGCAGGGTCAATTTTCATTTTCTTAAGAATTAATGGAATGCTTGCACCTGCAATACCTGCGGCAACAAGGTTCATAAACATTGCAAAGGCCAGCACTGCGCCGAGCTTAAAGTCCCATTGCCATAGGGCAACCACTCCAGCAATTAATATCGACCAAATAATACCATTCAGTGCGCCAATCGCCAGCTCTTTGAGTAATAAGAAGCGTTGGTTGGTTTGGTTGATATGGCCAACCGCTATACCACGAATAACCAGGGTTAAGGTTTGGCTACCTGCAACGCCACCCATTGAAGGTACGATACCATTGAGTACCGCTAAAATAGGTAAGATTGCTAAGGTGTTTTCGAAAAAGCTTGCCACAATTGCTGCTAGCAATGCGGTTAATAAGTTAACCCCAAGCCAAATAGAGCGACGCTGCGAACTTTTTAGCACTGGCGCAAAGGTATCTTCTTCGTCGTCAAGACCAGCGAGGCTTAGCATGCTGTGCTCTGCATCTTCACGGATTACGTCAACGATATCATCGATGGTAATACGGCCAAGCAAGTGAGCGTTATCATCTACAACAGGAGCTGAAATCCAGTTGTGACGCTCAAATAGCTGCGCCACATCGCTTTCATCCATAGAGATTAGGATTGACTCACAGTCTTCATCCATTAAATCACGAACAACTTTATCAGAAGGACTTGTCAGTAGCGTGGTTAACGAAAGCGCCCCTAAAAAGCAGTTATGTTTATCAACTACATATAAATCATCGGTACCCTCTGGTAACTCACCTCGTAAGCGTAAATAGCGTAAAACTACATCTAGGGTAACATCTGGACGAATGGTTACCGTATCGCTGTTCATCAGGGCTCCGGCTGAGCGCTCTTGATAAGAAAGCGCTTGAGTTGCCCTTTCTCTATCTTGCGAGTCCATCGCGCTAACAACGTCTTGATATACGGTATCAGGAAGACTACGTAAAACCTCACCTAAGTCATCGTCGTCCATATCTTCTGTAGCAGCAGCAATGTGCTCAGGCTCCATCTGGGCAATAATGCCAAGACGTACATCTTCAGAGAGTTCCTCTAGAACATCACCACGGACATCTGGGTCAACCAGCTGCCAAAGCATACGACGAATTTTATGGGGAGAAGACTCAAGTAAAAGGGCTGTATCACAAGGTGCCGTTTTGGCTAACATGCCGCGCACTTGAACAAATTGACCACTATTGAGTGACTTGGTCACTTGTTTGAGTTGTTGTAGTGGGTAATCTTGTTCAAAGGCTTCTGGCATTGGCGTCCTTACAACTGAAAAAAGTTTAAATAGGCTATGCAAATACAGCATAGTTGCTTTGTAGTGTATTTGCAGAGATATCGTCGCACTGCGATAAATTTATTAAGAGTTTTGTAATTTAGAAAAGCGAGCGATATAAAAGTAGGATATTTAAAGGGAATTTTAAATATCCGAAGTAAGTTTACCGTAAACCTTGAAGTCTTAGCAAATGCTATTCTTGCTCGTGAAAGCGTTGCGCAATTAATTCGCCGATTGCCGTTAATGCAGCGTCAGCGTCAGGACCTTCGCATACAACACGAACCTCTTTTCCTTGACTACTTTCAAGGAGCATTAACGCTAACACGCTGTCGCCTTCAGCTTCTTTCTCATCTTGAAAAAGTGTAATTTTGGCATCAAATTGCAGTGCTAGTTGCGCTAAAACAGTCGCAGCGCGAGCATGTAAGCCAAGTTTGTTTTGAATTAAAAAGGTATCTTCAGCGTGCATTGTTGGTGCCTAGTTAGATATCTTGTTCGCGGTGGCGAATTTTTACATTAGCATGAGTTTTAGAAAAGCTTTCACCAATTGTTTGCGCTAAGTAAACAGAACGGTGTTGGCCTCCTGTACAACCAATTGCAATGGTTAGGTAACTGCGGTTGTTGCGCTCTAGATGTGGCAACCAAGTCTGTACAAAGGTTTGAATCTGCCAAGTGAACTTTTGCACTATGCTGTGGCTAGCTAAATAATCCCTGACAGGCTGATCGAGGCCGGTTAGTGGCTTTAAATCAGGCTCCCAGTGTGGGTTCGGTAAAAAGCGTGCATCAAAAACGTAGTCAGCTTCTTTTGGAATGCCATGCTTAAAACCAAACGACATAAACGTAATAATCAGTTTTTTATCTTTCTTACCTAAAATCTTTTCACGAATTGATTCTGCTAACTGATGAACACTCAAATCAGTGGTATCAATCATAAAGTCAGCGCGGGTGATCAGCACATCAAGCAGGATTTTTTCTTGTTTAATGGCAAGATCAAGCGGTAAAGAATCAATCGATAATGGATGCAAACGGCGAGTTTCAGAAAAACGCTTGATTAGGGTTTGATCATCACTATCTAGGTAGAATAGTGTTGGGTTAGCAAAACCTGGCAGGTACTCAAGAATATCATTAAACTCTTGCTGCTCTTTCGGTAAGTTACGTACGTCGATACTGACGGCAATTTTGTCATAATTATCAGAAACACTTCGCACGAGCGAAGGCAGTAGGTTGACAGGAATATTATCAACACAGTAGTAGCCTAAGTCTTCAAGAACTCGTAAAGCGACCGATTTGCCCGAGCCTGAGCGACCGCTGATAATTATTAATTCCATTTATGCCTCTGATGCAATTACTTGAAATAGTTGCTGATCGCTTGTAGCACTTCGCAACTGTTTACAAAAATCTTTATCTTTAAGTCTATCAGCAATTGTTGACAAGGTCTTCAAGTGCAACTGGCAATCGCCATCTGGTACGATGAGTGCCACAAAAATATCAACGGGACGATTGTCTATCGCATCAAAATTGATGGGAGATTCACTGACAATAATAAATGCATGAGGTTCATCAGCACCACTCATTCGACCGTGGGGAATAGCTATTCCTCGGCCGATACCTGTACTACCTAACTTTTCCCTGTTCAGAAAAGCATCTAGGATATCTTGTTGAGATAAATGAGGAAACTGCTGGTGAGCTAACTCGCTAATATACTCAAGAATTCTTTTTTTGCTATTAAAAAGGACCGCAGCTTTGCTGCAGTCCTGATTAGTAAGTGAACTAAGTTTCATAATTTAATGTCGAGCTAATTTCTCTTTATGCTTAATGACTTGGCGATCAAGTTTATCGATCAATGAGTCAATTGCTGCGTACATATCTTGATGTTCTGTAGAAGCGAACAACTCGCCTCCGTTTACATGTAAAGTTGCTTCTGCTTTTTGGCTTAATTTTTCTACATCTAAAATGACATGAACATTATTAATATGATCAAAATGCCTTTCTAGTTTTGCGAACTTAGTGTTTACATAGTCTCTTAATGAATCAGTGATTTCTACATGACGACCAGTTAAATTTAGTTGCATAAGCATTTTTCCTTCTATGTAAAACGTCTAAATCAGACTCTTACGCTGATTAGACGGAGGTATTGCTAGAGACTCACGATATTTTGCAATTGTACGTCTAGCTACTTTAATTCCTTGCTCAGCCAATATATCTGCAATTTTGCTATCACTCAATGGTTTAGCTGAGTTTTCTGCAGCGACTAACTTCTTGATTAAAGCGCGTATTGCTGTAGAAGAACACTCACCACCATTTTCGGTGCTGACATGGCTTGAGAAGAAATATTTCAACTCAAAAATACCCCGTGGGGTATGCATATATTTTTGCGTTGTTACCCGTGAAATCGTCGATTCATGCATTTCGACCATTTCAGCAACATCATTTAGCACCATCGGCTTCATTGCCTCAGGGCCATGCTCAAAGAAAGCTTGTTGTTGTTGAACGATACAGTTGGTCACTTTTAAAAGCGTATCGTTACGGCTTTCTAAGCTCTTAATAAACCACTTTGCTTCTTGTAAGTGAGAGCGAATAAATTGGCTGTCGCTACTTGATTTAACAGAGCGAGACATCGCCGCATATTGGCTGTTCACTCTAATCTTTGGCATACAATCTGGGTTTAACTCGACTACCCAGCGGCCTTTCACTTTTTTCACTGATACATCAGGTATAACGTACTCAGATTCTTCGCGTACTATGCTATCCGCAGGCTTAGGATTTAAGCTGTGAATGAGCGTCATCACTTCTTTAAGCTCGTTTTCTTTAAGCTTAGTCTTTTTCATTAAAGTGCGATAGTCGCGACTTGCTAATAATTCGATATGCTCAGATAAAACCATTTTAGTTTCAGCTAAATATGGCGTATTGGCATCGAATTGACGAAGTTGTATACACAGGCACTCTTGTAAACTTCGCGCGCCGATACCAACTGGATCGAATAACTGTATTCTTTTTAAGACAGCTTCAACTTCATCTAGTTCGATTTCTTCTTCATCATTATTTTGATTAAAGCTTTCGACAATATCTTCGCAGCTAACCGTTAAAATACCTGAGTCATCGATAGCTTCAACGATGGCAACGGCAATCGCTTCATCGGTAGGACTAAATGGTGTGAGCTGTAGTTGCCACATTAAATATTCTTGCAGTGTTTCTGTTGAAGCACCTTGGTAAATAGACTCGTCTTCAGGCATTGGCCCAGACGATGTTGATGGGGCGGCACTCATGTACTCATCCCACGTAATATCCATAGCTAAGTCATCGCTAACCGTATCCTTACTCAGAGCATCACTACTTTCTTGCTCGAATTCGCTAGGTGCTTCGTCGGCAGACGCGCTGACTTGTACATCGTCAGACTCCGCTTTTTGCTCATTCTTACCGATGCTTTCTTCGTTGTAATCCGCTTCTTCCACTTCAAGCAGAGGATTACTATCAAGCGCTTCTTGAATTTCTTGCTGGAGATCCAATGTACTGAGCTGCAACAAGCGAATGGCTTGTTGCAGTTGTGGAGTCATTGTAAGTTGCTGGCCCATGCGCAGCTGTAATGATTGCCTCATGTATCCCTAACAATCCTTTTTAAGTTATCGGTAACGGTGAAGACACTGTTATCGATTTATTGTCGTTGTATAAGTCTAGCAGATGCTCTAGTCGGTGGCGTAATGGTTACAGCCTAAATTGCTCGCCTAGATAAACATCACGTACAGTTTGGTCAGCTAATACGTGCTCAGGTGTCCCTGATGCAATTAGCTCCCCATGAGAAACAATGTAGGCTTTTTCACAAACATCAAGGGTTTCTCGAACATTATGGTCAGTAATAAGTACACCAATACCACGATTTTTTAGGTGCTCAATAATTTTCTTTATATCTAACACCGAAATAGGATCAACACCAGCAAAAGGCTCATCTAAAAGGATAAATTTAGGATTAGCGGCTAATGCACGTGCAATTTCAACGCGGCGTCGTTCACCACCTGACAGTGCCATACCTTGGCTATCGCGAATATGTTGAATGCTAAATTCATCTAATAAGTTGTTAAGCGTCTCTTCGCGCGTTGTTTTGTTAAGATCTTTGCGGGTCTCTAATATGGCCATCAAGTTTTGGTAAACTGTTAATTTTCGAAAAATAGACGACTCTTGTGGTAGATAACCAATACCTAAGCGCGCACGGCTGTGCATTGGCAAAAGCGTGATATCGTTATCATCAATGCTTATTTTTCCTTTGTCGCTTGGTACGAGGCCTACAATCATATAGAAGGTCGTTGTTTTACCTGCACCATTTGGCCCTAACAAGCCAACAATACTGCCCGCTTCAACTTCAAGACCGACATTTTTAACCACTTGGCGGCCTTTGTAGCTTTTAGCTAAAAGCTCTGCTTTTAATGTGCTCATGGTTGGCCTTTATCGTCTTTTTTATTTTCTACAGGCACTAAAATAGTGTGTACACGATCTGTTGAGTTTTCGTCTTTTTCTGCGCTGATCAGCTGTTGAGCCATATCGTAGGTAATGCTTTTTGCCGTTACTTTTTGACCCGCTTGAGTGACTTCAGCTTCGCCATTGAGTGTTAAGAAGCGTTTCGCAACATCATAACGAACTTCTTCGGCGCTGGCGCTCATCACGGTGCCATCAGCTTGCTTTTCTTCGAAGTAAGCTGGTTTGCCTGTAGCGATAATTAATTCGACTGTACCTTCGGTGTCACCGCCATGTGCCTCAAGTCGCTCAGCTGTAATGCGACGATCACCATGCACGATCTCTACGTTACCTTCGAATATGCCAACGCCATCTTTTAGTTTACCGACTTGGCGATCTGAGCTAATGCTAATTTGAGCGCCTGTTTGCTCGGCAGCTGCGCCCGAAAAGGCAATCAATAAGCTTGGGATCAGGAGTAATTTCTTCAGTTTATTGGTCATAGTATATGGTTCGTGTATGGTTAGTTAACTCAACAATTTCGGCTTTTAAATCGGCTTTTAAGCCTTTACCGGTAATTTTTAAATTCGGTCCTGTTAGTGTTACAGGTTGCTTTGAAAACATCGTCATTTTATCAATGTCGACATTAATATTTTCTGCTTTTATATCTTCGATCATACCGTTATGGGTTAAGTTTTTAGCAACTACATCCCCTTCAAAAATCAGCTGATCATTTTCGTATAAAGTAGCTTCTTTGGCTCTTACTTGCCAAACTTGCTGATCGCTATAAATAGTAAAAATAGGTTGTTCAAAAAAGGTAAACCCTAATTGTTGATACAACTCCATTTTTGCAGCTGCCACTTTATGACTAATTTTACCTTGCTCGTCATAAGCTGTTTGCTTTAGAGCAACGGCAGTGTAATCAGGCGTTGCGATGATCTCGTCTTCACTAGTTATTGTATCAGTTGACTGGTTAAAGTACGGGTACCATAACCACACCATGCAACAGACAAAAACAATACTCAGTAAAATACGGGCTATATTCATGCGCTGGTTCCATCGCTAGTTAACGGCTTGCCGTTTTCTAACATCAGTAAATCAGTTAATTCACGCACGGCTCCAAAGCCACCCGGTAATAATGTGGTGTAATGAGCCAGCTTCTTGATAAGCGGGTGTGCATCGTTTACTGCGACAGCAAAGCCAACTTTTTCCATAACTGGTAAGTCTGGACCATCATCACCAATATAGGCAATCTGTTCATCTGTCAGCCCCAGTTTATCCTTTAACTCTTGATAAGCAATCAGCTTATCTTCTTGTCCCTGATAAATGTGCTGAACTGTTAGGCTAGTCATTCGCTGCTGAACTATTTGTGAATGGCGGCCAGTAATCACTGCCACTTCAAAGCCACTATTAATGAGTGCTTTAATACCAAAACCATCTTTAGTATTGAATGCTTTAAGCTCTTCGCCATTATTACCCAAATAAATTCGACCATCAGAAAAAACACCATCAATATCACAGATTAATAGTTTTATTTTTTGAGCACGCTGACTCACATCAGGGCTCAGGGGCTGGTATAGTTCGGCGAATGTCATTGCTTAGAGAACTCCTGCTTTTAATAAGTCTTGCATATTAAGGGCACCAATTGGTGTGTTGCTTTGATCCACCACAATTAAACCATTAATACGTTTATGCTCCATAATATTTAAAGCTTCAGCCGCAAGCATGTCAGGGCGAGCCGTTGTGCATGAACGGGTCATCACTTGGCTAATTGCCGTGTTATGGATATCGATGCGCTGTTCTAAAATACGGCGTAAGTCACCATCAGTGAATAACCCGGCTAACTTTTCATCTGCACCAATCACTGCGGTCATACCAAGGCCTTTGGCTGACATTTCAATCAATGCATCTTTGATGCTTTGGGTTTCGCTAACGATTGGCGTTGCGTCGCCTGCGTGCATCACATCATCTAATGTAAGTAATAAACGTTTACCTAAGCTGCCACCCGGGTGCGAAAGTGCAAAATCGTCGGCAGTGAAACCTCGGGTTTCTAGTAGCGCAACCGCCATTGCATCGCCCATAACCAAGGTTGCAGTGGTGCTTGCCGTTGGGGCAAGGCCTAACGGACACGCTTCTTGGCTAACTTTGATGCACACATGAACATCAGACAGTTTTGCCATTGTTGAGTCTGGGTTGCCTGTTAATGAAATCATTTTTGCGCCAATGCGCTTAATAACAGGGATAATACTGAGTACTTCGCTGGTCTCACCTGAATTTGAAATACACATCACCACATCGTCGCGGGTGATCATTCCTAAATCACCGTGGCTAGCTTCGCCAGGATGAACAAAAAATGCCGGAGTGCCAGTACTTGCAAGGGTTGCTGCAATTTTATTACCTACATGGCCAGACTTGCCCATACCAATCACAATAATACGACCTGTACATTGGAACATTAATTGGCAAGCATTATCGAAATCTTGATTTATATATTGCTCAATTTCTTGTAAAGCTTGTGCTTCAATTTCGAGTACGCGCTTACCCTGCGCGATAAAGCTAGGTTGTGTCATTAATTATCCTACTTGGCTGAAAATATAGCCCTGATATGCAATAAATGCGACTAACAGTAAGCCACCTTCTACTCTATTGATACGACGAGCACCTTTAAAGTTCAATGACATGGCAATCAATACAACGGTTGCTGCAATCATGATAAGTGCATCGCGGTTTGCCGCAGAAGGGTCAATAATTGAAGGGTTGATAATACCCGCAAGTGGTAATACGGCGAGTAAATTGAAAATGTTTGAGCCAACGATATTACCAAGTGCTAAGTCGTCTTCGTTTTTTAATACCCCTGCAATACAGGCTGCCAGCTCTGGTAAGCTGGTGCCAATAGCAATTATGGTTAAGCCTATTACAAGGTCTGATAGACCAAAATATTTTGCGATATCAACGGCTGATTCAACTAAAAAGTGTGAACTTACTGGTAATAAAATCATGCCGATGATTAACCAAAATATGGCTGATTTAGTGCTGACATCGTTCGGAACATCTTCACATGCTTCGCTGACAAATGGGTCATCTTGGTTTTTAGCACGCAGAGACACAATAACTAAGCCACCAATGAACACCGCAAAGGCAATCATCAAGGCAATGCCTTCAGCGAACGAAAAATAGTTATCTGAGAACACATACCAAGCGGCTACTGAGATTAACAGTACCAGCGGCATTTCGCGTTTGAGTGTCATTGAAGATACTGAAAGAGGGCGCAGTAAAGCTGTGACACCAAGTACAAGTAAGATGTTAGTAATGTTAGAGCCGACCGCATTACCTACCGCAGTATCTGTTTTACCGGCAAGTGCCGCTGATGCAGATACCATCATTTCAGGGGCTGATGAGCCCATAGCAACAACGGTTAAACCAATGATTAGGGTGGGGATCCCCATATTTTTTGCCAGTGCAGCCGCCCCATAAACAAACCGATCAGCACTCCAGACGAGTGCAGCAAAGCCAATAATTAAAATGACAAAAGAAGTCACCATTGTGATACGCCAACATTACTTATACAGATGACTGCAAATAGTAACAAAAGCGAACCTGAAAGTATAAGTAAAAGAATGGGCTGGCAAGCATAAAGCGTGCTTGGTAAGGAAACTAAATTTCAGGTGTCGTTAAGCTCTTTACAGCTAGCTTTAGAATTTATTGATAGAAAATATTACAAAATTTTACGATTTGTTTTTTCCATCTTGACTAAAAAACCCTTAAAATGGCAAAACTAGTGAAAAACGTTATGGAGAGCGACTTGTCGCAATCAATAGTAGAAATCAAGGATGTAACCTTTTCACGGGGCGATAGAATCATATATAAAAATATGAGTTTTAACATTCCGAAAGGCAAGATTACCGCTATCATGGGACCGAGCGGCATTGGTAAAACCACCATGTTACGCTTAATTGGCGGTCAGCTGAAGCCTGGCTCTGGTGACATTTTATTTGAAGGCAAAAGCATTCCTAGCATGACTCGCAAGGAACTTTATGCCGCCCGTACCAAAATGAGCATGCTGTTTCAAAGCGGCGCTTTATTTACCGATATGTCAGTGTTTGACAATATCGCCTTTCCTTTGCGCGAGCATACTCAGCTTAGCGAAGATTTAATCCGCCTTGTTGTTTTAATGAAATTACAAGCTGTTGGTCTGCGTGGTGCACAAGATTTAATGCCGTCTGAGCTTTCAGGTGGTATGGCTCGTCGTGCTGCTTTAGCGCGTTCAATTGCCCTTGATCCAGAACTTATCATGTATGATGAGCCTTTTGCTGGTCAAGATCCTATTTCCATGGGTGTGCTTGTTAAACTTATTAAGTCATTGAATGAGGTGTTAGGTTTATCATCACTGATCGTAACTCATGATGTAACAGAAGTTATGAGTATTGCCGACCACGTGATCATCATTGCTGATCAAGGAGTGATAGGCGAAGGGTCACCTGAGCAAATGCAAAACCATGAATCTGAGCTTGTGCAACAGTTCTTAAATGGTTTATCGGATGGCCCTGTGCCATTCCATTTCCCAGCTCCTGCGTATGATGATGAATTACTAGGAGTGCATAATGCTTGATCTATTCCAGAAGTTAGGTCACAAAACGCTAGGGCGCTTTGCCGCGCTTGGTCGTTCTACTCAAATGCTGTTTGGTGCACTCGTTAATGTGCCAAACTTTAAAAAAGGCACACCTTTACTTGTTCGCCAATTATATATGGTGGGCTCGCAATCTCTTTTGATCATCATGGTGTCAGGCCTATTTATCGGTATGGTGCTCGCTCTGCAAGGTTACACCGTATTAGTAGGCTATGGTGCTGAAGATAGCTTAGGACCCTTAGTGGCATTGAGCTTGTTACGTGAGTTAGGCCCTGTAGTAACAGCATTACTGTTTGCTGGTCGCGCGGGTAGTGCGCTTACTGCTGAAATCGGCTTAATGAAAGCGACTGAACAATTATCAAGTTTAGAAATGATGGCGATCGATCCACTTAAACGCATTATTGCACCGCGTTTTTGGGCTGGTTTTATCAGTATGCCATTGCTTGCACTAATATTTTCTGCGGTTGCTATTATCGGCGCTCATTTAGTGGGTGTTGATTGGCTTGGTGTTGACTCAGGAAGCTTCTGGTCAATCATGCAAGCACAAGTGTCGTTTCAACAAGATATTGTGAACGGCATGATTAAGAGTTTTGTATTCGCCATGATTGTGACGTGGATTGCACTTTACAAAGGCTATGACTGTGTTCCTACATCTGAGGGGATCAGTAAGGCCACAACAGAAACCGTTGTGCACTCGTCATTGGCAGTATTAGGTTTTGACTTTATTTTAACAGCGGTAATGTTTACCAGCTAATTAGGGGATTAAGATGAATTCACGGAAATTAGAAATATTAGTTGGCTTTTTTGTAGCCCTTGGTATCGCTGCATTTGCATTATTAGCATTTAAAGTTGCGAATGCTGGCATTAGTGGGAGTGGTGAAACTTACCAACTTAACGCAAAGTTTGAAAACATTGGCTCTTTAAAAGCAAGAGCGCCTATCAAAGTTGGTGGTGTGGTTGTTGGTCGAGTTGAATCTATTTTTATCCATCCAAAAGAGTTTGTGCCGGTGGTTAATATGGCGATTGATGCTAATTACTTATGTAAGTTTTCAGACACAACCTCAATCTCTATTTTAACATCAGGTATTTTAGGTGAACAGTATTTAGGTATTAACCCTGTTATTGCCCCAGAATCTGCTGAGCAGCGTTGTATGGGCAATGAAGTGACTGTTAATGAACAAGATGCTGGCTTAGATGAGTTGTTTGGTGTTGAAAGTAAGGCTCTTGCCAATGGTGACTACATTACCGACACAAAATCAGCATTAGTTTTAGAAGAATTGATAGGTCAGTTCTTATTCAACCAAGGAAGTGAATAATTATGTTTAAGAAGTTTTTAGTATGTTTGGGCATGCTGTTGACGTTAAATGTCAATGCAGCTGATGCAAATATTGATTTAAAAGATCCTTATAAAATGGTGCGTAAAGTATCTGATCATACGTTTGCGCGTATTTCTAAAGATCAGCCTCTAATTGCGAAAGATAAAGAGCATTTACGCGTTATCGTTGAAGAAGAGCTGATGCCTTACATAGACTACAAATATGCTGCACTGCGCGTATTAGGTAATCATGTATCAAAGGTGCGCGCTATCGAAGATAAAGAAGAAAAAGCGAAAGCAATTAAAGAGTTGCAGCGCTTTATTGATGTATTTCAAAAATATTTAATCGCCACTTACGCTGGCGTGTTTACACAGTACACTAACCAAAGCGTTGAGTTCGCACCTGCGCAGCCTTTCAAAGGCCAAGATGTCGTAGTAGTGAAAACAAAAATTGTTGAGCCGGGTAAGCCAGACATTAAAATCGATTTTAAGGTACGCGAGGATCGTGATGGTGATTGGCGAGCCTATGACATGATTGCGGAAGGTATTAGCTTATTAGATGCTAAACAAAGTGAATTACAAGGTATTTTACGCCAACAAGGTATAGAATATGTGAGTGATTTATTGGAGCAGAAGAGCCAGTTGCCAGTTCAGTTCAGAGGTGAAGGTGGCAATGAGTAAAGTCGAGATTACTCAACTTGAAGAGAATCAGTTTCGAGTCAGTGGCGAACTGACTCGAAATTCAATTGGTCGTGAACGGCTTCTGAACGTTAAGCCAGATACTAAGCATAAAACATGGTATTTTGACCTTTCTGGGCTTTCTAGGGTTGACACGGCGGGCTTAGCTTGGTTAATTCACTCTTTCGCAGAATTAAAGCAGCAAGGCATTCACCTTGAACTGCAAAATAGCCCTGAGCAATTGCAAAACTTAATGCAGTTGGGTCAGGTCACAAACTTATTTGAGTGAGATTTATGGAAACGAGCCAAGTCGAAACGTTATTACGCGACGAATTAAAACTAGATGAAGTGATTGTTAAAGCAAATGGTAGCCACTACGAAGTGATTGCTGTTGGTGAGTGTTTTGATGGTTTATCTCGCGTGAAGAAGCAACAGTTGGTTTATGCTCCGTTAATGTCAACAATCTCAGACGGTACAATCCACGCTGTATCTATCAAAGCGTTCACACCGACTGAATGGAAACGCGAACAAAAATTTATTTTACCTCAATAGTCGCAGGGCCTCCTAATGGATCAATTTGTTATTCAAGGTGGCACCTCGCTGGCAGGTGAAGTCACTATTTCTGGCGCTAAAAATGCCGCTCTTCCAATTCTTTTTGCTGCGCTTTTAGGGCAGGGCAAAAGTACCTTTAGTAATGTTCCTCGTTTACGCGATATCGGCACCACAGAAGCCTTGTTAAAAACGCTGGGTGCAAATGTCGAATGGCAGCAAGACAAACTAATCATTGATGGTGCGACGGTTGATAAAACGCTTGCACCGTACGAGCTGGTAAAGCAAATGCGTGCCTCTGTGCTTGCATTAGGCCCTTTAGTTGCCCGTTTTGGCCAAGCGCAAGTATCACTGCCAGGTGGTTGTGCGATTGGTGCCCGCCCAGTTGATATCCATATTCAAGGCCTCGAGCGCATGGGCGCTATCATCAAGGTTGAAAATGGTTACATCAACGCTAAGGTTGATGGTCGCTTAAAAGGCGCTGAAATCTTTATGGAGATGGTCAGTGTTGGCGCAACAGAAAACTTACTAATGGCAGCAACGCTGGCTGATGGTAAAACTGTACTTGAAAATGCCGCTCGCGAACCTGAAATTACCGATCTTGCTAATTGCTTAATTGCGATGGGTGCGAAGATCAGCGGTGCAGGCACTAGCCGTATCGAAATTGAAGGGGTTGAGTCACTATCGGGTTGTGAGTACAGCATTCTTCCTGATCGCATTGAAACAGGTACCTTCTTGGTTGCGGCGGCAATGGCTGGCGGTGAAGTGCTTTGTAAAAATACAGACCACCATAGTCTTGATCCTGTGATTGAAAAACTACGCGCTACCAATGCCTTGGTTGAAGTTACTGATAACAGCATTTACCTTGATATGCGTGGCCGCGAATTAAAAGCAGTTAATATTAAGACTATGCCACACCCGGGTTTCCCTACTGATATGCAAGCGCAATTTACAGCTTTAAATGTGGTAGCGAAAGGCAGTGCAACCATCACAGAAACGATTTTTGAAAACCGTTTTATGCACGTACCAGAGTTACAGCGTATGGGCGCAAACATTCGCTTAGAAGGTAATACGGCAATTTGTGGGGATACAGAAAGCCTATCAGGCGCGCAAGTGATGGCAACTGATTTACGTGCTTCAGCGAGCCTTATTTTGACAGGGATCGTTGCTCAAGGTGAGACTATTGTTGACCGCATCTATCACGTAGACCGTGGTTATCAACGCATTGAAGATAAGCTGAGTGCGCTAGGTGCTAATATCAAGCGCCGTTCAAGCTAATCGCTAAGACTTCCAAAAAAGGCCTAACACTTGTTAGGCCTTTTTTGTATCTGTATTACCTAAGTAACTACTGCTCGTCTTCGAGTTCTGCAACAGTCACCATTACTTTTAAGATTTTGCCATTGCGATATACTTCAAACTCAAGTTCTTTTCCTGGCTCTGTATTGGCCAGTTTCTCGAGCACTTGTTGTGGGTTTGCTACTGCAATACCGCCAATTTTAACTACAATATCTGTTTCTCTAATACCTGCTTTCCAGGCTGGGCCAAATGGATCAAGTTGAGAAATACGCATACCTGCAACAGGCGTAAAGTTATCGCTAACATCTTTACCTGTACTATCAATGCCGGTACCACTAAAGCCTAAATAGCCACGTACGACACGGCCATGCTTTATTAGTTTATCCATCACATCTTTGGCAATCGAGTAAGGCACCGCAAAGAAAATACCCTGAATATCGAGATTTTCATGAGTTTTAAATTGTGCCGAGGTAATACCGACTAAGTCACCTCTTGAATTGACTAACGCGCCACCTGAGTTGCCCACGTTAATCGCAGCATCCATCTGTAATAGGCTGCTGTAAGGGCTATCGATTAAGTTTTGTTTACCCGTCGCACTGATAATACCTTGGGTAATGGTTTGACCTAAGTTAAGCGGGTTACCTATCGCTAAAACAACATCACCTACACGTGGTTTAAATTTATCGTTCACAGGAATCTTTGGTAAATGCTCAGCGCTGATCTTTAACAGTGCTAAGTCTGTTTGAGTATCAAAACCAATCACTTGTACATCATAAAAACGACGGCCATCAGCGAGTGTAACGATAATGAGATCGGCATTTTTGATTACATGGTAGTTAGTCAAGATATAGCCGTCTTGGGTCATGATCACACCAGAGCCAAGAGCTTGAACGGTGTTCTGACGTTTATAGCGCGGTTGATTCGAAATGCTTTCTGAAAAAATAGTAACAACCGACGGCGCTGCTTTTTGTACTGCATCAGCAAAGCTCATATGTTCAGAGGATATCGCTGCAGGTAAATTCATATCTGGTAACAGTGTGCTACGAAGGCTTGGGCTAAATAAAACCACTAAAAAGGCAATGCCTAAACCAGTGAAAAGCGGTGGAAGGATAAATTTTAAAAGTTTCAGCACAGTATTCTTATTATCAGTGAGCAATCCCTTAATGATGGCACAAAAAAAATAACAGCGGCAAGCACCGCTGTTATATTTTCATGATTTATCAACTAGGTTTACTGAATAAGTACGAAAATAAGCTCTCTACCTCGTTTAACACCTAGTACGATGTTACCCTTGGTATTTTCGATGATCTTATTCATGTCGCGGATTGTTTCAACGCGTTGACGGTTCACTTGCATGATCACATCACCTTCTTCAAGGCCGACACGAGCAGCTGGAGAACGTGCTTGTACGCCGGTTACTTCAACACCCTTACCATCACTCTTCTGGGTATTTTCTAATGTCGCTCCTTGGAAAGCTGGGTGTGTTTCTTCGCCAGCAGCAGTCGTTGCTGATGCACCATCTAATGTGACATTAACGGTTTTGATTTTGCCATCTCGGTAAATGCCTAGTTTTACTTTTTTGCCTTCGCCAAGGGTAGCAATTTTACTGCGTAATTCATGGAAACCACTAATTTCAGTACCATCAACGCTAATGATTACATCACCCGCTTTGATACCCGCTTTACTTGCTGCTGTATCATCCATTACTTGCATAACATAAGCGCCTTGTTTTACGTCTAGCTGTTGTGCTTTAGCGAGGCCTGCATCAAGTGGTCGACCTGAAATACCCAGCGAGCCACGACGCACTTCACCGTGTTCGATGATCTGATCAACAAGGTTTTTCATCATGGTAGATGGAATGGCAAAACCAATCCCCACATTACCACCTGATGCACCTAAGATAGCAGTGTTGATACCAATCAGTTCACCATTAAGGTTAACTAACGCGCCGCCTGAGTTGCCTTGGTTGATAGCTGCATCGGTTTGAATAAAGTCTTCATAGCCCTCTATATTTAAACCGCTACGGCCAAGGGCACTGACGATACCTGATGTTACTGTGTGACTTAAACCAAATGGATTACCAATGGCAACTGCGAAGTCTCCTACACGTAACTGATCTGAATCGGCAATTTTAAGCGCTGTTAAGTCTTCAGCATCAATTTGCAGCAAGGCAATATCTGACTCTTTATCGCTACCAATTTTGGTCGCGTCATATTCGCGGCCATCTTCTAAGGTCACCACCATTTTTTCGGCATCTTCGATAACATGGTTATTAGTAACCACGTACCCTTCGTCTGCATCAATGATCACACCTGAGCCTAGGCCACTAAATTCACGCTTTTGACTGCCACCACGAGGAACACCAAAAAAGTCATCAAATGGAGTCGCACGGCGGCGAACTTCTTTGGAGCCTGATACTTGAATGCTCACCACGCCCGGTGTGATTTGCTCAAGCATAGGTGCGAGGGTTGGCAATTGTTGACCATTTACAGCAACAGGAAGTTTTGCCATTGAAATTGCAGGGCTTAATAATAAGCTAGAAGATAAAATAGCAGCACTGATAACAGATAATTTCATTTTCATAGTCTGGGTTTACTCCACTTCAGAGATAAAGCAAAAACTAAAAAGGGCTGCATAAGCAGCCCTTTTCTTGGTTTAGATATAAAGCTGTTATATCTAATGACTATGGGGTCAAAAAAAAGTTCATCAAGAGGCTTTAGAATGTTCTGAAACTTTCTCTGAGCCAGTGAACAAGCCCGTTTCACCAACAACATAGTCAGCAGGCTGAGCTTCAGCACTTGAACGATCGCCTCTGCGGTCTTGTAATGAGTTTTGTAATTGCTCAGTTGTTTCTTTAGAAAAGAACGGCTCATTTGGGTGCTGTTTTTTATCAGCAAGTAGTAGCTTATTTGTCTCTTCTACATGGTTCAGTAGCTGGTCGTAGTTATCTTTCATTTTAGATACTAGCTTACCTGTGCTCGCTAGATGATCAGCTACATCTTGACGATATTGTTCAAGTGCATTGTTAGCTTGCTCGACTTGTTGTTCTAGTTCGTCTTGCTTAAATTGTTTTTTGGTTACAAAAGCACCAATGAAGAATGCTGAAATTGCAACGATGATTAGAATACCTATCCAGGTAATTGTGCCCATAAATCTACCCCTTTGGGAAAAAATAACAAAAACAAATGCTTTAAAAGCATTTATAGTCCAATCATTATTAAAATATGCTTAATTTGATTGTGAAATCATACTGCGGGCTAATATACCCTGAGATACGATGCGTGTTAATATACTGTGCAAATTTAACTGTGTTTTATTGTAACGACCTATGACTCCTTGGCAGAAATACCAACAAGATTTACAACGTGAAGACTTTGTACATGATGCAGCGCAAGAAAATGCAGTGCGCCATTTGCAAAGACTCTATGATGACCTAACGGCAGACAAACCGGCCGCGAAGGGGTGGTTTGCCAAACTATTCTCTAAAGATAGCACGCCAAGTATAAAAGGGCTGTATTTTTGGGGCGGAGTAGGTAGAGGTAAGACCTATTTAGTTGATACGTTCTACGAAGCTTTACCTACTGATCGTAAGATGCGTGTGCACTTTCACCGTTTTATGCATCGCGTGCATGATGAGCTGAAAAAGTTAAAAAATACCAGTAATCCATTAAATGTGGTTGCAGATATCTTTAAATCAGAAACAGATATTATCTGTTTTGATGAATTTTTTGTGCAAGATATCACTGATGCAATGCTGCTAGGTGGTTTGATGGAAGCCTTATTTGAGCGCGGCATTGTGCTGGTAGCTACGTCAAACATCGTGCCTGATGAGCTGTATCGAAACGGTTTGCAGCGTGCACGTTTCTTACCAGCAATTGAGTTGGTAAAAGCCAACACCGAAATTGTTAATGTAGACTCGGGGGTTGATTATCGCTTACGTACTCTTGAGCAAGCCGAAATTTTCCACAGTCCGCTTGATAAGCAAGCTGATGATAATTTATTTGAATACTTCGATAAGTTGTCACCTGAGCCGGGTGTGCTCGATAAAGAAATTGAAATTGAAGGGCGGATGATCAAAACCCGTAAAGTGTCTGACTGTATTGCTATGTTTGAGTTTAGTGAACTATGCGAAACAGCCCGCAGCCAAGTTGATTACATGGAAATAAGCCGACTTTATAACACGGTGATTTTGTCGAACGTAAAAGCTCTTGGTCAAGCCAATGATGATGCGGCACGTCGTTTTATCGCGTTAGTGGATGAATTCTACGAGCGTCATGTAACGCTGATTATCTCTGCTGAAAAGCCAATAACCGAGCTATATAGCGAAGGTAACTTAAATTTTGAATTTAAGCGCTGTATTAGTCGACTACAAGAAATGCAATCGCTAGAGTATTTAGCAAAAGAGCATTTAGCTTAGTGAGCTTTCAGCCGTCAGCTGTCAGTTTTTAGCTGATCGGTGTTGAATGTAAGGCGCGCCAAGCAAGCGTGACGCCCACGATTGATGTAGGCGTGAAATTTATTTCGCGCGCACTTAGCTGATAGCCGATTTTCTCGAATAAAAAACAACCATCATATAGCAATGTGGTTCAAGTGCTGGTATACTCCCGCGTCTGCCACGTTGCGTTCTATTGCCAGATATTAGTTTAGCCTCTAATTGATGGCTCAAAGTCTTAAACTCGAAGGGGTTAAAGCATTCAACTTAGAGCGGTAATTAATAATAATTACCTGTGGTTTTAATTAAAAAACATTGGATTTTAATAAATGAAAACGTTTGTTGCTAAGCCAGAAACAGTAAAACGTGACTGGTACGTAGTTGACGCTGAAGGTAAAACTTTAGGTCGCATCGCTACTGAAATCGCTCGTCGCCTACGCGGTAAGCATAAAGCTGAATACACTCCTCACGTAGATACTGGTGATTACATCATCGTTATCAACGCTGAGAAAGTTACTGTTACTGGTAATAAAGCAAAAGACAAAATGTACTACGCTCATACTGGTTTCCCAGGTGGTCTTAAGTCTACTACTTTCGACAAGCTTCAAGCTGCAAAGCCTGAAATGATCATCGAAAAAGCTGTTAAAGGCATGTTGCCACGTGGTCCTTTAGGCCGCGCAATGTACCGTAAACTTAAAGTTTACTCAGGTACTGAGCACAACCATGCTGCACAACAGCCTCAGGTTCTAGACATTTAAGGAGCACTATCATGGCAAATCAATACTACGGTACAGGTCGTCGTAAAAGTTCAAGTGCTCGCGTATTCTTACGCCCAGGCACTGGTAACATCGTAATCAACAAGCGCTCTCTAGAAGAGTACTTCGGTCGTGAGACTGCTCGCATGGTTGTTCGTCAAGCATTAGAGCACGTAGAAATGACTGAAAAGTTTGACCTACACATCACTGTTTCAGGTGGTGGTACAACTGGTCAAGCTGGTGCTATCCGTCACGGTATCACTCGTGCACTTATGGAGTTTGACGAGTCTCTACGTCCTACACTTCGTAAAGCAGGTTTCGTTACACGTGATGCACGTAAAGTTGAGCGTAAGAAAGTGGGTCTTAAGAAAGCACGTAAGCGTCCACAATTCTCAAAACGTTAATATTTACGTTTATCAGAATACCAAAAACCCAGCTTCGGCTGGGTTTTTTGTTTTTGGAGCTGATAGCTGATAGCTGAAGTACAAAAACCTACCTTTTTTCGTTCGATATTTAACCGCTGTTAATAATTAGTACGTATTACAGTAAAAAAACTTCAAGATTTAGCAAAATTAGCTTAAATCCATCAGTTAATTGATGAAATTTTTTGCTACAATTGGGGGGCAAGTAATGTGAGTGAGTTCAACAACAGCTAATGCAGAATTCTGTTTCCTCTTAGTGAGGTTGATCTTGGTCAGTATATTGTTTTTTTATATGCGTTATCATAACCAGCGGCTTCATACTCGAGCTAACCTAAATTAATAATCTATTAAATAGGGTTTATTCGAGCATGAGACTGTGAATAACCTTGTTTTAATCAAGGGTTTTAATTATGATCGCGTCTATTTTGAAATTTCTAAAAATTAACCTGCTGTAACTGATGTTCTCAATATGGCAAGTGTTGGGAATCATAGTGGAGATAAGTGGATGAGCAATGCGCCTGTAGACAATGGCCGACGTCGCTTTTTAACCATAGCTACCTCTGTTGTTGGTGGTGTTGGTGCGGCTGGGGCTGCTGTTCCTTTTATTGCGTCTTGGAATCCAAGTGAGCGAGCTAAATCTGCGGGTGCGCCTGTAGAAGTAGATATCAGCAAGCTTGAGCCAGGACAATTAATACGTGTTGAGTGGCGAGGAAAACCTGTTTGGGTTATTAATCGTACACCAAGAATGCTTGAACAGATGAAAGAACATGAAGGTCAACTTCGTGATCCTGCGTCTGAAGAGCCTCAACAACCTGAATCATCAACCAATGAATATCGTTCGCAACGTCCTGAGATCTTCGTTGCTGTTGGTATTTGTACGCACTTAGGTTGTTCTCCTAGCTTCCTACAAGGTGGCTTTGGTGAGAAAGTAGAGGGCACAGACGACGGTTTCTTCTGTCCGTGTCACGGTTCTAAATTTGATATGGCTGGTCGTGTATTCCAATCTGTACCTGCACCATTAAATCTAGAAATTCCTCCGTATACCTTCCTTGATGACACGACTATTCTAGTCGGTGAAGAAAAAGGAGTGGCGTGATGTTTGGTAAAATTATTGGTTGGATCGACGATCGTATTCCAATGACACGTGTTTGGAACATGCATATTGCACAGTATCCAGCACCAAAAAACTTTAACTTCTGGTACTTCTTTGGCTCTCTAGCCATGTTAGTACTTGTTAACCAAATCGTAACTGGTATCTGGTTAACAATGAACTTTGTACCATCTGCTGAAGGTGCTTTCGCATCGGTAGAATACATCATGCGTGATGTTGAATACGGTTGGTTACTTCGTTACCTTCACTCAACAGGTGCATCAGCGTTCTTTATCGTTGTATACCTGCACATGTTCCGTGGCATGATCTACGGTTCTTACCAAAAACCACGTGAATTACTGTGGTTATTCGGTATGTTCATCTTCTTAGCGCTTATGGCTGAAGCTTTCATGGGTTACTTACTTCCTTGGGGACAAATGTCTTTCTGGGGTGCACAGGTAATCATTTCACTATTCGGTGCGATTCCGGTTATTGGTGATGATTTAACGCTTTGGATCCGTGGTGACTACGTAATTTCTGGTGCTACGCTTAACCGCTTCTTTGCACTACACGTAATTGCATTACCTTTAGTAATCGTTATCTTAGTATTCTTACACATTGTTGCACTACACGAAGTGGGTTCAAACAACCCAGATGGTGTTGAAATCAAGCGTAAGAAAGGCACTGTAGCTGAAGAAGATAAGCCTAAATTCAAATTCCACGAGTATTACACCAACAAGAAAGACATTGTTGATGCAATCCCGTTCCACCCTTACTACACAGTAAAAGATATTGTGGGTGTGGTTGGTTTCTTAATCTTATTCTGTTGGGTTGTATTCTTTATGCCTGCGATGAATGGTTTCTTCTTAGAAGCGCCAAACTTCGAAGCAGCTAACCCACTGAAAACACCAGAGCACATTTTCCCAGTTTGGTACTTTACGCCATTCTACGCAATCCTGCGTGCAATCCCTAACAAGTTAATGGGTGTTGTGGCGATGGGTGCATCTATCGTAGTGCTTGCGTTACTACCTTGGATTGACCGTGGTTCGGTTCGCTCTATTCGTTATCGTTGTGGCTTACACAAGTTAAACATCGCACAATTCGTGGTAACTTTCGTTATCTTGGGTTGGGTTGGTGCTACACCACAAACTGATTTCAAAACGCTGTTATCGCAAATCACGACTGTGACATACTTCATGTTCTTCGTATTGTTATTTGTTTACAGCAAGAATGAGAAAACTAAGCCATTACCAACGAGGTTGACGAAATGATGAAAAAGCTAATTATCGGTTTATTCGCATTGTTGCCATCGTTGACAATGGCAGCAGGTCCTTCGGTTCCTTTAATGGATGCGAACATTGACCTTAAAGATAACGCATCTTTACAGCGCGGTGCTAAATTGTTCATGAACTACTGTCTTGGTTGTCACCAAATGCAGTATCAACGTTATGAGCGTACGTTCCGCGATATCGGTATTCCTACTGAGATTGGTCAAGAGCAATTAATTTTTGATGGCTCAAAAGTAGGTAGCCACATCAAAAATGCGATTGATAAAGATGACGCAGCTAAATGGTTTGGCGCAGCGCCACCGGATCTTACGCTTGTAGCGCGAGTTCGTGGTACTGACTGGATCTATACTTACCTGAAGTCATTCTATAAAGATGAATCTCGTCCGTTTGGCGTAAACAACGTTGTTTTCCCATCGGTAGGTATGCCACACGTTCTTCAAGAGCTACAAGGTTTACCAACACCAATCACTGAAGAAGTGGAAGAACATGGTCACACTGTGACTAAAGTTGTTGGCGTTGAAACAGATGGTTCTGGTGAAATGAGTGTTGACGAGTACGATCGTGCTGCTCGTGACTTAACTAACTTCTTAGCTTACGTTGGCGAGCCGTCACGTTTAGAGTCAGAAGCGTTAGGTCTTAAGGTAATTGGTTTCCTAGTGATTCTATTTATCTTGGCATTCATGCTGAAGAAAGAATACTGGAGAGATGTTCACTAATCCTGGGCATTTTGAAAGGTAGTTTTGTGATAGGGGCTTAAGCCCCTATTGCTGTTTTTGTAATATAATGGAGGTAGGCATGGCCGTAGCTGCCAATAAGCGCCCTGTAATGACCCTGTTTTCTGGTGCTAACTGTATGTATAGCCATCAAGTACGTATCGTACTTGCTGAAAAAGGTGTAAGTGTTGACATTCACCTGGCTGAAAAGGATAACCTGCCAGAAGCACTTCATGAGATTAACCCTTACGGTACAGTACCAACACTGATCGATCGTGAGCTTGGTTTATATCAGGCAAACATTATCATGGAATACCTTGATGAACGTTTCCCTCATCCTCCACTAATGCCAGTTTATCCGGTTATGCGTGGCCGTAGTCGTCTGATGATGCATCGTATCGACACGGATTGGTATAGCCTAGCTAACAAAATCACTAGCGGTAGCAGCGAAGCTGCGCAAGCACGTAAAGAACTTACAGAAGCGTTACTTGCAATTGCACCAATCTTCTCTGAAGCACCTTACTTCATGAGTGAAGAGTTCAGCTTAGTTGATTGTTACTTAGCACCACTACTTTGGCGTTTACCTGAGCTTGGCATTGAGCTTAATGGTGCAGGCGCGAAAGAGCTTAAAGAATACATGTTGCGTTTATTTGAGCGTGAATCATTCCAAGCTTCACTAACTGAAGCTGAGCGTGAGATTCGTTTATAATGACGCCTAATCGTCCTTATTTGCTACGCGCCTTCTTTGATTGGATTGTTGATAATCAGTGCACACCACACTTAGTGGTTAACGCTGATTTTCCTGCTGTACAAGTACCAACACAGTTTGTGCAAGACGGTCAGATCGTTTTGAACATTAGCCCATCAGCGGTAACACAATTTGCAATGGACAACCAACAGCTTAGCTTTAATGCGCGCTTTGGTGGCCAACCAATGCAAGTGTACGTACCTATGGGTGCTGTGCTCGCAATTTATGCACGTGAGAATGGTGAAGGGACTGTATTTACTGCAGAAGAATTCATCGAGGACGAAGACGATTTTGCTCCGGTATTAGAAAGTGTTGAAACACCTGACGATATTACGCCAGATGATGAACCACCTGCTAAACCAGAGAAGAAAAAAGGTGCTCACTTACGAGTGATTAAGTAACCTTAGTCAGACAAAAGAAAACCCGCTATTTAGCGGGTTTTTTATTATTAATTAACTATTTAGCGTTACAGATATTCAAACACTTTAATAACACGTTCAACGCCTGATACGTTACGTGCTACATCAACCGCCAAATTCGCTTCAGAATCGCTCACTAAGCCCATTAAAAAGACTTCGCCATTCTCTGTTACTACTTTGATGTTATTGCTGCTGATGCTTTCTGTGGTGAGCAATTGCGTTTTCACTTTAGAAGTTAACCAAGAGTCGTGCGTTTGCGTACTCATACCAATATTTGAACCAATGCGAATTTGGTTGTGGATTTTACGAATGCCATCAACGCCTTCAATAGCGCGTTGTGCTTCGTCTTTCATTTCTGCGTTAGCAACTTGGCCAATCATAAGCACAATACCATTAACGCTAATGACGTTTACGTTGGCAAATTTATGTAGTCGCTCATTTTCGCTAATAGCGATAGAGCTTTTAATTTCGATGTTGTTATCGTCGATTTGTGAACCGATTGTGCGGCGATCATTCGCGGCAGTTACAGCGCCCGCTGTACCGGCGACAACGGCAGCTGCACAGCCTTGCAGCAATAAAACGGTACTAATAACAATTAAAGACTGTTTAAACATTAATTTTCTTCCTGTGGGAATAAGGTTAAATCGATAAGTTCACTGAGGCAGTGCAAATTCACTAAATGCGACTCAACGATACGGCTTGGGCGCTTTGATGGCACACGAATTTCAACGTCATTTGGGCCAAGTAAGCCAACTAATTCACCACCGTCATCACCAACAAGCACAATCACTTTCATATCACGAGTCAGTGCCGCTTCAACTGCTGAGATAATTTGCTTTTCATTACCATTAACTGCAATTGCTAATAAAAGGTCGCCTTGCTGAGCAAATGCACGAATTTGTCGTGCAAAGGTTTCGTGCTCATCGTTATTGGCTGCTGCGCCTAAGTTAACTTGATCTTGTGCAAGCGCAACTGCGGGTAGGCAAGGGCGCTCGGTTTCATAAAAGTTAATTAATAGCCCTGCCATGTGCTGTGCCAACATATGACAGCTAGGAGTGCCACAACATAGCAGCTTATTGCCGTTAATGAGGCTTTGTGCAATGGTGAATGCTGCTGATTCAAGTGCGCTTGGCAGTACTTCACCTGCCGCTATTTGAACTTGAATATTTTCAGTAAAGATTTTTTTTATCGTTTCTTGCATAACCTACCAAATTAAGCCGACGCCAAACGGCGTTAGTAAACATTTTTAAACCAGTTTAGGGTGCTGTTAAGCTCACCTGTTATAGCGACATAATCTATCCGTATAGACTGGTTTGAGATTTTTTTCTCGGCAAGATAATGGCTAATCGTGCGCCTTAATCGTTGCTGCTTTTGTTTGCTGAGCGCATAGTTTGCGCCACCACGCAAGGCGTTTTTTCTAAATTTTACTTCTACAAATACCAGCGTTTGCCCGTCACGCATTATTAGGTCTAGCTCACCGTATTTACATAAGTAATTGCGTTCAATGGCTTTTAAACCATGTTGTATTAAATATTGTTCAGCCTGTTTTTCGTAATACAGGCCTTTTTCGCGGCTATTTTGCCATAATTGCTTAAACCAAGACATAGCTTCATCCTTGAGCTATTACTACGTTTTAAAAAGCTTATTCAGCAGCGTTAATTCCAAAGGCAGATTGCATAAATAATGGAATTGGTTGCTCAGTCGCTAAATCAACCGCAATAATTTGTTTATTTTTGTACTGTGCCCAATCTAAAGTGCGCGTAACATAGCCATTGCTGGCAATGCTCAGTTGACCACTGATACCACTAAAGCGTTTACCTTGCACCATGCTTAATTGCTTCACATCACCTAGCATACTGGCTGCATCAAATGCCATGGCAAATAAGCGCTGGCTTATATCTGCGTTTTCTGGCCATAAACTTTCGTATTGCTGGCGTAAATTGTGTTGTTGAATTTGACCATCAAGCATCCAAGGTAGTTCCGTAAAATAAAGGCCATCTAAATCGCCTTTGTCGGTTCTATCGATTTGCTTACTGTGGCTTTTTGAGCTGGCATAAAGCGGAATACGCTCAGCAAAAGTACTTACGTTTACGTCTAAATAGGGCTTGATTAAACGCGTTTCAGTAGCATCACCTAAAATATAAATCACATCAATGTCGCTGCGCGAGCGAGTTTCACTTTCAACTTCTTGCTTGAATAACGATTTGGCAACTTTAATACGCTCTTTGCTTTGGTCTACTTCAAGTAAGCCAGTGATTGTTTTCGGCATATCTTCTTTACCAGCGTAAAAGCCAATTTGAGGTTTAACTTCGCTGTAGCGTTGCCACTGCGTATTGAAGTATTCAACTAGGCGTTGGCCGTTACTATTATTTGGTGCTAGCAGCATCGGCTTTTGATAGCCCGCTGTTAAAAATCGCTCTAACGCTTGCTGAACTTCATGTTCAGGACTTAAAGCAAAGAAAAAGTGCTGCTGTGAAATTCGCTCACCATCAAAGGTGTTTAAATGCATCACTGGGTAATCAACTAGTGTTTGCGCGTTGGTTAGCTTTTCGATATTAGTTTTTAATAAAGGGCCGATAACAAAATCAGCATTAAATTCGCTGAGTTTAAGTGTAATTTCAGCGGCTGATAGCGACTCATCAATAAATAATGTTTGTTCTAATGATTTTCCATCTAAGGCAGCAAGCACACCTGCTTTTAGTGCATCACCTAATCGCTCATTGGCGCCTGATTGAGGGAGTAGTACTGCGAGGCGGTTTACATTTAAAGGTTCAATTTGTACTAGCTCTGTTACCTTTTTAGGCAGCACCTCAGCTGCTGGGTGACCCGGGTAGCGACGCAGCCAGTTGTTCATTGCTTGATGAAGCTCAACAGGCGCACCTAAATACACTTGATGATAAAGCGCTAAATTGACCCAACCTTGTTGCACCACAGAGCCACGATTAAAACGCTCAAGTGCATAAGATGAAAGTTGGGTTAGGCTTTGCCATAAATCTTTGTTTAAATTCGCAACAGTAAAGTTATTTTCGCTGCTAAGTGTTGATGCTTTAAAAAAGAAAGGCATTGCCCGTTTTGGCATACCTTGCGATGCATAAACGCGCGCAGTTAAATATTGGTGCCATGCTTGATGTTCAGGCTGGCGTAACTGTGGCTCGAGCTGCTGTAACTGAGCTAAAGCTAAATCACTTTTGCCTTGATGCTCTTGTGCAAGGGCAATGTAAAGTTTGTTTTGAATTTGGTCTACACTTGGGGTCGCTTCTAGTTCAAGGCAGACTTTTTCTAGTAGAGCCCAGCGCTCTTCACTGATAGCCGCATCACGCGCAGTGTATAAAAGCTGTATTTTATCTGCGCCTTGACGATTTAGCGCTGCTTGGTACATAGATTGTGCGTCGGTTAGCTGTGATAGGGCAATACTCGATTGGCCCGATTGATTTTCTGCACTATTTCGAGGTTTTTCGGTTGTGCTACAAGCCGATAACCCTGACAATACAATTAATAGACTAACAAGTTTAAGTCGCACAATGATTTCCCGATACGTTAACGCGATTTGCTTATATTACTGACTGACGCAGGAGACCTCAATGTTAAATGAGGACAATTCAGATAAAATCGGCACTCTTTACATTGTTGCCACGCCTATAGGTAACTTTGATGACATCAGCCAGCGTGCCATCCAAACCCTATCTGAGGTTGACTTAATAGCCGCTGAAGATACTCGTCACACAGGAAAGTTGTTAAGCCATTTTAATATCAAAGCAAAAACCTTTGCTTTACATGACCATAACGAGAAACAAAAAGCGCAACAAATTGTAGATTGGTTAGAGCAAGGAATGAACATTGCACTGGTATCTGACGCCGGCACGCCACTTATTAGCGACCCAGGTTATGCGGTGGTTAATTTATGCCGTGAACAAGGCGCGCACGTCACGCCGGTGCCGGGGGCATGTGCTGCAATTACCGCTGTATGTTGTTCTGGTTTACCAACAGATCGTTTTCAGTTTATTGGTTTTACACCAGCAAAGAGTAAAGCAAGGCAGAGCTTTTTTATCGAAGCGGTAAACTCAGGTATTACTAGCATCATGTATGAAAGCACCCACCGTATAATGGCGAGCCTTGATGATTTAGAAGCAGCGCTCGGTACAGAGCAGCCTGTAGTGTTTGCAAAAGAGCTTACTAAAACATTCGAAACCTTTTTCAATGGCACGGTTGCTGAGTTAAAACAGTTTTTAACGGATGATCCAACTAAGCAGCGCGGTGAAATCGTACTGATGCTACCGGGTAAAGCGAAGCAAAGTGACGATATTCCAGAAGATGCGCGCCGCATGCTCGGTTTACTCGAAGCCGAAATGCCACTGAAAAAAGCCTGTGGTGTTGTGGCTGAGTATTTTGGTTTGAAGAAAAACGCACTTTATAAAGCAATTATTGACGAAAAAGGCTAATTCTTTACTGCATAGACGTGCGCGCTCAGGTATACTGCGCGCCGAGTCAGCCGAGATAATCGCTGCCTGCAACGAAAATGCGCAGGGGGAGGAAAGTCCGGGCTCCACAGGGCAGGGTGCCAGCTAACGGCTGGGGGGCGCGAGCCTACGACAAGTGCAGCAGAGAGGAGACCGCCAACTTCGGTTGGTAAGGGTGAAAGGGTGCGGTAAGAGCGCACCGGGCCACTGGTAACAGTTGGTTGCAAGGTAAACTCCACCCGGAGCAAGACCAAATAGGGTTCTATCATTTTAAATAATGAACGCGTGGCCCACGTGAGAACCGGGTAGGTTGCTTGAGCCATAGAGCAATTTATGGCCTAGACGAATGATTATCCACGACAGAACCCGGCTTATTGGCTGACTCACCAAATCATATTAAAGCCCGTAGTGAATGCTACGGGCTTTTTGTTTTTTAGGGCTTAGAAAATCCAC
>NZ_JADKNF010000012.1:79387-155562 GCF_017808125.1 Pseudoalteromonas sp. PA2MD11
CATAAAAAGCCTCGCAGCAATGCGGGGCTTTTTACTTTCTAAAAGAAAACCCACTCCGCGCATACAAAACAGCGGCTTATTGGCTGACTCACCAAATCATATTAAAGCCCGTAGTGAATGCTACGGGCTTTTTGCTTTTTGGGCGGAGAAAAACCACTCCGCTCAATATTCAAAATGAATCATCATTCTTTGCTCTTTAATCTCGATTGCCCCTTTAAGTTGTTTAACCATTCTCTGCAATCTAGGAATATTTCTTAGGCTCACTAAGAAAGTCACTCATTATCATAACGGCTTGTTCTTCATATCCTTTAAGTCTGATTTACTTTTTGCTTAAAGGATTGAAAGTGAGTGTTATTGAGGGCAGTACTAAGGAATTTGGCAATACGACTATTCTACTTCATAGCTTGGGTTCTTCTTGTTATAGAATCGAATGGTATAGCCGGATGACGGGCGCATCGACGAGTTTAGCGAGGCTCACGCAAGGCAAGTACGTTGTTATTCGTAAATGGGCGCAAGTTAAAAATATGGCCGATGTTTCGAGTGAATTTAGTAGTCGAAATAGTGCGTTGATACACTTTTTAAATAACGTTGATATTGTTAAATCCCATGATGACTGGATCAGTGCCGCTAAGCAGCATTGTCTAAATTTGTTTGTTGAAAATGAAGGGCTAAAACCAGTTACTAAAGCGAGTTTCCCTAAACCGAGGTTGCAAGGAGCAATAGGAAAAGAAGTTGTTGTGAAATCGAAATTGGGTGAAAGGGAAATTGCTCAGGGCTTACTATTGCAGCTTGTTGGTAACCAGGCCGAAATTCAATTAACTAACTCAAAAAAGAAATACTTTTCAAATCAAGTGTATATAAGGTAGGTATTAAGCTGGTAGTTAAACTACCAGCTAATAAAGCTTGAACTACAACCAAATCTTTTGTAACTCTGGCCACTGCTTTTCAAATTGTGCACTGGGTTTTGCTTTAAAGTCGCTGCGCACGAATTGGTTCATCTTACCTTCTACATAGGCGAGTAAGAAGTTGGCTAGGGTGCTTTCGTCTGACTGGAATGCTTTACCTTCGCGCAGTTTGCGCTCGCGTAGCACTTGCTTGAACTGAGTTTCTAGCTTTTCAAATAAGCCTTGTACACGCTCACGTAAACGCTCTTGCTCACCTTGTAAGGCATCACCGGTCAAAATGCGGGTAATGCCCGGGTTTTTCTCGGCGAAGGCTAACAATAACAGCAAAATATTGTAGACACGTGTTTGGCTTTCTTTCTCATTTTCTAAAATGAGGTTAATGCGTGATAACAGGGTATCTTCAATAAACTCGATTAGGCCCTCAAACATCCGTGCTTTACTCGGAAAATGACGATATAACGCAGCTTCAGACACACCGACCTCAGCCGCGAGTTTTGCGGTGGTGATACGTTGACCTGGGCTGGTTTCTAACATTTGTGCGAGTGCTTGCAGAATCTGCTCTTTGCGATTACTTCTTTTTGTCGCAGGCATGACCATTCCTTTCTTATAATTTATTACTTGCGCTGTTGGGAGTCAGACAAGCCATTTTTTGTGCAAATGAGTGGCTTATGTTAATGTTTTATTCAGTTTCTTTCCAGCATTTTTACAAACGCTTGGCAAGCTCAGTCATTACGCTCATGGCTAAATCTTTTTTACTTCCCATTGCTAAATCTAGCTGCTCATTGTGCCAGAAGAGTGTTAAAGCATTATGATCAGAATTAAAGCCAAGGCCTTCTTTTGATACGTCATTTGCGCAGATCATATCGAGGTTTTTGTTCTTTAATTTACCTTGAGCATAGCTTGCAACATCTTGAGTTTCTGCCGCAAAGCCAACGGTATAAGGGCGGTTTTCGCTAAGCGCAGCGACATTAGCGATGACATCTGGGTTCTTAACTAAAGTGAGGGTTAGTTCATCACCTTGTTTTTTCATCTTTTGCTCATGAATTGCAGCTGCACGGTAATCAGCCACTGCTGCACAGCCGATAAAAGCATCCGATTGCGCGGCCAGTTCCATTGAGGCGGTGAGTAACTGCTCAGCACTTTCTATGTTAGTAAGCAGGGCATTAACAGGTGCTTTAATTGTTACAGGGCCTGAAATCAGATTTACCTTTGCACCTAACGCAAGTGCAGCTTCTGCAAGGGCATAACCCATTTTGCCAGAGCTGTGATTAGAGATATAACGAACTGGGTCGAGGGCTTCTCGGGTTGGTCCTGCAGTAATCGTGATAGTTTTGCCTGCAAGTAGTGGCTCTACTTCAGGTTGTGTACAAAGCGCGACTAACTCATGAGGCTCTAACATGCGTCCTGCGCCTACATCACCACAGGCTTGCTCGCCTTTACCTGGGCCCCAAATAACCACGCCGCGCTCACTTAGAGTGGCAAGATTTGCTTGTGTAGCAGGGTGGGCATACATTTGTTGGTTCATTGCAGGTGCAACCGCCACTTTTGCAGGGGTAGCCAGTAGTAGGGTCGTCAGTAAGTCATCTGCAATACCCATGGCCATTTTGGCTAAAATATTACTGGTTGCAGGGGCGACTAAAATAAGGTCTGCCCATTTGGCAAATTCGATATGACCCATTGCGGCTTCTGCTGCGGGGTCGAGTAATGAATCAGAAACAATCTCACCGCTAACTGCTTGCATAGTTAAAGGAGTAATAAAGTGTTTGGCTGAGTCGGTCATGACGACTTTTACTTCACAGCCTTGATCTTTTAAACGGCGAACAAGTTCTGCGCATTTATAGGCTGCAATACCACCACTCATACCTAACAGGATTTTTTTATTTACTGATTTTGTCATTACGTGAAATTTAACCTTTGTCGATATGGGCTAACGATAGCAAATCTTTACCGATAGCATGAAGTTTTCTTTTCTACAGACAGGAAAAAACTAAATTTTATAGTACAGTTTAATATATGGAATAGTTGTTTTAAGGATGAAGCAATGCCATTAACCGATTTACCTTTATCAGCAAGGCCGCGGGAGAAGTTACTTGCCCAAGGTGCCAAAGCACTCTCAGATGCAGAGTTATTAGCAATATTCCTACGAACCGGTGTGCCGGGCATGAATGCCATTGAACTGGCTGAGCATCTGCTCGATATTAATAGTACGCTGCATGACTTATTTAATGCATCTGAACAAGAGTTTTGCGCTCAAAAGGGTTTAGGGGCTGCCAAGTATGTGCAGCTTCAAGCAGTGCTTGAATTAAGCCGGCGCTATATGCTTGAGCAATGTAAGCGCGAGGCGTTATTTACTTCGCCACAAGCCGTGTATGACTATTTAACTATTCAGTTACGTGGCTTACAGCAGGAAGTATTTATGGTGCTGTACTTAGATAGTCAAAACCAGTTGATTAAAGACGAAGTACTTTTTTACGGCACTATTAATGCCGCGTCTGTGTACCCCCGTGAAGTGGTTAAAGCAGCGCTGCGTAATAATGCGGCGGCACTAATACTTGCTCATAACCACCCAAGTGGAGTTGCTGAACCTAGTCAGGCCGATAAATTGATCACCACTAAATTGCAGCAAGCTTTAGCCTTAGTCGATATAAATGTGCTGGATCACATCATAGTGGGTGGTGAAAATTGTGTTTCGTTTGCCGAAAGAGGGCTTATATAGAGCCAACTGTATTAGAGAGTGTGTTAAAAATGAGCAGTTTAGGGCGATTTTAGAAATTAGTTTAATTTAAATGCAGTTTTTACTTTCCCTAAGGGCATTCGATCTTTATAATTAGCCGCTATCAAATTTACACATGAGCTGATTGGATAAGATCTGTTACTTGATCTTTGCCTGTATAAGCTGTATAAAGAGCGCCCTTCGATTTATCCCGGGGCACAAATACTGGCCTAAGGGAAAATTAAGCTCGAGCGAAGTTATTGGAGATATATAGACATGTCTAAAGTATGTCAAGTTACAGGTAAGCGTCCAGCGGTTGGTAATCACCGTTCACACGCGAGAAACGCGACTAAACGTCGTTTCCTACCTAACCTACAAACTCACCGTTTTTGGGTTGAAAGTGAAAAACGTTTTGTAACACTACGCACTACTACTAAAGGTATGCGTATTATCGATAAAAAAGGCATCGACGCGGTTCTTACAGAAATCCGTGCTCGTGGCGAAAAAGTTTAAGGAACTGAATCATGCGCGATAAGATCCGTTTAGTTTCAACTGCTGGTACTGGTTTTTTCTACACTACCGACAAGAACAAGCGTAACATGCCTGAAAAAATGGAAATCAAAAAATACGATCCTAAAGCTCGTAAACACGTGATTTTCAAAGAAGCTAAAATCAAGTAATTTTAGTTTTCAGAATTCAAAAACCCAGCCTCGGCTGGGTTTTTTGTTTTTAGCGTTTAGAAAATCTTAATAGAGCACAATAATCTAGCTTGGCTTGCTGTTTTATCTTGCTTAATTATCAATCTAAGCGTAAAATGCGCGCTCATTTCGGCTTATTAAATTTAATTCCTTGCCTTAAACCGACTGGCCGAAACGGTAGAAGGCTCTATTAACCGTAAGGAATATCCATGCGTCATTACGAAATCGTATTCATGGTTCACCCTGATCAGAGTGAGCAAGTACCTGGTATGATCGAACGTTATACTGGTTCTATCACTGAAGCTGGTGGTACTATCCACCGTCTTGAAGACTGGGGCCGTCGTCAATTGGCTTACCCAATCGACAAGCTTCACAAAGCTCATTATGTTCTTATGAACGTTGAAGCACCTACTGAAGTAATCAGCGAGCTAGAAACTACTTTCCGCTACAACGATGCAGTGCTTCGTAACTTAGTTATGCGTACTAAAGACGCTGTAACTGAAGCATCTCCTCTTGCGAAAGAAGAGAAGAAAGAAGCACCAGCTGCTTAATCGTTTTGAGTTCAAGCATGGCGCTTGCAGTTGAGACAAAAAGATGAGCCAACCGCTTAATCCTTATATGAATCAGCTGACACTATCTGGGGTTGTTTGTAAAACACCTAAATATAGTCAAAGCCCTGCTGGTATACCGCATTGTATTTTTGTTCTTGAACATAAATCGATGCAAGTTGAAGCAGACCTTAACCGTAATAGTTATGTCAGGCTTCAAGTTGTTGCCAGCGGCACGCCAATGCAACAACAAACTCAACAATTGCACGTTGGGCAACAAGTGCAAGTGACGGGGTTTTTAAACCGTCACGAAGGCCGAAACGGCTTAAGCCAATTGGTCTTGCATGCTCAACATATAGAAAGAATTTTTTGAGGAATTTTACTCATGGCACGTTATTTCAGACGTCGTAAGTTCTGCCGCTTTAAAGCGGAAGGCGTACAACAAATCGATTATAAAGATCTAGCTACTCTTAGAAACTATGTTACAGAAAGTGGCAAAATCGTACCTAGCCGTATCACAGGTACTAGCGCTAAATATCAGCGTCAGCTAGCAACTGCTATCAAGCGTGCTCGCTACTTAGCCCTTCTTCCATACACTGACTTACATAAGTAAGCAGCGGATTAACAGTTTTTAAAAGGTGTAGAGACATGCAAGTTATTCTACTAGACAAGATCGCAAACCTAGGTGGCCTAGGTGACCAGGTTGTAGTTAAATCTGGCTTCGCACGTAACTTCCTTTTCCCACAAGGTAAGGCAGTTCCTGCAACTAAAGCTAACATCGAAACTTTCGAAGCACGTCGTGCTGATTTAGAAGCTAAGATCGCTGAAGATCTAGCTGCTGCTCAAGCTCGCGCTGACAAGTTAGAAGCATTAGCTGAAGTTACACTAGTTTCTAAAGCTGGTGACGAAGGCAAGTTATTCGGTTCTATCGGTACTCGCGACATCGCTGAAGCTATTTCAGCTGTTGGCGTTGAAGTTGCTAAATCAGAAGTTCGTTTACCTCTAGGTACTATCCGTGAGACTGGCGAATTTGACGTAGCAATCGCAGTACACTCAGACGTATCGGCTACTATCAAAGTAATCGTTATCGCTGAAGCTTAATAGCAATATTAAGTAAAAAAAAGCCGCACTTAGGTGCGGCTTTTTTGTGCCTGAAATTTATAAATTGTAGCATTTTGTACCGCTATTGCTTCTTCAGTTGCCATCCAATAGTATTGGTTTCTATATTTTAAATAGACAAATACTAGTCCTATAATCTTACCTATTTTACAAACATACGTTCTTTTTTCTTAATTTTATTTTTCTTATTAGTATAATCGAATGGGTAAAAGTAAATTGGTTAAAATTGACACTGACAACGCTGTCATTTATATTGTGCTGGTTAAAAAGTGTTAAGGGGTTGAGGTTGAAAAGTGCATTAGTACCACATGGAATGGGTAAACAAGCAGGATTTACATTAGTAGAAATTCTTATCGTGATCGCTATTTTAGGGATTCTGTATAGCGTAGCACTGCCTGCTTACACTGAGCACATGCAACGTAGTCGCCGTGCTGATATTCAACAAGAGTTACTGCAATACAGCGCCAGCCTCGAACGTATTTATTCACGAAATGGCGGCTACCCCAATGCATTTGCAACTCAAAATACTGACTATTACACCTTTACCTACACAGCAACAGATAAAGTATCAGGTGCTGTAAGCGATTTTAAAAATCGTGGCTACAGTTTAAAAGCCGCTCCTAAATCGGGTTCGGCGCAAGCAAGTGATCGCTGTGGTGACTTAACCGTTAAACATGATGGTAGTTATAGCGCTTCATTTAGTGATTGCTGGGAGTAACACAATTGCGTCGAATTGCAGGGTTTACCTTAATTGAGTTAATGGTTGTGCTGAGTGTTATTGGCATTATGGCAGCCCTTGCTTTCCCGTCTTTTAGTCAGCAAATTTTGCAAGATCGCGTCGTAACTACTGCAAATCAATTAAATAGTGCTTATAAATTTGCACGCAGTGAAGCGGTCAAACGCGACAAACCTATTAACCTAGTTGTTAGTAATAATAGTTGGCAAGTGACCCTCAACGAGGGCGGCGTAGACACGGTTTTAAAAGAATTTTCGGTCACAAAAAGCGGCGTTGCCGTCAATTTAGTCGCATTGGCCATTAGTGCCAGTGGCGAAGTTGATAAACAAGCTGAAATTTTAGTGAAAGATGAGCACACAAATACCACTGATTACGTGATGTGTGTGCTTAAAAGTGGCCAAAACTGGTTAGTAGAAAATTCACAGCGAGGATGTGCATGAATAAGCAGGCAGGCTTTTCATTATTAGAAGTGATGATTTCAGTGGTGATCGCTGGCATCGCATTATTAGGCTTGGCGGCAGCGCAGCTAAAATCGCTGCAATATGCAACCAATAGCTTTAATTACACAGTGTCACTTATTCAAGGGCAAAACACCATTGAGCGTTTGTGGCCGCGTATTTGTGAAATTCAAAAAACCAATACCGCACTTTTTCAAGACGCGATATTTAGAGCTTCGCTCGCGCCACAAGTGAGTGATTATCAGCTGACGATCCCAGCTACTTACAGTGATGACATGCAAATTAATGTGGCTTGGGTTGATAAACGCATGACAGACAATGCAGAAAATCAAATTAGTCTAAATGCCAGTTTTCCTGATTTAACGGCGGTGTGCTCATGAACAAACGCGTTCAGGGTTTTACCTTAGTTGAACTGATGGTGGCATTGGCAGCTGGCGCTTTTTTATTAGCGGGAGTGAGCTTGTCTTACTCGGCGATTAAAAGCACGATTGAGGTGAGTAAAGAGCTTGAAAACGCTCAAGAAGTGATTCGCTATACCAGTAAAGTATTCAACCGCAGCATAAAGCAGACACAACTAACACCGACCATCAGTGCAGATAAAAGCACGATTACCATTACTCAACCTAGCGGTGTGATTGCTTGTGATGGCTCTGCGACAACTGCGCAGGTAGTTGAAGTATATAGCTTAAATGGTAGCAACTTAATGTGTTCACTCGATGGTGCTGCCTCAGAGCGATTACTGACAGGAATCGAAGCTTTGTCATTTGATATCGCCGGTGAGCTTGTCACAGTCACTGTAAAGCCAAATGATTTACCAGCTCAGTTCGGTAATGGTATTAACATTGATATTGCCTTAACTAATGCAATATTAGTCAAAGCATACGGAGCTGGCAGTGTATAACAAGCAAAATGGTTTTACCCTAATTACAGTGTTGATCTTGACCAGTATGGCTAGCATAGTGGTGCTTAGTTCGCTACGTGAAAACGTTGTTCAAGAACGTTTAAGTGGCAACTTTCAAAAGAAATTAAACAGCCGCTTAATGGCTGAAAAAGGTGTGTTTGAACAAGCTAAGTTACTGCAACAAACCTTGAATGATGAAGGTGTATTAGCGGTTGAAGATTTGATCAGTAAAACCAGTAACGCATCGGGCTCTGGTGTTATTGCTGATGATGCCATTTTTAATGCCAGTTTAAGTCAAAACGCTGCTGGTGAGCTTGAAATTGCAAGCTTGGGGCAACGATTTGATGGTGACGCGCAAAGTAACTTAGTCGCCCGTTTTGCAGTACAAGGTGCGAAAGGTAGTTCTGTTTTCACTAATGCGATGGTGGGCTGTAAGGGAGTCGATTTATCGGGCAGTGGTAGTATCGACAGCTATGATTCGAGTAAAGGCAGCTACGAAGAAACAAAGTCGAATGATGGTGATGTTTCAACCATTGCTGGCGATTCAGATGTAGTGCTATCGGGTCATTCACCGATAAAGGGCGATGTAAAAGCGACCGGAGTTATTTACTTAAATGGCTCATCACCAATTATTGGTAATATCCATTCGAACTCCGGTGTTTATATCTCTCCTGGCAGTGGTTTACGTGTAGATGGTAATGTCTATACCCGTGGTTATTATACCCATCGTGGCGGGACTGTTTCGGGGGTTGTGCGAGCCAATGGTGATGCAAAAATGCAGTGGTCAACATTCATCACGAATAGCCAAGGCGAAGCGTTGGATATTATGTATGGCGGTTCAGGCGATTTTAAAGATACCAGCAATAACCAGCAAGATGGTGTGCATTATAGTGATCGTAAATTTAACGTGAACCCGAATGTTGAACCGGTAACTGTAGCCGATCCAGCTGCACCTGATTATGACCCTACAAACCCAGATACCAGTTGCGACCCGTTAATTTTGCCAGAGAAAATGACAGGCATCACAGACCAAGTAAGCAGTTACAGCTCTATTTCTGTAGGTCCTACGCAACAATTTAAGCTTAATACTGAAAAGGGCTATTTTAGTCGCGGTGGTAGCCAAGTTATTATGCCAAGCCTTGCTGATGTTTTCTTGTTTAACTCTAAAGCACAGAACCAAGCTAATGGTAGCAATAGCAAAGAGTATATTTTTGCTCTTGATAGACTCAAAATGACCAGTGACGGCAAAATGGAAGTTTCTGGTGGTGATGTTATTTTACTGATTGATGGTGACTTTTCGATGGCGGGGAGCACAACACTGACTATTAAAAAAGACAGTAGTTTAACTGTGTTATTAACCGGAAAAGTCAATATTGGCGCAGGCGCAAAAGTTATTACTGAGCAAGAAGGATTAACTACTAGTGGTCATCCGTCGTTATCATTCTACTCATCATTTAATGGTGTAAATGGCGTGCAATTTAGCGGTGCTGCGAATTTATATGCGGCTATTTATGCCCCTTTGACAACGGTGAAGCTATCGGGAAGTGGTGAGCTGTTTGGTAGTGTACGTGGCTCTACAATTACCGCAACAGGGGGCAGTGGTGCTCACTATGATGCGGGTTTATTACAAGTACAAAATGGCGGCACGCCTGCTTCTTCGGCACGTATCGTATTTTTAGGTTGGAGCTACAAAACCGCAGAAACAACTGAAGAAGAAAGCGAAGCATCACCTGCCGAATAACGTAAATCCCCAAATAAAATTGTGTAAGCTCAATTATTTGTAGCTTACACAAAAAAATTTAATTTCATTTAAACCTTTTGAATCCCTCCTTACGTCTAATACACTAAATTCACAACAATAATCATAAAGGACAACATCCAGGATGTTGATAGATGCAGAACAAGCGTTCGCCCAGCAAAGTGAGCATGCCTTGATAGAGCGCGTAAAAAGCGGTGATCAAGCTGCCTATGCAACACTTTATGAGTTGCATGTGAAGCGGGTTTATAGCCTTTGTTTGCGATTACTTGCAGACAAAGAGCACGCAGAAGATGCAACACAAGAAGTGTTTGTACAGTTGTGGCACAAAATCGCGAACTTTGATGGACGCTCACAATTTTCGACTTGGTTACATAGTGTTACCAGCAATATTGCGATTAGCTACATTCGCAAACATAAAAGCTGGTTTCAAAAAGTAGTGAGTTTTGAACAAAGCGGTATGGATGAGCAAAGCGCAGCAGATTGCGACGGCTTTAACGGCCTCGATAAATTAGTACTGAGACTACCTGAGCGAGCACGTATGGTGTTTGTACTTCATGCAATTGAAGGCTATCGCCATGAAGAGATAGCAAGCATGCTTGATATGGCGGTCGGTTCAAGTAAATCGCAATTTCACCGTGCAAGGCAGTTATTAAAAGAGTGGTATGAAAATGAGTAAGCCAGAATTTGAACAATTTTTAAATGACTCGCTTAACCATAAGCAAGATATTAGCCCAGACAAAGATCTCTGGCCCGGTGTTGAGCGAGCAATTGCGACAGGGCAGCCAGAGCAAACTGAGAAGCCAAACCATGGCTGGAATAAACTCGCTGCAGTTGCCGCTTGTTGTATTGCCGCACTATTGACCGTACAGCTTTTTGTTGGCCAAGGTGAGCCAAATAGCATGATGGCAATGAGCGACTATTTTACCAAGCAAAAGCAAGGTTTGTTGGTGCAGTATCAAAATCAACCTGCGTTAACCGATAACTGGCAGCAACAACTAAAAGAGTTAGAAGAAGCCGAAAGTGCCATAAAGCAAGCACTTGAGAATGAACCTGAAAACCCAGCTTTATTACAAATGCTGTCGCAGGTTTATCAGCAACAACTGGACTTAATTAACAAGGTGCATGCACCGAAGTGGCAAACGATTTAGGAGTGACAATTATGAAAGTACTAGCCTTAACTTTAGGATTATTGCCACTGATGGCAATGGCAGGACAAACCATTAATGAACAAATTGATGTACCTGCAAATAAACGCATTTTTATTGAAAACCAACGTGGTGATGTACGCATTGAAGGGTGGGATAAACCACAACTTAAAATCGAAGGTGAGCTTGACGATAAAGCACAAGGCTATCGTTTAGAGGTTGAAGGCAGCCGTGTTGAATTTATCGTAAAAATGCCGCGTAACTTAGGTGGCTGGAATAGTGGTGACGGTTCTCGTTTAACCATTTACATGCCAAAAAGCAGTGAGCTTGAATTTGCTGGGGTGAATGTCACAGTTAGTGCTAAAGAGCTTGAAGCGGGCGCAGAGATTGATACCGTCAACGGTGATATCACAGTGCAAGATATTCGCGGCAACATGAGCTTTGAAACGGTCAATGGCGATGTGAATGCCCACGACTTAAACGGTGATATTCGCTTTGAAACCGTTAATGGTGAAATTAACGATAAAAACTCACAAGGTGCCTTACGCTTTACCGCGGTGAATGGCGACATTAAGTCAAAAACCAAAGCACAAGATGTGCGTCTTGAAAACGTAAACGGTGATATCGACTTTGCTTTTGATGCAATTAAAAAATTGCGCATCAATACTGTAAATGGTGAAGCAGAAGTACACATCAATAAGCTGCTAGCAGATGCCAATATTCGTTTTGAATCAGTCAGTGGTGATGCCGAGTTTTATTTCCCAACTGATGTATCGGCAACGTTTGAAATTGAAGCTCACGCTAACGGTAAAATCGTTAATGAGCTTAGTGATGACAGAGCAACGAAGGCGAAATACGGCCCATCTAGCGACTTAGAATTTAGTATTAACGGTGGGGATGCTGATATTGAAATGGATACGATTAGCGGACGTATTGAACTTCGTAAACAGAAATAACGATTGCAGTTCACTCAATTACAATAAAGCGGGAGGACTTCCCGCTTATACCAATCGTGTTAAGTTGTTGGTCTTAAATAGCGACAGATAAATGAAGTGATAACAAGGCAGAAATTTTGACATGTAGTTACTCTACTTTAGACATTTCTAACGCAGTTAGCGCTTTATTTAGCACGCTAGAATGACCAAATATTTAAGTCGATTGGTATTAACTATTTGCACAGCCTTAGCAAGTAGATAGAATAGAGCCATTCAATTTTAGTTTTGTGATGTTATGGCCAAACCAGATAAGCAAGTCGATACGTTAAAAGTCCCTCCCCATTCAATTGAAGCTGAGCAATCTGTTTTAGGTGGTTTAATGCTTGATAATCAAGCGTTTGACCGTGTTGCTGAGTTAGTGGTTGCACAGGATTTTTATACCCGCACCCATAAGCTCATTTTTGAAGCAATGGTGAATCTTGCTGAAGGGGGTGATCCAATCGATTTGATCACTATTTCTGAGAGCTTAGAGAAAAACAATCAGTTAAGTAGTGTTGGTGGTTTTGCCTACCTTGCTGAAATTGCCAAGAACACGCCAAGTGCGGCGAACATTGATGCTTACGCGAATATCGTACGAGAGCGTGCTGTTATTCGTGAAATGATTGGTGTTGCAAACGAAATTGCAGAAGCTGGCTTTAGCCCCGAGGGGCGTACTAGTCATGACCTGCTCGATTTTGCTGAAAGTAAAGTATTCAAAATTGCTGAGCAGCGTAGTAAAAGCACTGAAGGCCCACAAAACTTACACAGTATCTTAGAAAAAACCGTTGATAAGATTGAAGAGCTTTATCAGTCGCCACAAGATGGTGTGACAGGTGTAAGTACCGGCTATACCGATCTGGATAAAATGACGGCGGGTATGCAGCCTTCTGACCTTATTATTGTGGCGGCACGTCCATCGATGGGTAAAACAACCTTTGCGATGAACTTAGCCGAACACGCCGCCATGACGCAAGACAAGCCTGTACTTATTTACTCATTAGAGATGCCTTCAGAGCAAATCATGATGAGGATGCTGGCATCGCTAGGTCGTATTAACCAAACTAAGGTTCGTACCGGTCAGCTAGATGATGACGATTGGGCGCGTCTGTCGTCAACCATGGGCTTGTTGATGGAAAAAGGTAAAATGTATGTCGATGATGCATCAGGCCTAACACCAACAGATGTGCGTTCGCGTGCACGCCGTATTGCCCGCGACCATGGCGGTATTAGTATGATCATGGTCGATTACTTGCAGCTAATGCGTGTGCCAAGCTTGTCGGATAACCGTACTTTAGAGATCGCTGAAATCTCTCGTTCATTAAAAGCACTGGCAAAAGAACTGCAGTGTCCGGTTATTGCACTATCGCAGCTTAACCGTACCCTAGAGCAACGTGCCGATAAACGCCCAATCAACTCCGACTTACGTGAATCAGGCTCAATCGAGCAGGATGCCGACTTAATCATGTTTATTTACCGTGATGAAGTGTATAACGAAGACAGTGCAGAAAAAGGCGTGGCCGAAATCATCATAGGTAAGCAACGTAACGGCCCAATCGGTAAAGTACGTTTAACCTTCCAAGGTCAATTCTCGCGTTTTGATAACTACGCGGGTCCAGCCATGGACGACGAATACTAATGCGCTTAGCCATTGCCGAAATCAACCTACAAGCACTTGCTCATAATTTAGCGCAAGTGAAGCGCTTTGCGCCTGGTTGCAAAGTAATGGCGGTGCTTAAAGCCAATGCTTATGGTCATGGCTTAGTTAAAATTGCTCAATACTTAAATGATGCGGATGCATTTGCGGTTGCGCGAATAGACGAAGCGTTAGCGCTACGTGCAGGTGGACTGACAAAACCGATTGTATTGCTTGAAGGTTTTTTTCATAAAGATGATTTACCTATCTTGCTTGCCAATAACTTTCAAACCATTATTCATGATGAAAATCAGCTCGCAACGCTTGAAAAAACAAGCCTTGATGCACCAATTGCATGCTGGTTAAAGGTGAATACTGGGATGCATCGACTGGGTATTGCACCATCGCAATTTGAGTCTTTCTACAGTCGCTTAAAAGCAAGCCCAAATGCCCGTGATGACATTAAGTTAATGACGCATTTCTCGTGCGCCGATGACATCAATGATGAAAAGACCGCTCAGCAAATTGCCTTATTTGATTCACTGGCAGATGGCAAAAGTGAGCAGCATTGCCTTGCAAACTCTGCTGGTATTATTGCTTGGCCAAAAGGTCATGGTGAGTGGGTGCGTCCTGGCTTGATGCTTTATGGCGTATCGCCGATGCTTAATGGTGTAGGGCAGCAGCACGGACTGGAGCCTGTTATGCGTTTGACTACGCGAGTTATCGCGATACGCGATGTCGATGCCGATCAGTGTGTTGGCTATGGCGGACGCTGGCATAGCGATAAACCGACTAAGCTTGCGGTGGTTGCGATGGGCTATGGGGATGGTTATCCACGCCATGCCGAACAGGGCACACCTGTAGTTATCAAATCACAACGCTATGGTATTGTTGGCAGTGTGGCGATGGACATGATCACGGTGGATATTGGTGATAACCGCGACAACATAAAAGTGGGTGATGAGGTGATCATGTGGGGGCCAGAGCTTCCCGTTGAAGAGATTGCCCAGTGCGCAACAACTATTCCTTACGAATTACTCTGTAATATCACCCCACGAGTCAGCTACGAGTATCAAGAGTAACTTTGTTACTCTTTAATAAAATACACGTCACTGAAACCCATTCGTGCGAATTCTTGGTCACGAAAGTTACGTACCGCCGCAGAGCCTTTTGAAGTCATTTCGACTTGTTGTTCCATCTTTAAGTAATTGGTTAAATCAATGCCTTCAGCCGCTGCGATCGCATGGTACATATCGCGGTATTTATCTTTTGCAAAATTGATTTCGCGAGGCTGGTTTTTAAATTTGTAAGTGATGCGGCGTGCCATAATGAATCCTCAATGTTTATCGGGGCTGATTTTACACTAAAAAATAACCATAGCCATGACTTGTTAGTACAAGCGGGTTACAATGCAATACTTTTTAAAGACTCGGTAACTCATAATGAAACTTTCAGTAGAGATCAGTAAGTACCCACTACATCAAGACTACATTCCGTTTATCAAAGGTTTTATTGACCGTGTAAACAGTTATGAAGGGCTTAAAGTGATCACCAACACCTTATCTACTCAGATTTTTGGTGACTATGATTTAGTGATGTCTGTACTTAATACTGAAATCAAACGTTCTTATGAAGAGTTTGGTAAAGCTATTTTCGTCTGTAAATTCTTACATGGTGACTTGTCGCCTAGCGAAGACTAAAGCCAACAGTAGCGCGTGTTATGGAATTTTTAAGCGAAACCTTCTCAGGCTTTACTGCCATGTCGCATTGGGAATATATTGCCGTTGCTTTATCGGTGGCGTATTTGCTGTTAGCGATTAAAGAAAGCTTATGGTGTTGGCCTGCCGCGTTTGTAAGCACCTTTATTTATACCGTAATGTACTGGAATGGCGCACTGTTGATGGAGTCGCTACTTAATTTTTACTACATGTATATGGCGGTATATGGTTGGGTCGTTTGGCGCAGGGGCATGGACAATAAAGATCATCTGCCCATTATTTCATGGTCGTTAAAGCGCCATGCGGTGATTTTGCTTGCCACCTCACTGGCCTCAGTTGCCATTGGTTTTGTGATGACCAATTACACGCACGCTGATTTTGCTTATTTAGACAGCTTTACCACCTGTTTTGCGGTGGTGACAACCTACCTTGTTGCCAAGAAGGTACTGGAAAACTGGTTGTATTGGATTGTGATTGATGCGGCATCTATGTACCTATACTTTGAAAAAGGGTATTACCCAACCTTAGTACTTTTCGTGTTTTACACCATTATGGCTGCATGGGGCTTTAAAACTTGGTATGAAGAATACGAGCAGCATCAGGCTAAGCCGCTTGCACAGCTATAGATGAAAACTGAGCAACAAATTCACGCGCTTTTTACGCGCTTCAACTCACGTTTAGTTATCACCTCAATCAGTCCACTGGTTGAGGGGTTAAGCAATGATAACTACCTAGTTAAAACAGCAAGCCAGAATTTTTTGGTTAAGCACTATTGCGACCACTGGCCGGCGATTGGTCTTGCAGCGCAAGCGCATTTTGCAAAGCAAAGCTGCTGCCCAGCCCCACTTTGGTTAGAACAAGCAACCGACACGGCTATTTTCGAATACGTGGCGGGTAGTATTGCCAGCGGTGAATTTTGTAGTAGCTTATTGCCCGACTTAGTTAATTTACACCGTTACCCTGTGCTAACCGAGCCGATGAATATTGCTTATGAAATTAACTACTACCAGCAAACAGCGCGGTACCAGCAACATGCTGAGCTAATTAAACAGTCACTGGCTTATATTGCTTCAGCGCCTAAAGACATGGGTTTTTGTCATAATGATTTAGTGAAAGAAAATATCATTGTGAATGAGACGGGTATGTTTTTAATCGACTTTGAATATGCCAAAAGCAACGATGTTTACTTTGACTTAGCTGCGCTGGTGGTGAGCTTTGCGTTAAATGATGAGCAGCAACTGGCGTTACTTAAACATTACCAAGCGTTAGTGTGCGAACATCACGAATTTTACTTATCAGTTGAAAAGCTCGCGGCATTTCATGCGCTGTTTTTACTTTTATGTATTTGTTGGTATGAACAACGTGGTGCGGTGGATAAAGTGGCGCCACTGCTAACACAGCTTAACCACTTCATAGAAAAAGCTAAAAATTAAAGACCGCCAATTCGCTCAGCAAGTTCTTTATATTTTTTTACATCTTCTTGTTCAAACAAAGGCTCCCCTTTGTCATCTTGTGATTTCGAGATCAGTAAATGTTCGCGAGCAAGGCGCTTTACGCGTTCAACTTTTACACCCAAAAATTCCGCGACTTGCTCTGTAGACATTAAACTCATGATCAAATTCCCCTTACATGGCAATACTGCCACCTTGTTATTAATTTTATTAAGTATACGTTAATACCTTGGTTCTGCACGAAAGTGAAGTGTTTTAATGCAAATTGCTGAATTTGTGTGCATATAAAGGCCTTGATGCTAGCATTTAGCGCAAGATGCCATTATCATTGCCGGGTTGTCATGCTGATATCGCGAGTCAGTATTGATGACGACAAATGTGCTCTCGTGGTGAAATGGATATCACGTGGCCCTCCGGAGGCTAAGTTGCAGGTTCGATCCCTGCCGAGAGCGCCATTTGCTCTTCTATTAATTTCATTCAGATGTGCTAATCTCATAGTTTAGTATTTGTTACTAGGCAGGTACCTCATTTCATAAATTGTTGTTGCATTTAGCTACACACCAAAAAATTAATTTGCTCTACTATGTTTAGTAATCAGTAGATTAGCTCTACAGGAGTGTTTGAACATGTCTATTTATAGTAATGTTACTTGTCTTAACTTTTGTATTAATTAGTTTTCAATTCAGAGAGGGAAAGCCTCAGACAATTGACGGGCAGATAATAAAATGATAAAAGCCAATATTCCTAAAAATGAAAAGCAAAGACTAAAAGCCCTTTACGACTATGAAGTAGTAGACAGTGAAGCCGAAAAAGTATTTGATGACTTAACGACATTGGCATCTGAAATTTGTGAAACTCCTATATCGTTGATTAGCTTGGTTACGCCAGATCGCCAATGGTTTAAATCAAAAGTGGGCTTAGACGCTGATGAAACAAATCGAGAAATTGCTTTTTGTTCGCATGCGATTTTAGAGGATGATGTGTTTGAAGTATCAAATGCATTAGAGGATGAGCGCTTTTTAGATAACCCGCTAGTTGTAAATGATCCTAATATACGGTTTTACGCAGGTGCTCAATTAGAGACACCAGATGGTTTTAAAATAGGCACTTTGTGTGTTATTGATAAAAAACCTAAAACACTAAACGAGCATCAAAAAGTTGCTCTAAAAATCCTGAGCCGAGAAGTCATTAGTCAATTAGAACTTAGAATAAAAAACAAACGACTAATTGAAATGAGTGAGCGTAAAACTGAGTATCTATCTAATATATCACATGAATTAAGAACTCCACTCAATGCTATTGTTGGCTTATCTGAGCTAATTTTAATGCATGAAAAAATTGCCGATGTAGATGCCGAGATTCGCTCGCATGTGGATCACATTTGTTTTAGCAGTAAGAACTTGTTGGAAATCATTAATGCTGTACTTGATATAAGTAAAATCGAGGCCAACAAAATGGAGCTAAACGAGGAAAATATAAACTTAACGGACTTATTAAAGAACATCATCACATTACTTAAGCACAAAGCTGAGGACTCGGGCGTCACATTAAATGAGTGCTTTAGCTTTGAATCTTGCACCTTCATAAATATCGATGGTCAAAAGCTATCACAGATCCTTATTAACATAGTCACCAATGCAATTAAGTTCAGTGGTGCCGGTAAGCGCGTGGATGTGACTGCATCTTTGCGAAATGAACAGCTTTGTATTGAAGTTAAAGACCAAGGAATTGGCATTAAAGAAGCCGATTTAAAGTTACTATTTAACAAATTTGCGCAAGTTGGAAAGGCAAGTACATCACAAGAAGGGACAGGGTTAGGGCTTTCGATTACTAAGGGGTTGGTTGAGTTAATGGCTGGCAGCATAACTATTTCTAGTGATGAAGGGGTTGGCACTACCGTAAATATAACACTCCCATATTCACTCGAAAAATCGAAAGCTCCTTTATTGAAAAGTGAGCCAATAAACCAAGTCACTTTAAGCCAATGCAAAGCGTTAATTGTAGAAGATAATAAAGTGAATCAGGTTGTAATAGCTTCAATGCTCGAAAAGCTTAATATGACGTATGAAATTATTGATGATGCAAACAACATACTTTCGAAGTTAAAGAACAATCATGTTGATATAGTTTTAATGGATATTAATTTACCTGGAATAAACGGTGTTGAGGCTGCAAAGCTTTTAAAATCTAATCACATTGCTATTCCTATTTTAGCTCTTACTGCTGATGTCTTTTTAAGTTCTGAAGATAAAACGGTATTTAATGGCTTTTTATCTAAGCCCTTGCAATTAGAGTTGCTCGAACAAGCCTTGCTTAAAGTGTTTAGTCTAGAGGCTAAGTAAAATAGGCATTGTGTATTATGAGTTTAAAACCAGTCTATTCATAATATACTGAATCCAAAGTATAAATTAAGGGGCACAATGGCTTATCAGCCCATCGCCTGTGGCGACTACGATAAATATGAATTATGGTGCATGCATAACTCTTTATTACGCATTACCTTAGAATCTGGTGAACAGTTAGAAGGTAAGGCAAAGACCTTGAAGATACTCAACTCCGGTGGCGAGCACCTGATTTTGGCAACAAAAAAAGGCGAACATGCCGTCCGCCTTGATTTAATTAAAATGGTTGTCGAGCTATAGCCATTTTTTATTTTTAAAGTAAATGCCAATCCCAACGGTTAGCACCACTAAGAAAATAATAAATAAGCTAAATGCGTAAGGGCTTTCAGTGCCCGGAATACCGCCTACGTTTACACCTAGTAAGCCAGTTAAAAAGCCAAGTGGTAAAAACAATGCAGCAACCACCGACATCACATACATGCGCTGATTTAGTTGCTCAGATACTTGGCTAGTAATTGCTTGTTGAATAATTTGCGCGCGTTCAATTGAGCTATCTAGCTCTTCTAAGTAACGGATCAACATATTGGTTGTTTCGTTTAAGCGTGCCTTATCGTCTTCATCTAACCACTTATACTTGTTGTTTAACAAAGTAATAAGTGCTTCTTTTTGTGGCCGTAGATAACGTTTTAACGCGATTGTCTGGCGGCGAATTTGTGCTAATGATTGATGATCAAAGCCTTTGTTTGGTTCATCAATTTCATCTTCAAATCCATCGAGTGTGTCATCTAAATTGTCGATAACAGCTTGCATACGCGAGGTTAGGTTTTGCGCTAATTGGCACACTAACTCAGAAATTGTGCAAGGACCATTGCTGCCATCGAACGATTCAACAATATCTTGCACCGATAATAAACGGCGCTTACGTGTTGTGACCACAATGTTTTCGTTAATAAACAAGCGTAGCGAGACCATGTCTTCTGGACTTTGCGCTGGGTTTAAGTTAACTCCACGTAAAAACAGCATATTACCATTAGTGACTTTACTTAAACGCGGGCGTGTTTCATCGGCAATCAGCGACTCAAGTTCGTAATCAGTTAATAAATTACTTTGCTCAAGCCATGCAACGGCTTCAGCTTGACTGTAGTCCATGTGCACCCAAAGCTTTCCGTGTTCGGGTTGCCAATTTTGCAGCTCAGTACTATTTTCAATAGCACGTGCACCGCCTTGTTCGTCTAAGATTAAGACATGAAGTAACCCATTGATCATATTGAACTCTCGTTTTACAAATAGTGCGATATAGTTGAGTATATACATTAGTATAGTCAAGACTATATTAATGAAATCGATTTATCGAGGGGATAAATATATTTCGTTGGTGTTTCTAGCTCTGTAGCGTATAAGACACTTTTTTATAGAGGGCACATTAATGAGCGCAAAAATTATTGTTGGCTGGCGAGAATGGCTTGGCCTGCCTGAACTAGGAATAGAAAAAATCAAAGCAAAAGTTGATACCGGAGCAAGAACTTCATGTATTCATGCTTTTGACATTGAGGAATTTTCAGAAAATGGCGAAACATGGGTGAAATTTACTACCCATCCTCTACAAGACGATGTAGAAACAACGGTAGAGTGTCGCGCCAAAGTAGTTGAGCGTAAGTATGTGACCAGTTCAAGCGGTCAGCGTGAGCTACGCTACTTTATTGAAACAAAATTAGTCGCAGGAACCCAAAGCTGGCCTGTAAGGGTGACTTTAAGTAACCGTTCAACAATGAAGTTTAGAATGTTGTTAGGGCGTACAGCAATGGAAAATCGCATAGTCGTTGATCCGGCTTTATCTCATTTATTATAGAAAAAGGACTTATCACACGTTGCTACGTGTATGAGTTTATCAGTTAAGGTTTTTAACTTATGAAACTTGGTATTTTATCTCGCAACCAAAATTTATATTCAACACGTCGCTTAATTGAAGCAGCAGAGCAACGTGGTCACGAAGTGAAAGTAATTGATGCACTTCGTTGTTATATGAACATTAATTCAGAGCAGCCTGAAATCCATTACCGCGGTGAAAATTTAAGAGATTTTGACGCTATCGTACCGCGTATTGGTTCATCAGTGACCTTTTATGGCTGTGCGGTATTACGTCAGTTTGAAATGATGGGGGTATTCCCTGTCAATGAATCAGTGGCGATCACTCGCTCACGCGATAAGTTACGTTCATTACAGCTACTTTCACGTAAAGGTGTGGGTATGCCAGTAACAGGCTTTGCAAGTAAACCTGATGATGTAAAAGATTTATTAAGCATGGTGGGTGGCACACCAGTGGTTATTAAGCTACTTGAAGGTACCCAAGGTATTGGTGTGGTATTAGCTGAAACACGTAAAGCTGCAGAAAGTGTAATTGAAGCGTTTATGGGCTTAAAAGCCAATATTATGGTGCAAGAGTACATCAAAGAAGCGGGCGGTGCGGACATTCGCTGTTTTGTATTAGGCGATAAAGTAATTGCTGCGATGAAGCGTCAAGCGCAAGAAGGTGAATTCCGCTCTAATTTACACCGAGGTGGTAGTGCGACATTGGTTCGTATTACTCCAGAAGAAAGAAGAACAGCGGTTGCAGCTGCTAAAGCGATGGGTTTAAACGTAGCGGGTGTTGATTTACTTCGCTCTGCACGTGGTCCATTGGTGATGGAGGTTAACTCATCACCTGGCCTTGAAGGTATTGAAGTTGCAACCGGCAAAGACATTGCAGGCATGATTGTTGAGTTTATTGAAAAAACAGCGGCATCAAAAAGAACTGCAACGCGTGGTAAAGGTTAAGCCTTTACCCATAGGAAAATAAGCGCTCTATTAAAAGGAAAAGTGCGTGGCTAAGGTTAAGAAAAATACACCGTTTTCAATTTTAGGCGATACGGTGGGTGTTGGCGAACGTAAAACATTTGCGATTGAAGCTGCCAAGCTTTACACCCACTCGCCGTTAAATATTCCAATTGAAGTCGTCAATGGTGTGCAGCAAGGGCCTGTATTAATGGTATGTGCTGCAATTCACGGTGATGAGCTCAATGGTGTTGAGGTTGTTAGGCAGTTGCTTGCTAAAATCGATCCAGAGCAATTGCGCGGTACTATTATTGCGGTACCGATTGTGAATGTGTTTGGCTTTATTCACAAGTCACGCTATTTACCAGACCGCCGTGACATGAACCGCAGTTTTCCGGGCTCAACACGAGGCTCGTTAGCAGGGCGAATGGCGAATGCGTTTTTTACTCAGGTGGCAATGCATTGTACGCATATTATTGATTTGCACACAGGTGCAATTCACCGAACTAACTTGCCACAAATTCGTGCCAATTTGAGCGACCCTGCAACGGCGGCTATGGCAAAAGCGTTTGGTACTCCAGCGGTGATTGACGCGTCACTTCGTAATGGCTCATTGCGCAGTGAAGCAGCCAATTTAGGAATACCCGTTATTACCTATGAAGCCGGCGAAGCGCTACGCTTTGACCCAATAGCCATTGCAGCTGGTGTGCAAGGTGTTGACTATGTCATGCGCCATTTAAAAATGGTGCGTGGCAAACGTGCTAAAAAGCTACCAGAGCCGATTATTGCAAGCTCGACGAGTTGGGTACGCGCTGAAGTTGACGGTATTGTTCGTGCACAAGTGTCACTCGGTGAGCGAGTAATGAAAGGGCAGGTTCTCGCTTATATTAGCAGCCCTCTTGGTGATGCTGAGCTTGAGTTACTAGCGCCACGCAGCGGTATTGTCATTGGTCAACAAACCATGCCGCTGGTAAACGAGGGGGATGCTGTATTCCATCTTGCTTACTTTGCTCACGCAAACAGCTTAGTTGAACAACAGCTCGAAAACTTTATTGATGAAATAAGTGATATTGAAGACGAGTTAAAAACCGCAGAATTAAATAACTAATACCCTATTCTGTAATTCAAAAAGCCAAACTACCTGTTTGGCTTTTTTGTATCCGCCTGTCCCCATCTAATACTTGACCTTAGAGCAAGTACAAGGTTTATAGTTTTTTTACTTACTTAATTGTCGTAAGAATGACTAAAGGATCAAAGATGAAAATTTTTCTATTTTATACAGGCTTATGCACGTTTGCTATTTCACTTATGCACGGCTTTTTTACTGAGCAAAGTGTTGTTCACATTGTGTTATTTCACCCTTTAGTCATTTTATTTAGTTTTATATTAATCGCCTATGGAAGCAGAAAAAAAACACCTCTTTAGCAAGCATCTCGTTAACTTTAAGTCGTTACTTTTTTGGACCTAAAATACGTTTTATGGTTGGCGCTTTGGTTGCTGTAGGTGGGTTTTTTAGGACCATCACAGGGCGGGTAACAAAGATGTTGTTTGGGTAAATCACTTTGTGACCATCAACGTGTTCAAGTACCACGTTCATTAGTCCCATTTCGATAATGCGGCCTTCTAAGAAGTTTGCACCGTCAATTACTCTCACCCAAAAGCCAACGCGGCAGTCGTTTTGAATAAACATCAGCAAGAAGGCTGTTAGGTTACTTAGTAACGACCAGGCTGCAAAAAGCGCGACACCCAGCATGGCAAAAATGGATGAGCCAAGTACTAGTAAGCCGCGTAGCTCTATACCCCAAAAAACCAATACTAAACACAGCATGACAATGGCAAGAATGATATTGAGCAACAGCTCAGCACGGTATTCACGATGCGGATCAGCTTTGCCTTTAATTGCTTTTAACAACAGTTTTTTGGTGGTTTTACGAAGCAGCGGGTAAAGCAAAACCGCGATAACAGTCACGATTAAATGATATTGCTCGTTAAAGAATTCGACGAAGTCCAAAAGGGTTCCTAAGTTAATATTTTACGTTTCGATTTTAGCTTTTTAGCTAAACAATAACACTACTTTAAAAGGTATTTTTAACCGTTACTAGCCACTGCACAGAGTCGATATCATCATCTTGTTTGTTAATTGGTGCGGCAATATCTAGGTGAATTACCGTACCGGCATTGGCACGGCTTGGCGCTAAGCGAAGGCCCACACCCACATTTTGTAGCACGTTACCATTGGCACCATTATCTTTGTCGTTATACCACGCTCTACCAATATCATAAAACGCAGCACCACCCACTTTAAACAATTGCAGTAAGTCATATTCCCAGTAGTAGCGCTTCTCTAAAGTCACTAAAAAGCTGCGGTCGCCTACTTGGTAGTCAAGCGGGTATCCACGCAGGCCATTCTCCCCACCAATCGTGAGTTGCTTATCAGCAGTGAGATTTTCTGCATATTGTAGGCGGGCTTTGGCATACCAGCTTTGTCTTAGTGTGGTATTGAGGTAATACTGTAACTGCGTGCTGGCAAACAGGTTTTCTACGTCATCGGTTTCTTCATTCCAGTAGCCATCAAGGTCTGCTTTAAAGCGCCACAATTGGTTGTCTCCAGAGTAATGCGCCTTTGATAAAGATAACGAATAAATAGTACGGCTGGCATCGTCGCTAAAGTCTTTACTCGAATAACCGAGAAAGGCGTGGATATTCCAACCAAGGTTTAAATCTTCAGTACGGTAGATGCTATCGAAGTTTCTAACCTTAACGTAGTGATCTTCAAACCATTGACCACTAACGTAAGGGTAACTCAGCGTTCTATCTTCAGCGATAGGTAAATTCGTTAATGATATGGCCTTGAAAGTATCTTTACGATTTTCTACCCCGAGTTTGATACGCTGAGTCCAGCTATTGCCAAGTTGTGATGAGTGACCAAAGTAAGCACGGTTTAAAATGGTCTTTTGCTCAAATTCGCTAACTACATCGCCGCGATAGTAAAGTGACTCTCGGCGTTGATCAGAGTAACTTGTCACACCGTAGCTGTAGGGCGTATCAATCGAGAAAAACGGATAGCTTACATCGAGATAATGACGTTTACCGTCATCGTTGTCTGAGTATTCTAAACGGCCTTGATAACGGCTAGAGAATATATGTGGATCGTCATACACAAATAGGTAACCTGTGCGATCAGCATCACGGGTGCGGCTAAATGACACTCGTTTACCCCAACCTAAAAAGTTTGACTCGCGAAAGCCGATACTCGACTCATTCTCACCGCCGCTACGGCTAAAGCTTATTTCTGGTAATAAAGTCCACAGATCGCGCGTAATTACTTTTACATGGACGTTGCCATCACAATCGAGCTTTGCGTTGATACGTGCATCATATAAATAGCCTTGTTTACGCAGTAACCGCTCTGACTCTAGTAATTTACGTGGATTGTAAACATCACCTTCTTCGAACAATAAAACGCTGTGTATTACCTCTGGCTCAGTCGTCATGTGAGCGCGATTGGCAAAGCGGAATAAAAAGTTATTTTCTTCTTCTAGCTCAGTGTTAAAGACGTTTAGCTGTTCAAGTTCAATGGCGACTATTTTACGGTTATTAGCAGCATCGGGAAGTGGATTATCTGCATCGAGTTGGCGGCGTAAGTTATTATCTTGCGATTTAAGCGTGCGCTGGTTTTGACAATAATTATTATCGTCAGTTAATAGCTGCTCTGCATGAACATTGGCTGCTATGCAGATTGGTAATAGTGCTATTAGCCTAGCAACAAAGTGCGACTGCTTAAATCCCATTTACACCCTTAGTTGAGTATGTCCTGTGCAACTACTACATACTAAGCGTGGAAAAAAGTCTAGCTTATTATTGTAATTGCATGACTAAATATTGATAAAGTTGCGGTAAAACTGCACTGGCCTCAATGCCTTCAGCATTAATCCAAATACTTTCACTGTAATGTTCAAAGTTTAGATTAAAACTATGATCTGTAAAGTGAAAGCGTAATTGATGACGATCAGCGCCAGCATCAAAGTCGGCGGTTGTTATTGCTGGAGCGTGTAAGAAAAGGGTTGCCCAAAGTTCAAAGTCTTCGTCGTGTGGAAGCTCACTTGACGTTATGAGAATGATTTCATGCTCAGTATCATAGCTTAGTTCAGTCATATCAGTCCTAATTAGCGGCAAGATAGTCGCGAATGGTATTTAAAAACGGTGCGCCGTACTTATTGAGCTTAGTGAAACCAACACCCGACACTTTTAAAAACTCACTGTCGTTGGTTGGCATTAACTGCGCCATTTCAGCGAGGGTTTTATCATTGAATACCACATAAGGTGGTACATCATCAGCATCTGCCAACTCTTTACGTAAGGCACGTAATTTTGCAAACAGCTTTTTATCGTAATTAAACTGAGCAAGTTTATCTTGGTAAACGTGCTTAGCTTGTAGGCGAGGTTCAGCAAGTTGCAGTGCATACTCACTTTTAAGCACCGCACGGGCGGCTTCGGTTAAGCGTAATGAAGAGCCTTGGGTAATATCTTGGCTTAATAACCCTTGATGGATAAGCTGCCTTAAAATACTCAGCCAGAACTCCACACTATGCTCTTTTCCTATGCCATAGGTGCTTAGCTGGTGGTGATTGTTATCACGAATACGGCTAGTATTTGCGCCACGCAGTAACTCAACAATATAGCCAATACCAAAACGTTGTTCTGCACGATACACACACGAGAGAGCTTGTTGCGCGACAAGTGTGCCATCAAAGCTAGTCGGTGGGTTTAAGCAAATATCACAGTTACCACAGGTTTCGCGCTTATATTCACTAAAGTAATTTAGCAAAATTTGTCTGCGGCATGTTTGTGCTTCGGCAAAGCTGGCCATAGCATTAAAGCGTTGCTCTTCAACACGACGCCGTTGCTCGTCTTCAATATCTTCAAAAAAGCGGCGTACGCGACCAATATCGGCCGGATCAAAATACATTATCGCTTCTGCAGCCAGACCATCACGACCTGCACGACCGGTCTCTTGGTAGTAAGCCTCAATGCTTTTTGGAATATCGTAATGCACCACAAAACGTACGTTTGGTTTATTAATCCCCATGCCAAAGGCAACGGTCGCAACCACAATTTGAATATCGTCACGGGCAAAGCCCGATTGCACAAATTGGCGTTGTTCATTGCTCATACCTGCATGGTAGGCGGCAGCATTGAACCCAGCATCAGCAAGTTTTTCGGCTACATCATCAACTCGCTTACGGCTGGTGCAATAAATAATGCCGCTTTGATTTTGCTGTTCTTTTAAATATCGAAGCAGTTGCACCATAGGTTTGAATTTTTCTTCTATGGTGTAACGAATGTTAGGTCTATCGAAGCTACCAGTGTGCACGTAAGGGTGGTTAAGCTGAAGCTGTTCAATAATATCGTAACGGGTTGCTTTATCAGCCGTTGCTGTAAGCGCCATCATAGGTACATGCATAAAGCGTTGCTTTAACTCGTTGAGCCGACAGTAATGCGGCCTAAAGTCATGACCCCAATGCGACACACAGTGAGCTTCATCAATTGCAAAAAGTGCGAGTTTAAGATGACTCAAACGCTCTAAAAATTCGTGTTGTAGTACTTTTTCTGGTGCAACATATAACAGCTTAATTTGGCCGTAGTGTAATTGCTGGTAGACAGCTTGTTGCTCTTCAAAAGGCAGGCTGTTATTGATGTAGGCCGCTTGCACGCCGAGCGCCCTTAGTTGGGCAACTTGGTCTTGCATCAAGGAAATAAGCGGCGAGATAACCACAGTAACACCATCGAGGATCAAAGCAGGTACTTGATAGCATAATGATTTTCCTCCACCCGTTGGTAAAAGTACAAGCGAGTCTTGGCCGTCTAGCGCTGCGGCTATAATCGCTTCTTGGCCATCACGAAAGTCCTTGTAACCAAACACTTGTTTGAGTACGGCTTGTGGTGATCGAACGGGTGTGTTGGGCATTGCGGTATTGGTATTCATCGCCGAGCATTTTAGTGGTTTTTTATAGCGATGTCTTTAGCAATATACCCAAACTACCTCAAAATGCAGAATTCAGCGTTTCACAGGAGCTTAATATCAAGGCGTTACTTTGCAACAATGGCAGTCCCTTTTAAGAAGTAAATACATGGGTTTATTTAGCGCGTTTTGGTTGCGTCACTGCTTAGGGGGCGTAAAATAGCGTTTTTAAACTATAAAGCCAAACTTATGCCTACCAACATTGAGCAGCGAAAAGGCGTCATTTTCGCTTGTTTAGCCTTTTTTATGTGGGGTCTCGCGCCCATTTATTTTAAGTTATTACAGCAGGTTTCTGCTTTTGAAATCTTAATGCATCGTGTTATTTGGTCGGTGTTGTTTTTACTTCTTATTATTGCAGCTCGTCATCAGTGGCAGCGTATTCGTGTCGTGCTTGGGCAGCCTAAATTACTCTTGATGTTGGTAATAACTGCAAGTTTACTTGGCTTTAATTGGGGCTTATTTATTTGGGCGGTGAACAATAATCATATGCTCGATGCTAGTTTAGGTTATTACATCAACCCACTACTAAATGTGTTGCTTGGTATGTTGTTTTTAGGTGAGCGGCTGCGTAAATGGCAAGGCGTTGCTGTAGGCCTCGCGCTTTGTGGTGTGCTGCTTCAATTAGTGAGCTTTGGATCATTTCCTGTGGTTGCTTTTTCGCTAGCTGGCTCGTTTGCTATTTATGGTCTTTTACGCAAAAAGCTGCCGATTGAATCATTACCAGGGTTATTGCTCGAAGCACTTATTTTATTACCTGTTGCACTTATTTATTGGTGGTTTATGGCGCCTTCGCCAAGCTCTGATTTAACTGCAAATGATTGGCATATTAACGTGTTACTGATTAGTGCAGGAGTGGTGACAACTTTACCACTGTTGTGTTTTACCGGTGCAGCAAAACGCCTTCAGTACAGCACATTAGGCTTTTTTCAGTACATTGGTCCAAGTTTAATGTTTATGCTTGCCGTGGCTTTTTATGGTGAGGTATTTGATGCTGAGCGTGTGGTGACCTTTGCCTGTATTTGGAGCGCTTTGGCGTTATTCAGTTGGGATTCGTACCGCCAAAGTCGTAAGCAACGCAAAGCGAAATTAGAGGCAGTGACTAAGCCTGTATAGGCTTAGCTTATTAGCTTGTTGCGCCCAGACTCTTTTGCTTGATAAAGCTTTAGATCGGCCTGTTTTATTAGTTCATCTAAACTATAAATAGGCCCATTATGAAAACCAATCGACAGCGTAAACTTGATACGGTCTTTGCTAAATTCAGGGCTGTGCTTTTCAACAAATAAGCGGAATTTTTCTAAACGCTGTAACGATTCATGTCGGTCTTGATCAGCAAAATATACTGCAAACTCTTCACCACCAAAGCGGCCAACTAAATTATTTTTAAAATACTTTGCCATACATTGCGATAGGCCTTTAAGCACTTCATCACCGGCATCATGACCATAGTTATCATTTATTGATTTAAAGTGGTCAATATCGATCATAGCTAAAGAGACAGAGTTTTCTGCCAGTTTTGCAGCTTTGAGGTGGCTGTTTGCTTCACCAAAGAAATAGCGGCGATTAGGCAGCTTAGTGAGGTAATCAGTGTTTGCCTGTAAACGAATCGTTTTAATGTTTTCAAGCATGTCGACGTTTTGACTTAGCCGGCAATAGAATTCTTCATTATTAAATGGCTTGCGAAGGTAATCGTCTGCACCAGATTTTAAAAAGCGCGTTGATAAGTGCAGAGTATCGAGTGCAGAAATGCCGATTATGGCTTTTTCATCATTGGAATATAAACGACGAATTTCAACACAAAGCTCATCCCCATTCATGTTTGGCATTTCGTTATCGGTAATGATCACCGATATTTTTGGGTTTTCAGCCAGTACTTTTAAAGCGTCGACACCATCAACAGCTTCAATGGTTTGGTATTTGTGACGAGTTAATAAGTTACAAATATGGTGGCGAGTTGCCGCTGAATCATCAACGACAAGAACTTGCACTTGTTCATTTCGAGGCAAGCGAGCGAGTTGTTTTTCCAGATACTGATAAGCTTGTTTATTTTCTTTAGTAATGTAGTCAATTATTGGGTGCTTTTCGACAATATTACGCGTTGTCTCATCTAGGTTTCCCGTCATGACAATTGTAGGAATATCAGAGGCGATAGTAAAAGGAACTGCTTCGCCTTTTGGTGCATCAGGTAGAATAAAGTCTACTACCGAGCAAAAATAAGAGTGCTCTTCAACTAACTTTTTTGCTTCAGCCAACGAGCCTGCAATATCGGCTTCATAACCAACTTTTTGCGCGATATGCTTTTGCACTCGCGCAATCGTTGGCGTATCTTCAATTATTAATATTCTTCTAGTCACGGTTTGCCTTGTTATAACTTTTTGGCGAAGCAATAGTTACTACAAGTTTTAACCTTAAAAGCCTAAAAAAGCAAATCGTTATAAGCTGTCTGACTCAGAATAATATTCAACGCTTTGTGTTGTTGGGTTTACAATACGGGAACGTCCAAACAATGTATGAAATTTCGTTTTGCAAGTGGTTTGCTTTAGGTATTTGACCCAAGCACGTTCAATTGCATTGGTCGCTTCAAGATTGCCGGTGACAACTTGAACAAATTGAGTTTGAAATTCATTTTGTGGTTCTAGGGTTTTGTTGTATAAACCTTTTAGAACAACACCATGCTGCTCGAGAATGTCGGCTTCTAGCAAAGTGAAGTGACCACTACGACCAAAACCGCGTGGGAAATTTTGATCATCATAGAATTGACGTTGGCTTGCAAATGCCTGACGAAGTGATGAAATGTCATTGCTCATGGCTTTATCCTCATGCCCTAATTTCTTGCTGGAGTATGGATCAAGTTGTCGATTTTATTAAACAAATTATTTTTATCGTAAGGGTAAAAAATGGATATCGATTTATTGAAGACTTTTGTTGAAGTGGTCCGTACGCGCCATTTCGGTAAGGCAGCTGAAAATTTATATATTACACAGTCTGCTGTGAGTTTTCGGATCCGACAATTAGAGCAAGGTTTAGGCGTTAACTTATTTATTCGCCAACGTAACAACATACAGTTAACGGCGCCCGGTGAGCGATTACTGCCACATGCACAAATGATCATTACGGGTATGCAGCGCGCAAAAGTTGATGTGGCACTTGCAGATAATATGCATAAGCAAATTAGCTTAGCAGGAACACCTAATATTTGGGATGCATTTTTACAGTTTGGTATTACTAATATTGTTTCTGCTATGCCGGGTGTGTCGTTAGTTGCCGAAGTCAAAGCACAGCAAGAGAGTACTCGCTTATTATTGGAGCGTACTCTAGATTTAGCTGTGTTGTTCGATCCCCCTAAAGTAGATGAACTGGTTGTACAGCGAATTTGTGAGCTACCTATTATTCCTGTGAGCGCGTTTGAAACAGCAAATAGTGAAAACTTTTTCGATAATCAATATGTGTATGTTGATTGGGGTACCACCTTTTCTTTATGGCATGCTCGTGAGTTTAACGGCCACGCCCCTCCATATTTTAGAACCAGTACGGGCCGTATTGCGCTTGATTTAATTTTGAAGTGCGGCGGCAGTGCCTTTATTCCTCAGTTATTAGTTGAAGAGCAGCTTAAATCTGGTGAGCTTTATCATGTTGAAGATGTTGCGCATACATCGCGTGATGTGTTTGTTGCTTACCACAGAGACAACGAGCAAACCCCTCTGTTAGAGAAGTTAGTCACTTTATTAACTGAGCTCCAAATAAAAGCTTAAAATTAATTTAATTTAGCTTTCATAAAAATTTAATTTTACAACAGTGAGTTACGTTTTTATTTCAAAATTAATTACATTTTATGAAGCTAAATTGACGCTTTTATTTCAACTGTCATCTTTCTGTCATTTTTTACTGTCACACTGCGCGCATTGAAACACAACATGTGTTTTTTGTTGCGATTATTGAGGAAACGACATGAAATTTGCAAAGTCTAGCTTATTCCTAGCTTTATTTGGTGGTTTATCTTTTTCTGCACTAGCTGATGTAGATGTATATGGTAAAGCAAACGTGACTGTTCAATCATCAGATGATGGCGAAGGGTCTTTCACTGAAATTAAAAGCAATAACTCACGTTTTGGCTTAAAAGGTTCAGAAAAAATTTCTGAAGGCTTAGAAGCGGTTTATAAATTTGAGTTTGGTGTAGACGTATCTGACGCTGATTCAAAAGGCGACAATGACGATAACATCACTGCGCGTAATCAATACGTGGGTGTGAAAGGTAGCTTTGGTCAAGTTGTTATCGGTCGTAACGATACAGCAATGAAGCAATCTCAAGGTAAAGTTGATTTATTCAATGACCTTGAAGGCGATATCAAGAACGTATTTAAAGGAGAAAACCGTTTAGGCGACACCATTTCTTATGCTTCTAAAGACTTCAGTGGCTTCAAAGTATTAGCAACTTATGTAGCTGAAGATGATGTAGATGCTGATAACGGGTACTCAGTAGCGTTAACTTACGGCGATGCAAAACTTAAAGAAAGCAAACTTTATGCATCAGTTGCAGCTGACAGCGAAGTAAAAGGTTACGACATTGTTCGTGCAACAGTACAAGGTAAACTAGGTGACTTCAAACTAGGTGCTATGTACCAAACACAAGAAAAAGTGGATGGTAGTGCAGAAGCTGATGGTTACTTAGTAAATGCTGCTTACCAAATGAATAGCAACACGTTCAAAGTACAGTACCAAGTAATTGACTTTGATGAAGGCGATAAGAAAACAGCTATTTCTGCAGGTGTTGATCACAAGCTAAACAAAAACACCAAAGTATTTGGTTTCTACTCAACGTTTGATACAGACAATCAAGTTGACCAAGATTACCTAGGTGTTGGTATTGAATACAAATTCTAAGTGAACACTCCCTTACTTGTGAGCCCAGCTAATTAGCTGGGCTTTTTTATTGAACAACAAAATTATACTGAAGTTAGCTTTAAGCTTGTGCGTAGTTTGATTTGCCTGCAAGCCAGCGTTGAATCAATTTATCGGTAAGTTCTGGGTAGTCATTCAATATTTTGAAAGCGATGGGTCTGACATGATTGAGTGTTTGTTTATCGCGGTTTAGGTCGGCGATTTTGAATTCAGCTAAGCCTGTTTGTTTGGTGCCAAGTACTTCACCTGGGCCACGAATTTCGAGATCTCGCTCAGCAATCACAAAACCATCATTACTTTCACGCAGCACACCTAAGCGTTTTTGCGCTGTGGCTGATAATGGCGCGTGATAAAGTAAAACACAGTGTGATGCCGTTGCCCCACGACCAACACGGCCGCGTAGCTGGTGAAGTTGTGCAAGCCCTAACCGTTCAGGGTTTTCAATAATAATAAGGCTCGCATTAGGCACATCAACACCCACTTCAATCACCGTTGTGGCAACCAGTACATGAATATTACCTGCTTTAAACTCACTCATAATGGCTTGCTTTTCGGCGGCTTTCATCCGGCCATGCACCAAGCCAACGTTTAGCTCTGGCAGTGCTGCTTTTAATTGCTCGGCGCTATCCTCGGCAGCTTGGCATTGCAGCACTTCAGATTCATCAATCAGGGTGCAAACCCAATACACTTGACGACCTTGCTCTGAGCATGCTGTTCTCACACGTTGAATGATTTCGTCTCGGCGTGCATCAGGAATCGCCACTGTTGTAATAGGCGTTCTACCGGGTGGTAACTCATCAATCACTGAGGTTTCTAAATCAGCGTAGGCTGTCATTGCTAAGGTTCGCGGGATAGGGGTTGCAGTCATCACTAATTGGTGTGGGTAGCAATCACCAAAGCGACCTTTTTCACGCAGTGATAAACGCTGATGAACACCAAAGCGGTGTTGCTCATCTATGATAATTAAAACGAGATTATTAAACTCAACCTGTTCTTGGAATAATGCATGGGTGCCAACAATCATTTGTGCTTCCCCAGAGGCGATTTTTTCCAAAGTCGCTGTGCGCTCTTTACCCTTACTTTTGCCTCCTAACCAGGCAACTTCAACACCGAGTTGATTAAACCATTGGCTAAAGTTGATACCATGTTGCTCTGATAAAATCTCTGTTGGTGCCATTAAAGCGACTTGGTAGCCTTCGCTTATCGCTGTGAGCGCACTGAGTGCTGCAACTAAGGTTTTACCAGAGCCGACATCGCCTTGTACTAGGCGCATCATCGGAAACGGGTGTTGTAAGTCACCTTTGATTTCTGCCACCACACGACTTTGCGCGTTGGTTGGGCTAAAAGCTAAATTAGCTAAAAACTGTTGCTCAAGTTGGTTATGAGGCTTTAAAGCAACCGCTTTTACCGTTTGCCCTTTTTGGCGCAGCTTTAAAAGGCTTAAGTTTTGCGCAAGCAGCTCTTCAAACACTAGCCGTTGCTGAGCAGGATGCATACCCTGTTCAAGAGCAGTTAAATCAACATCGTTTTGTGGGCGATGTAAGATCATAAGTGCATCGGCTAAACGCATTCCGGTTGGCTGAAACTGTTCTGGCAGTAACTCTTCGACAGGGTATTTAGTTAATAGTGCAAGTGCTTGATCGCTAAGTGCACGAATAGATAACTGTTTTAGCCCTTCGGTAACAGGATAAACAGGTGTAAGCGTGGTATTAGTTGGTTGCTCAGAAGGGGTATCCGATAAGCTGTATTCCGGATGTGTCATTTCAAAGCCAACTCTGCCACGGCGGATCTCACCAAAGCAACGAATGATTTTACCTGCACTTAAGGCATTTTTTTGAGCCGCGCTAAAGTTAAAAAACCTGAGCGTTAAACGGCCCGTGCCATCATTTACTTGGCAAACCAGCATGCGCCTTTTTCCAAAAGTAATTTGGCTGGTTTCAATGGTGGCTTCAACACTAACATGGCTATGTGGTTGCAGCTCGCAAATTGGGTGAATGCGGGTGCGGTCTTCATAGCGATGAGGCAAATGAAACAGCATGTCTTGTACCGTATGAATATTTAGCTTAGCTAGGCGCTCGGCCATTTTTGGGCCGACGCCTTTTAATTCTGTAATTGGGTATAACGCTAAGCTTGGATGACTCAAAGGTGACTCAAATTATTAATTAGTAGACTTTTTTCAGTTTACTTGCACTCGTTAGTGGCTTCAAGCGGTTGCGTGTGTTTTAAAATGTTCCAGAACGTTTCATCAGCAACAATTTCGCCATTTTCATCCAGCTCAGGGTACGGCAGCTCTTTTTCGCGGCATTGTTCAGCAATGATAGGGTGACAGCCTTCAAACAAAATACGATGCTTAACTTTCGCATCAAGCATATCGCGGTTATAAAGGCCTGCTTCTTCACGTTGGCGCTGTGCTTCAAATAAAATAAGTGCTGCTGCAACAGATACATTAAGAGATTGCACCATTCCTTGCATTGGGATGATGATGTTTTTATCAGCATGAGCGAGGGCACGCGGCGAAATACCATCACGTTCTTGACCAACAATAACAGCTGTCGGTTTGGTGTAATCAATTTCACGAAAGTCGACTGCGTCGTCGCTGAGGTGAGTTGCTAAAATTTGTACATCAGGATTTTGCGCACGCATCATGGCTACGGCTTCATCGATATTGCGATGCAAGTGAGTTTCGAGCCAGTTTTTACTACCACCTGAAGTATTGTTAGTTAACCATTTTTGATTCTCTGGCCATACAGCATGAACATGATGGCAGCCTGTCGCGTCAGCTGTGCGGGCAATGGCCGATAAATTATGATGCTTATGTACTTCTTCTAAACAAACCGTTAGGTCCGTTTGGCGGCGATCTAACACGCGCTTAACACGCTCAAAGCGAGTTGTATCCATAGTTGTGTGCTCGTTGACGGATTCTAATTGGCGCTGATTATACCCTAGGGAACAACAGCACGGCTAATTGGGTTTTGTAATGAGATCAGCGTTTCTGTTGATTGAATAGCTTCGATGGCTTGTATTTTGTTAATTAACACATCTTGTAGATGATCAATTGAGCGTGCCATCACTTTGATAAATATACTGTAATTACCCGTGGTGTAATAGGCTTCTACGACTTCTTCTAGCTCTTTTAAATGCAGTAACGTTTGTGGGTAATCACGGGCATTGTTGAGGTTAATACCAATAAAACAGCAAACATCGTAACCAAGCTGTTTGGCATCAATACTGACTTGGGTACCTGTAATAATTCCCGCTTGTTTCATCTTTTCGACTCGAACATGAATAGTTCCGGCACTTACTGCAAAGCGTTTAGCAAGTTCTGCATACGCTGTTCGCGCATTTTCCATTAAAGCATTAAGGATGTTTTTATCGAGATTATCGATTTGATAATTTTCCATGGTATTTATTAGTGTTAATTATTGAATCAGTAAAATTTATAGCATTATTTTTATGAAAATTTCAATGTTAAGTTCTTTTTATTGCGGGTTATTGAAAATTATGTTTGTTTGGTTGAGGATTGTTTTAACAGGAGGGGCCAAGCAGCGGGTTTCTCTAATCAAGCAAGTAACAATAACTGGGAATGAGGCCAATTATTATGAGTTCACACTACCTGCAGCAACAGCAGCAAATTAGTAAAGTAAAACAGTTTTTTTCAAGCCAATTAGAACAACAATTAGGATTAGTTGAGGTACAAGCGCCGATCTTGGCAAAAGTAGGCGATGGTATTCAAGATAACTTAAGCGGTACTGAAAATGCTGTATCGGTAGCAGTGAAAACAATTCCGGGTAGCCAATTTGAAGTAGTGCACTCTTTAGCTAAATGGAAACGCAAAACCTTGGCTGATTACGATTTTTCGGTAGGTGAGGGGCTCTATACGCATATGAAGGCGCTTCGCCCAGATGAAGAATCTTTAAGCCCAATTCACTCGGTGTATGTTGACCAATGGGATTGGGAAAAAGTAATTTGCGAGAGTACTGAGCGCACCTTAGACAAGCTAAAAGAAACCGTAACATCACTTTATCAGGCTATTAAAGCAACCGAACGCTTTGTATCAAGCGAGTTTGATTTAACGCCATTTTTGCCAGAGCAAATCACCTTTGTACACAGTGAACAGTTACGTCAGATGTATCCTGACTTTACTGCAAAACAACGTGAAAAAGCGGTAGCACAAGAATACGGTGCGGTATTTTTAATTGGTATAGGCGGCACACTTGCCGATGGCAAAATTCATGACGTACGAGCACCGGATTATGACGATTGGTCAACCCAAACCTGTAGTAAATTTGCTGGCTTAAACGGTGATATTTTAGTTTGGAACCCAGTGCTAGAAGATGCCTTTGAAATCTCTTCAATGGGCATTCGTGTAAGTCCTGATGCATTAGCTACTCAATTAGCGATTACAGGTGACCAAGCTCGTTTAGAGTTTGATTGGCATAAACAGCTACTTGCGAAGCAGTTCCCGCAAACAATTGGTGGTGGGATTGGTCAATCACGACTCGCTATGTTGCTGTTACAAAAACAGCATATCGGGCAAGTACAAGTTGGTGTTTGGCCTGAACAGCTAAAACAGCAAGTGGAAGGAATTCTCTAAGTTAAGATTAATGACCCTGGTAAAAAGAGGCTTAAAGCCTCTTTTTTATTAACTGGTTTTAAACTCCACCTCAACCTTGTTCTCTTCAAGCTTAACCTTGCAAGGGGGGTACTTACGGTTTGTACGTAGCACTTTTTCAAAAATATGTATTTCTACCCCTGAGTGCAATGTTTTGTTAACGACTAATTGCGCATCTTCAAGTAAATCATGCAAATGATGCTCTAAACTTGATAGTTTTTTCTCAAGCATTTCAGCTTGCTCGCAATAGTGCATTTGTGTGGCCCCTATTTTGGCCAGAAGAGTTTTTTTCTTTTCTGCATCTTTTACTAAATCCGCTTTTTCGATAGCCGCTTGTAAGGTATCAAGTTGCGAATCTGTTTGTGCTAAATCTTTGAAGCATTGGTCTGTTTGTGCTGTTACATCAGCACCTGAAGCCGCTAAGTTAATCACCATCTTCGCGCCTGATTCATTGCCAATTTCGCCAGCAATAACTATTTGAGCATCTAAAATTTCACCGCCAAATAGTTTTCCTTGGGGGTTATCTTCTTGGCCGACTTGCAACAATTTAGTGGCTTTCATTACACAATGGCTGGCTTGTCGGTCGATGAGGATATTGTTTGCTTCAAGGTAGCTGTATTGACCATGTGATAAGTGAATGTCACCTTGGCTGATGATATTACATGATAACTTTTTATCTTCGAGTTGGTGGCCAATTACGCCTTGTTTTATGGTGATATCACCAGCTGCAGATAAATGACCAGACTCTACAGTGCCCATAACTGTTATATCGCCTTTGGCATTAATACGCATTCCCGGCTCAACATTATGAGTTACAATGACGCTACCTTCAAAATCTACATGGCCGGTTTTTACGTTGACATCGGCAATGGTAAAAATATCATCAACACGCATGCCATTCGCGATATCTACTGGAACACCTGCAATGGCTGAAATAAGTTCAAGCGGATTATTTTTAGATATTTCGGTACCTTCACCAGCAACTAGAGTATTACTTTCACCAGGCTTGGCTGGTAATACATCACCGGTAACAGTAAAGCCTTCTTTACCCGGAGTCGCAGGGATTTGCTTGATAAGTAATACGCCGGGTTCGACACTGGCAAGCTTGCCAAAATCACGCATATCGACAGTACCATCTTCACGCAATTTGGGTTTTTTTAAGCGATCTTTGAGCGTTTCAACTTGAGAAACTAGTTTTGATGGTTGGCCATCGATAGGTAAGCGACCTTTTGCTAGCACGCCTTTAGCGACTTCTCCTGCTGGTAACTCAAACTGTTGTTGTAATAGCTGTTCCAAGAAAGCTTGTTTGTATCCGCGAGCAACGCCCGCTCTGATAAGCTCCTTTTTAGCTTCATCAAGCGTCATAACTTTGCCGCCTTCAGCAAGAGTAAGTTCGCCTGTAGCAAGCATTTTATCATCGCTTAGGGTTACAACTAGGCTCGCATCATGTTTAGAGGCAACAACAAGCATGCGCTCGTTAGAGTCACTTTTGAAGAATTTATTGATAGCTTCATGATCCACTCTGCATTCGCAAAATGGTGACTTTTCTAATGCTTCGATAATAAACGCAGCACTAGGAGGCGAGTTTTCATGAACATCTAATAAAACGTTGCCGTTGTGAGCGAGCTTAAACACGTGGAGATCCTTTTTGACTACATTAGCTAAAGGTTTTATTTGTTATAACAACAGAGTGCTAGAGATTTGCTAATGAGTCAAGAATTTCGGGTGAGGGAAGTAATAACTTTTTCTAAAAAAGTGCCAGCAACTTTGTGTTGCTGGCAGGGCTGATTAGTTTGTTGAAGGTAGCTCCATGATACCGTCAATCTCAACTTGCACACCTTTTGGTAACGCACGTACGCCAATTGCGGCGCGTGCAGGGTATGGTTGCTTAAAGTACTGGCTCATTACTTCGTTGACAATCGCAAAGTTAGATAAGTCAGTTAGAAAGATATTTACTTTCACCATGTCTTGAATTTGGCCGCCGGCAGCTTGGCAAACAGCTGTTAGGTTTTTGAATACTTGGTGAGTTTGCTCAGTGAAGTCTTCAGAGATCACTTCCATTGTTTCTGGTACAAGTGGAATTTGACCTGATAAATAAACAGCCGTGCCTACTTTAACTGCTTGGCTGTAAGTACCGATAGCTGCAGGCGCATTATCAGTAGAAATAAAAGATTTGTTCATGATTATCCTTGTTACTTTTTACGATAGACTCTTTGCACATCAGGCATAACGCGAATGCGGCGCATAATGTTAGCAACATGAACGCGGTTTTTAACCGTGATGCCTAAATCTATCATGTATAAATTACTTTCTTTTTCGTCAGTCGCTATTTCAACAATATTGGCTTGGGTTGAGGCAACAACATTGGTTAATTTAGCCAGCGCACCTTGGTGATTAATAATCTCAATACGAAGGGCAGCAATATATTCTTTCTCTGGGTTATCGTCCCATTTTACAACGAGGTATTTTGAGCGCTCTTTTTCCCAACCACGAATATTTTTACATTCTTGGCGGTGAACCGTAAGGCCTTTACCTTGGCTTATATAAGCTGTAATTGCATCACCCGGGACTGGGCGGCAGCATTTAGAGTAATTAACTAACATGCCTTCAGTACCTATGATGGTCGCTTTTGCTTTTTGTGCTAGGTCGTCTAGGTCGTCTGCATCAACTTGCATCAAGCGTTTTGCAATAAGCACACTCATGAGATTACCTGAGCCTATTTCGACTAGTAGCTCAAGGACGGTATTTAGTTCATGCTCTTGAAGTACACGGCGAATGTTTTCATCTGGAATATCATCCAGTTTGGTTTCACCAAGTGCTGAGTCTAGTAAACGTCGACCGAGCAGCATGGCTTCTTCATGCTGTTGGCTCTTCAGGTAATTGCGAATACCTAAACGTGCTTTACCTGTTACAACAAAGTTTAACCAAGTTGCATTAGGGTGCGCTCCAGAGCTGGTGATGATTTCGACCGTTTGCCCTGTATCAAGCGCTTTGCTGAGTGGGTGAGGTTTACGGTTAACGCGTGCTCCCACACAGGTATTACCTACATCAGTATGAACTGCATAAGCAAAGTCGACTGCTGTCGCACCCATTGGTAGCTCAACGATACGGCCATCTGGCGTGAAAACATAGATCTCTTCAGGGAATAGCTCTGTTTTAACGTTTTCAACAAACTCAAAAGACGAACCAGCGCTTTGCTGAAGTTCCAGTAAGCTTTGCATCCATTGGCGAGCACGTTGTTGTGCTGTGTGGCCTGCATTATCACCGGCTTTTTTATACATCCAGTGAGCAGCGACCCCTTTATCTGCCATATGATCCATATCGTGGGTACGAATTTGAATCTCAACAGGAATACCATGAGGGCCAACTAATGAGGTATGAAGCGACTGATAGCCGTTAGTTTTTGGTACAGCAATATAATCTTTAAAGCGAGTTTCGATTGGCTTGTAAAGGTTATGCGCAACACCTAATACGCGATAACAGGTATCCATATTATCAACATTGATACGAAACGCGTAGATATCCATCACTTCGTTAAACGACAGCTCTTTATTAAGCATTTTTTTGTAAATGCTATAAAGGTGTTTTTCGCGGCCAGATATAGTTGCTTCGATGCCAGACTCTTCTAAACGCGCTTCAATTTCAGTTTTAATATTACTGATAACTTCTTTACGGTTACCACGTGCTTTGACTACTTCTGATCTTAATGCGCGATGGCGCATCGGGTATAACGCTTGAAAGCCTAAATCTTCTAATTCATTTTTAATATCGTGAATACCAAGGCGGTTCGCAATTGGTGCGTAAATCTCTAGGGTTTCACGGGCAATGCGACGGCGTTTGTCAGGGCGCAGTGCGCCTAAAGTACGCATGTTGTGAGTACGGTCAGCCAATTTAATTAAGATCACGCGAATATCTTGCGTCATCGCCATGATCATTTTGCGGTAGTTTTCGGCTTGGAATTCTTTTTTATCTTTAAAGCTGAGTTTATCTAGCTTACTCACCCCTTCAACAAGCTCGGCAACCGTGTCGCCAAAAATTTCAGCTAAGTCTTGTTGGCTAAAGTCAGTATCTTCAATCACGTCATGCATCAGGGCAGCCATCAGCGTTTCGTGGTCTAAGTGCATGCCGGCAAGTATTTGTGTCACTTCGACAGGGTGGGTGATATAAGGCTCGCCACTTGAGCGTGTTTGGCCTTCGTGGGCTTCGCGAGCGACCACGTATGCTTTTTGTACCAGCTCAATATCAGCAGGTGGTAAGTATTCGGATATTTTCTTTTTGAGGCCTTCGAATAGATACAAAGTCACACTCCAATGCGCAAATGAAGTAAATCGGTAACGGTATGAATAGAATATACGATGAAAAGAAGGGCTTGCCAACGGCTAGTGTAGAAATACTAGCCGTATAGCTAAATCAAAGCGGGGAGCTTGATTACTGGTTGCCACCTACGATAGCAGCCACAGCAGCCATTTCTGCTGCTTCTTGATGTTGTTGTTCTTCACGATCAATTAAGTCCATAGAAGAGCTATCTACTAACCCTTTCTCAATTTCACGTAAAGCAATAACCGTTGGTTTGTCATTTTCAGCATCAACGAGTGGATCTTTACCACCAACCGCGATTTGGCGGGCACGACGAGCCGCAACTAAAATTAAGTCAAAACGATTACCAATTGCATCTACTGCATCTTCAACAGTTACGCGAGCCATCTTAGCACTCCAAATAAATTCTTAAGCAAAGGCGTAGTTTACTGTACCAAGTTAAATTCGCCAATAGCTTGTGGTTAATTTTTATCTTATTCTTAAAAAAGTATTACTTAAGTAAGTTCTCTAATAACGCCTGATGGCGCACAGCTTGGCTTTTTAACGATAAACGTTTAGCCATAACGATCGTTTCGATTTCTGTAAGCGCAGTATCAAAGTCATCATTAACAACAACATAATCATACTCATTATAGTGTGATGTTTCTGATTGTGCTTTTGCCATTCTTCCTGCGATCACCTCAGCAGAGTCTTGACCACGGTTATTTAAGCGCGATTCAAGTTCTTCTTTTGATGGTGGAAGAATAAAGATAGTCTCAACATCATCAACTAATTTGCGGATTTGCTGAGCACCTTGCCAATCGATATCTAAAAATACGTCAATACCTGCTTCAAGTTGGCTTTCGATTGCTTGCTTAGACGTACCATAGTAGTTATCAAACACTTGCGCCCATTCAAAAAAGTCATTTTTCTCAATTAGCGCTTTGAACTCATCCACAGAAACAAAGTGATAGTGCACACCGTTTTCTTCACCCGGACGAGGTGAGCGAGTGGTGTGCGAAACCGATACCTTCATATCGCTGTGTTTCTTTAGTAAAGCACCAATTAAGCTTGATTTACCAGCCCCTGATGGAGCTGACAAGATAAATAAATTTCCGCGAGTTTGCGCCATGATCTGTCTCTATACAAAATAAATAGGCCTGCGGGAGCGCTACTCCAGCAAGCCTTTACAATGTAGTACAGTGTACTGTATTTGACCTGTTTAGCTCAAGCTTGCTAGTTGAAATCGGTTTCTTGTTCTAACTCATTGTTAGCTTGCGACCATGGACTTTCAACTCGCCTTATGTCTTTAAAGCTATTGTACTAAAGGGCTACTGCTTACATTAAAATCAAACCCTTCGATTTTTGCATCAGCAATTAGTAATTGGATATATTGCGCGATGGCTTTACGTTCTACTTTTTTATTTAAGTAGTTTTGAATGCGTAACTTGACGGCTTCATAAGGCAGTTGTTTACCATCTTCTTTAAAATCAACATAGACAATATGATAGCCAAAACGGGTTTCGATTGGGTAGTTGATCAACCCTTCATCAGCACTAAACACGGGGCGCTCGAATTCACTAACTGTTTGCCCTTTAGAGAGTTGCCCTAGTTGCCCGCCTAATGTGGCTGAGTCGCATTTGGAATGTAATTTTGCAAGTTCACTAAAGTCGGCGCCTTGCACTAAGGTTGCAATAATGTGCTCTGCGAGTGTGAATGCTGTTGCGCGTGCGTGTTCATCTTCGTGTGGCGCTGCTAGTAAAATATGGCGTGCTGCAATCAATGGTGGGGTGGTGAACTTTGCTTTATTTTGATTATAGTAATGTTTGCACTCTTGTTCGGATGCAGTCGGAATGAATACTTCTTTTTTGATTAACTGGTTTAAGAGATCATTTTGCTGCTGCTCTGATAAAGTACTTGAACCTTTGTTAGCATGATCCGTTAATTTTAAATGTGACGCGCGTTGTTGTAATAACTCCCCAATGATTAAACTTTCAGCAGCATTGACCATTGCTGCTCGGTGGTCATTTGCTGGGTGGTACTGCATTTCATGCAGAATATCGGATTCGCTGATAGTATGATTATTGACTGTGATCATGGTCACCTCTGCACTGGATATTGCTAAAAGGAAGGCTGCCAACTAAAAGGGTTAATTGGCAGCTAAGATATTAAGATTTGCTACGAACAACTTGGTAACTACGAGATAGATACTGAATTGGTACGCTGGCAATGTGCACTAAACGGCTAAATGGGAAGACTAAAAATAAGCTCATTCCTAAAAATACGTGAAGCTTATAAATCCAGTGCACTTGTGCTATTGCCGCAGCGGCTTCTGCACCGTCTAAGGTGACAATATTTTGCGCCCAGCTCATTAGCAGTAGCATTTCTGCACCGTCTAAATGACCTGCAGAGACAAAAATTGACAGTAACCCTAAAATCAATTGCACATAAAGTAGCAGTAATACGGCAATATCCATTTTGCTGCTCGTTGCTCTGATCCGTGGGTTGGTTAAGCGGCGTTTAATTAAGATTGTTAAACCATAAAAACACAGTAGACCAAATACCCCTCCAAGGCCCATTGCAATTAATTGTTTATGGCTGGCTTCAATCCCAACCACATGCCATACCTCTGCGGGTGTCAGTAAGCCAACAAAGTGACCCAATAACACCATGATGACACCAATATGAAAAGCACGGCTACCTCGTTTTAGCTCTTTGCTTTCAAGTAATTGGCTTGATCCGGTTTTCCATGTGTATTGTTCTCTGTCATAACGAATGATTGAGGCAATAATGAATACCGCTAAAGTAATGTATGGATAAATTCCAAAAAGTAACGTATTTAAATAACTCATGGTATACCCCTAACTGGCCTGTTGATTAAAGTCAGTCCAGGAAACTGGAACATATTGATCTTTGCGTTGTGTCTCAAGTGGGCGATTAACCGAACTAGGGCAGTTTGTTGCATCTTGAGCGCCAAACGTGACGGCTTCTTCTTCCCATTCTTTATCAATCGCTTGCTTTGTATCGTCTCGTTTTTCTTCATTGATTTGTGCTCTGAGTGCATTTAAATCTATGTTACTTTGGGCAATATCAAGTAAGCTCGAAAAAACAATGGCATAGTTACTTTCTCGTTTTTCGAGTCGGCACATAAGTAAAGCAAGGATATGCTCAACCTCAGATAACCACTCTCGAGCATTCTCGCTCCCTTGTGTTGCTAAGAAATCCAAAAATAGCGGAATGTAGTCAGGTAATTCGTTGAGGTTTAGCTCAAGCCCTGCTTGTTTATATTGTTCAATTAAATCGACCATGGCCTGACCACGGTCACGGCTTTCGCCGTGAACGTGTTCAAAAAGCCACAAACCTAGCGCGCGACCACGCTCAAACAGGCCATCGTACTGTGCTTGCCAATCCATTAAGTCGCCTTGGCATTGCTGTTGAATAAATGCTGTGAGTGCTGTTTTATTGTCATCATTTAATGAGCTTTGATTAACAATCTTGATTAACTCAGCTTCGGCTTCAACCAACGACTGTGTAGGGTAATCAAGTAAATGAGAGAGTACGCTTAATACTTGCATCGTTTACTCCTTTATTTCTACAGGAATGATTTGCTTAACGGTTTGTTTTTTTCCGCCAAACAGATTCACACCATTGTTGCCGTCACTACAGCCGTTACCAAAACTAAAGCCACAGCCATTTTTCATATCATAGGCATCTGCTGCATAAGATTTATGGCTTGATGGGATCACAAAACGATCTTCATAGTTAGCAATTGCCATGTAGCGATACATTTGTTCAACTTGCTCGGCGGTTAAGCCTGCTTGTTTAAGAACTTCAATATCTTCAACGCCTTCAACCTGTTGTGAACGCTTAAACGCTCGCATTGCAATCATGCGTTCAAGTGCCCTAATAACAGGCTTTTCATCGCCTGCGGTAAGTAGGTTAGCTAAGTAGCGCATCGGAATTCGCAGCGATTTAAGGTCTGGGATCACGCCACTCATACCAACATGACCTGCTTCAACCGCTGTTTGAATTGGTGACAGTGGCGGGATATACCACACCATAGGTAATGTTCTGTATTCAGGGTGTAGAGGCAGTGCAACTTTCCAGTCCATCGCCATTTTATAAACTGGTGACTGACGTGCCGCTTCTAGCCAAGTTTCAGGGATCCCCTCTTTGCGCGCAGCTTCGATAACCTCAGGGTCATTTGGATCTAAGAACATGCTGAGCTGAGCTGGGTAGAGATCTTGCTCGTTCGGTACGCTGGCGACTTCTTCAATGCGATCAGCATCGTATAAAAGAACACCTAAGTAGCGAATACGGCCTACACAGGTTTCAGAGCAGACAGTTGGTTGACCCGCTTCAATACGTGGGAAGCAGAAAATACATTTTTCTGATTTACCTGACTTCCAGTTGTAATAGATTTTTTTGTACGGGCAGCCTGAAACACACATTCGCCAACCACGACATTTGTCTTGGTCAATCAATACAATGCCATCTTCTTCACGTTTATAAATTGCGCCCGAAGGACAGCTCGCTACACACGCTGGATTGATGCAGTGCTCACAAAGACGTGGCAAGTACATCATGAAGGTTTTTTCAAACTGGCCGTAAATATCTTTTTGAACAACATCATCGAAGTTCTTGTCTTTTTTACGCTCAGAGAACTCAGTCCCTAAGATCTCTTCCCAGTTTGGTCCCCAATTGATTTTTTCCATGCGTTGACCGGTGATCAATGAGCGTGGACGAGCCACCGGTTGATGTTTGCTATCAGGTGCGTTGTGCAGGTGCTGATAGTCAAAATCAAACGGCTCGTAGTAATCATCAATCTCAGGTAAATCTGGATTTGAAAAAATATTGGCTAATAAACGGCGTTTATTACCCTGGCGTGGCTCTAACGTACCATTTTTATTGCGTTTCCAGCCGCCATGCCATTTTTCTTGGTTTTCCCATTCTTTTGGATAACCAATACCTGGTTTACTTTCAACGTTATTAAACCAAGCGTATTCAACACCTTCGCGGCTAGTCCACACATTTTTACAGGTGATCGAGCAGGTATGACAGCCGATACATTTGTCTAAATTTAAGACCATGCCTATTTGTGCACGTACTTTCATAATTCTATCCTCGGCTACTCGTTATCTAACCAATCAACTTTGTCCATCTTGCGGACAATAACAAACTCATCACGGTTACAACCTACGGTGCCATAGTAGTTAAAGCCGTAAGCTTGTTGCGCGTAACCACCAATCATGTGCGTTGGCTTCATAACTGCACGGGTTACCGAGTTGTGTATACCACCGCGTGTACCAGAGACTTCTGAGCCAGGGGTGTTAACGATACGTTCTTGTGCGTGATACATCATGCTCATACCTTGCGGTACACGTTGTGAAACAACAGCACGTGCGGCAATTGCGCCGTTTACGTTAAACACTTCTATCCAGTCGTTATCTTTGATATCGCCTTCTTTTGCGTCAACTTCACTGATCCACACAATTGGACCGCCTCGACTCAGGGTGAGCATTAACAAGTTGTCAGAGTAGGTTGAGTGGATACCCCATTTTTGGTGTGGTGTGATCCAGTTCAGTGTTAACTCTTTATTGCCATTTGGTTTTTTGCCAAGTAAAGGTTGTGTTGTCTTTAAGTTGACCGGCGGTTTGTAAGACACCATGGTTTCACCAAAATCACGCATCCATTGGTGATCTTGATAGAACTGCTGGCGGCCTGTTACTGTGCGCCAAGGAATTAATTCGTGCACATTGGTATAACCTGCGTTGTAAGACACATGTTCGTCTTCTAACCCTGACCAGGTTGGTGAACTGATGATCTTACGCGGCTGAGCTTGGATATCTCTAAAGCGGATTTTTTCTTCCTCTTTAGGTTTTGCTAAGTGAGTATGGTCTCGACCTGTAAACTCACCCAGTGCTGACCATGCTTTTACAGCTACATGACCATTTGTTTCTGGAGCAAGACTTAAGATCACCTCTGCAGCATCAATTGCGGTCTCAATTTTTGGACGCCCTTTATGCGGGCCGTCTTCTGTGTGGGTGTAGTTAAGCTCTCCTAAGAAATTAACTTCTGTTTGAGTGTTCCAATTAATGCCTTTACCGCCATTACCGAGTTTGTCCATTAATGGCCCGAGTGAGGTAAAACGGTTGTAGGTGTTAGGGTAGTCGCGCTCAACAACTAACATATTAGGCGCAGTAACCCCAGGGATAAGATCGCACTCATCTTTCCACCACATTGCAACGCCATCAGGTTGAGCAAGCTCTCCCGGAGTGTCATGCATTAGCGGTAATGTAACAAGATCGTTTTCAACCCCTAAGTGGCCTTCACATAAGGCAGAGAATTTTTTCGCAATTCCTTTGAAAATATCCCAATCAGAGCGAGACTCCCACACCGGATCAACGGCTTTTGAAAGCGGATGAATAAACGGGTGCATATCTGATGTATTCATATCGTCTTTTTCGTACCACGTTGCTGTTGGTAAAACGATGTCTGAATACAAGCAAGTGGTTGACATACGAAAATCAAGTGTGACCCATAAGTCGACCTTGCCTTCTGGCGCATTGTCGTGCCAAACAACATCTTCAGGTTTTTTATCACCACTTTCACCAAGATCTTTACCTTGCAGGCCATGTTTGGTGCCTAAGAAGTGACGCAGCATGTACTCATGCCCTTTACCTGATGAACCTAGTAAGTTTGAACGCCAAACAAACATATTGTGTGGGAAGTTTTGTGGGTTATCAGGATCTTCACAGGCAAATTTTAAATCCCCTGATTTTAGCTGTTGAACTGCATAATCTTTAGGTGATAGTCCTGCTTTTTCTGCATCTTTACATAACTGTAATGGGTTCATACCTAATTGTGGTGCAGATGGTAGCCAGCCCATGCGTTCTGCGCGGGTGTTGTAGTCGATAATTGAGGCTGACCATTTTTCTTTATCTGCTAGGGGTGATAGCACTTCGGTCATTTCGAGTTTTTCGTAGCGCCACTGATCGGAGTGATTGTAGAAAAACGAAGTGCCGTTCATTTGACGTGGCGGGCGTTGCCAGTCTAAACCAAACGCTAATGGTAACCAGCCACATTGTGGGCGTAGTTTTTCTTGCCCTACATAGTGAGCCCAGCCGCCACCTGATTGACCCACACAGCCACACAGCATCAGCATGTTGATAAGGCCACGGTAGTTCATATCCATGTTGTACCAGTGATTTAAGCCGGCGCCCACAATGACCATACTGCGGCCTTTTGTTTTGTCTGCATTGTCAGCAAATTCGCGGGCAATTTGGATAACATGGTCGGCATTCACACCGGTGATTTTTTCTTGCCAGCCCGGAGTGTAAGGCACATCATCGTGAAAATCTTTTGCAACGTTAGGATCGTCTAAGCCGTTATCTACACCGTAATGTGCAATCATTAAGTCAAAAACTGTCGCAACAAGTGCTTCACTGCCATCACTTAAAGTAACGGTTTTAACTGGTACTTTACGGACTTGAATTTCATCATGCTCAGTATGATGGAAATAACCCAGCTCGTGAGCTTGCGCGCCAAAGTAAGGGAATAACACAGACTCAGTGCTATCTGCATGATCTTTAAGGCTTAGCGCAAGTTTAAGGTCATCCCCTGTTTTACCGTCACGCTGTTCAATATTCCACTTGCCTTTTTCACCCCAGCGGTAACCAATTGCACCTGTAGGCGAAACTAATTGACCGCTTGTTTCATCAAAGCCAATGGTTTTCCATTTTGGATTGTTATCTTGTCCTAAGTTATCGGCTAAGTCGGCAGCACGTAAGAAAGCCCCTTGTGTATAGCCTTTATCTGATTTATCAAGCTTAACTAGCATTGGCATATCGGTATAACGACGTACATAGTCAGTAAAATACGCGCTTGGCTTGTCGATATGGAATTCTTTTAAGATCACATGGCCAAAAGCCATAGCAAGTGCTGCATCTGTGCCTTGCTTAGGTGCTAGCCACATATCAGACAATTTAGAACACTCTGAATAGTCAGAGGTGATTACGACGGTTTTGGTGCCTTTATAGCGCACTTCGGTAAAGAAGTGAGCATCAGGAGTTCGTGTTTGTGGCACATTTGAACCCCATGCGATGATATAATTTGAGTTATACCAGTCTGCAGATTCAGGAACGTCAGTTTGCTCGCCCCAAATCTGTGGTGATGCAGGTGGTAGGTCACAATACCAATCATAGAAACTTAAACAGTTACCACCAATTAAAGATAAGTAACGAGAACCCGCAGCGTAGCTAACCATACTCATTGCAGGGATAGGCGAGAATCCCATGATGCGATCTGGCCCATATTTTTTGGCGGTATAGACATTTGATGCAGCAATGATCTCATTTACTTCATCCCATTTTGCACGAACAAAGCCACCTAAACCGCGTTTTGACTTGTAGCTTTTCGCTTTTTCAGGATTTGTAACAATTGACTCCCAAGCAAGTACCGGATCTGAGTGTGCTTGCTTTGCTTCACGCCAAAGTTTTAATAACACTTGTCTTACTTTAGGGTATTTTAGGCGGTTAGCGCTGTAGATATACCAAGAGTAACTTGCACCACGAGGACAACCGCGTGGCTCATGATTAGGTAAATCAGGGCGGGTACGTGGATAGTCTGTCTGCTGAGTTTCCCAGGTGACTAATCCGTCTTTAACATATATTTTCCAGCTACATGACCCTGTGCAGTTTACACCATGTGTAGAACGTACAATTTTATCATGTTGCCAACGACGGCGATAACCGTCTTCCCAATCGCGATTTTCATCAGTTGTGACACCGTGACCACCTGCAAAACTCTGCTTGTTAGTCTTGAAAAAGCGCATTTTATTCAAGAAATGGCTCATTTACTTATTCTCCTATCCTGCTCAATTTTAGTGCGCTACCCATAGGCACTTCGACTAGCAGACAGCTACATTGCGAAACTTAATATAGTGCTTCGGCTGTACAGTACATTGATGTAGGTCACTATCTCAATATGATGTAAGTCAATGAAAATAATAAAGATACCCACAAATAGGTAGTGTCATTTTTACGTGTTTATGGTGAAAATAGTGGCCTTGGTATCATTCAAGCGTTATGGTTTTATAAAAGTGAAAGGGTGAGAATTTATTGTGGGTATTCGACTCAAAGAACTAAAAAGTACGTTCAATGGCTCGGTGATGATTTACATCAAGGGCTCCTTAGTCGGGATTATTAGTTTAGCAATATGCACGTTATTCTCGTCGTATTGGATCACTGAGTTAGCTGATTTGGATGCGCGCGCTATAAACTTGAGTGGCTCGTTGCGTATGGAGTCATATCAGCTTGGTATGCTGAGATTAGAACAGCAGCAGGAGCAGTTAGCTGCACAAATCAAATTGTTTGAGGATAAACTACAAGACCCAATATTTATTAAGCTACAAGATGACCCTCACTTATCGCCCTTGTGGCAGTCACTAGTAACGCATTGGCATCAAAATCTAAAACCCACCTTGCAAACAGGTTCAATTGAAGACAAGGCTCATTTACATCAGCAGGTAATTTTACTGGCAGGGTATGCAGACAAGTTTGTATCAGAGGTGCAAGTTCAGGCCGAGAATAAAATACGATTACTGCGTTCGATACAACTTGCTGCATTGTTTATTACTTTATTAGTGGGAATTTTTACTTTGCATTTGATCAGTCTCAGAGTTGAGAAACCAATGGCTGAACTAACCCATGCGGCCTATGCAATTGGCAAAGGAAACTTTACATACCACGTAAACCTCAAAGGAGATGATGAACTTGCGTTATTAGGAGCAACGCTAAACCACACATGTAATGCAATCGCATCAATGTATGGGCAGTTAGAGCGGCGAGTGAAAGAACAAACCAAAGAGCTTGAATTGAATAATCAAGCCTTATCATTTTTGTTCAAAACAGTGCGCATGTTGTTAGAAACACCACAAGAAAAGCTCAACTTTCAACACACGTTTGATGAGTTAGCTGAGTTGATTGAGGTTGAAGATATTGAGCTTTGCTTGATGACGGCAAGTGGCGATAGACCCTATAGCCAAATCAAGCCAAGCACTGATGAACATCCATTTTGTGCCAACCAAGATTGTGGTCAATGCACAGGAAATGGGGCGTTTATTTTAGTTGACCAACCAACTGTAACGCGCTTTCCATTACTGTATGGAAGTCGCAACTACGGTGTTATTGTTTTACGTGGCTCAGAAAAATTTAGCTCAGATTCTTGGCAAGTACAATTGGTTCAGTCTGTTGCTGATCAAGTCGCACTGTCGTTAAATTTACATGATCAGCAAGATCAGTCTCGAAGAATTGCACTTTTACATGAGCGCACAGTGATTGCTAGAGAGTTACACGACTCACTAGCGCAAGCACTCTCCTATTTGAAAATCCAAGTAACCCGTTTAACCAAAACGCAAGAAAAAGAAAAATATGAACTGCAACAGCCTATTATTGATGAATTAAAAACAGGATTAGATGCGGCATACCGACAGTTGCGGGAGTTGTTAACCACTTTCCGCTTAAAAATGGTGGGAGAAGGGCTTGAAGCGGCGCTAGAAAAAACCATAGAGCAACTGGCAGATCAGAGCAATATGCAGTTTCATCTAAACTTTAAGATAAGTGAAGTGCCCTTATCACCGATGGAAGAAATCCATTTATTACAAATAGCCCGAGAAGCAAGCCAAAATTGTGTACATCACAGTCAAGGAAATAATGCTTGGATCAGTCTTACTCTAGGGGCTGATAAGCATGTTGAGTTGTTGGTTAAAGATGATGGTATAGGTCTTAGCAACAGTCGAGATAAGCTTAACCATTATGGTATGGCTATCATGCAAGAAAGAGCAAAGCACTTACACGGCGAGTTATTTGTTGAAGACAGCAAATCTGGTGGCGCTGAAGTGAAATTGGTATTTCGCCCTGTGGGAGGAACTCAGAATTATTGAATATTGATTTGTAATTTTTATATTAATAAAAATATACCCTTACCACCTTTGGGGTAGGTTCAACCACCCCCTCTTTTGTATAGTGTTTTTTTTGCTAACTCTCTAAGCTTAAACCAGTTTAACGCTGAAGTACTTCCACCTAAACTTTCTGAGCATGGTGGCTGTACCGTGGTTTACCACCGGGTTTATAGAGAAATGTATAGGCCTCCCGATTTGGAAAGGCTGTAATGTTGCAAGATAGTTTTAATAGAAAATTTAGTTATTTACGCTTGTCAGTTACTGAAGTATGTAACTTTAAGTGTAATTACTGTTTACCAGATGGCTATCAGTGTGATTCACGCCCTAAAACACTTAATGTTGAGCAGTTGCGAATTTTAGTGGCTGCATTTGCTAAAGCAGGCACTGAAAAAATTCGCCTAACAGGCGGCGAGCCAACATTAAGACGTGACCTACCAGAAATCATTGCTATGTGCCGACAAACATCGGGCATACATACTGTTGCATTAACCACCAATGGCTATCGTTTACTCGACAAACTTCCTCGTCTTGTAGACAGCGGCTTAACTAACTTAAACCTCAGTGCCGATAGTTTAAACCCGCATACTTTCGCACAAATCACAGGCAGTAATAGCCTTAAAGAGGTGTTAGCGTGTGTTGATAAAGCACTTACGTTGGGTATAAAAAAAGTAAAATTAAATGCTGTTTTGCTCAAGCAATATAATGGCAAGGAATTGCAGCAATTTCTTAACTATATCAAAGATAAAGCCGTTAGTTTTCGATTTATTGAACTGATGCAAACCGGTGATAATCAAGCCTATTTTAGCGAGCAGCATGTACGTGGTGAAACCTTAAAACAGCAGCTATTAACATCAGGTTGGCGTGTATTACCAAAAGAGCCAAACGCTGGCCCCGCAGAAGAATTTTACCATCCAAATTATGCCGGTACGATTGGACTCATAATGCCTTACAGTAAAGATTTTTGTGCCAGTTGTAATCGGCTCAGAGTATCCGCTGACGGTAAGTTACATTTATGTTTATTTGGCGAAGCCAATGATGATTTGATGCCTTGGATTGCAAACCAAGATATTGAAGGCTTAAAACTGCACTTATCAAGCAGTGTTCTTAGTAAGTGGCATGGACATCAATTGCACAACGGCAATGCTGGGCTGACTAAACAGCTGGCAATGTTAGGGGGCTAAAATGGTATTAGGTATTGTGCTTGCTGGTGGGCAGTCGCGACGTATGGGGACAGATAAAGCAATGCTTACCGTGCAAGGAAAGACACAATTGCAGCGAGCAACTGATTGCTTGGTTGATGCTGGCTGTGAGCAAATAGCGATTAGCCGTAACGAAGCAGGTTTTATTACTGATCAGTTTTCACAGCAAGGGCCTTTGGCGGGGATCCAAGCCTGTTTAGCTGCTTACCAGTGCCACGAAGCGGTTGTGATCCCTGTAGATATGCCTTTAATTGAGTCACGCAGCATTGCAGCTCTTATTCAGTTTGGCAGAACGCAGGGGCATTCGTGTTATTTCGAATCCAGTGCATTACCTTGCTACCTATCTGATTTAGAAGTTGCTAAAGCGCAATGTATGCAGCGTTTACAACATGGAAAACGCTCAATAAATGGTTTTTTACAGGCGATAGAAGCTAAGCCATTAAGGTTTAAGCAAAACAACTTAGCTAAATATGAGTTACTTAATTCTAATACACCGCAGCAATGGCAGTTGGCGCAACATTTAATGATAAATAAGGAGCGAGCATGGGACGGGCAACATCACAGTCATTTATCCCGCTAAATATTGTTTTATTAACCGTAAGTAATACGCGCTCAATAGAACAAGACACTGCGGGAAAGTTACTCGTAAAGCTCATTGTTGAAAGCGGGCATCGTATACAAGAGCGAGTGATCAGCAAAGCTAATCCATATCAAGTACGTGCTCAGGTTGCAAATTGGATAGCGAGCGAGAGTGTACAAGTGGTGTTAATTGCTGGTGGCACAGGCCTGACTCATGATGATGTTACCCCGCGAGCCATTGAAGGACTATTCGATAAACAAATCAATGGTTTTGGTGAGCTGTTTAGACATGTTTCGTATCAGCAAATAGGCACTTCAACACTACAATCAAATGCGTTGGCAGGGATGGCAAATGGTACTTTAGTGGTTGCCATGCCGGGTAGCCCAAAGGCGTGTGAAACTGCTTGGCAGCATATTTTAGTTGAACAATTAGATAGCCGTCATGGCCCCTGTAATTTTGTTGCACAATTAAAGCAGGTGAGTTCAACGCAATGTGGATCGCGAGGTGAAGGCTAATGCAGTTAACGCATATTGATGAAACAGGCCAAGCTGCAATGGTTGATGTGGCAAATAAAGCAGTCACAATCAGAGAAGCTAAAGCGCAGGCTATTGTAAAAATGCAGGCCAATACCTTGGCACTGATTTGTCAAAATCAACTTAAAAAAGGCGATGTGTTAGCGGTTGCCAGAATTGCAGGCATTCAAGCAGCTAAAAAAACAGCGGATTTAATTCCTCTTTGCCACCCTTTGGCATTAAGCAAAGTGGCGGTTGAATTTACTATTGATGAGCTAAATTCAACGGTTCAAATTAATAGCTATTGTAAGTTAGCGGGGCAAACCGGTGTTGAGATGGAGGCGTTAACCGCCGTATCAGTTGCAGCATTAACAATGATTGATATGTGCAAAGCGGTTGATCAGGCAATGACGGTTGATGCGTTATGTGTGACATACAAAACGGGTGGCCAGCGAGGTACTTATCAGCGAAGCAACGAGGAGCTAGTAAATGAATAAGGTGTTATTTTTTGCCCAATTAAGGGAGCATCTAGGGTGTGACACTCTGGTTGTTGATGCAGCTGGCTTATCTGTTCAGGCGTTAAAGCAGCAACTTGCCCAAAAAAGCCCACAATGGCACGACTGGCTGCTTAATAAAGATGTACTTGTTGCTGTTAATCAAGAATTGGTAGATGAGCAAACACACATTGAGCTACAGGATGAAATAGCTATGTTCCCACCGGTAACCGGAGGATAATAATGATCCGAGTTCAAGAGCAAGATTTTGATTTAGGGGAAGAATACCAAGCTTTGGTAGCTGATGACAGCACATCTGGAGCGGTGGTGTTGTTTGTAGGGCGCGTACGGGATTTAAATCAAGGCCATAAAGTCCATGATTTATACCTTGAGCATTATCCGGCCATGACAACAAAGTATTTACAGCAGCTTGAAAACCAAGCACTAGAATTATGGCCGATAGAAAAAGTAACCCTTATTCATCGAGTAGGGAAGTTGTCTCTACAAGATCAAATAGTACTTGTGGCAGTGTCGAGCGCACATCGAGAAGCAGCATTTGAAGCTGCCGAGTACCTGATGGATTTATTAAAAACCAATGCCCCATTTTGGAAAAAAGAGCACATTGAAGGAGAGCAAACTCGCTGGGTTGAAGCAAACCATAAGGACACGATCGCAGCAGCACAGTGGGGCTAAAATGCGTCAATTTTTTAAGCATGGATATTTTGTTTTACTGTTAGTCAGTGTACTTGTAATTAAAACAGCAAGGGCCGATAACTCAAGCGCACAATTAACCATAGCCTGCTCAGCAAATTTTAGTGCCACAATGGAGCAGCTAACTGCGTTATTTATTGCAGCCTATGATCAGCCCATTGCAATTAAAGTATCAACGGCTTCTTCGGGAACATTGGCGACGCAAATTATGCATGGTGCGCCATTTGATTTGTTTTTTTCTGCTGATAAAGCTTACCCCGCACGCCTGAATAAACAAGGAATAGGTATCGAAACAGCTCAATACGCTGCGGGTGTATTAGTTTTGTATGCAAATAAGCAAGATGTAACTCTCGAACAATTAACAAGCAATGCCCGCAATTTAACGCTGGCCATTGCAAACCCTAAATATGCGCCTTACGGAAAAGCGGCAATTCAGACGCTTGAGCAACTACAATTTAAACCAAAGCGTCTTATCAGAGGCAACTCGGTGCTACATGCTTTTCAATATGTTGACAGTGGCCATGCTGATTTGGGTTTTGTTGCGAAAAGCGTATTGCAGCCACAGCAGCAAGCTAAAGCGATTGAAATTCCACAAAGCTGGTATGAGCCTATCACGCAAGATGTACTACTGCTCTCAACATCAAGCCATGCCCGTGCTTTTTTTGAGTTTATGCAAAGCAAGCCTGCTCATACTTTAATTCAAAAAATGGGTTATAAATTGCCATGAGTGAAGGCGATTTACAGGCGATTTATTTAACCCTTAAGCTCGCTTCGTTAACAACCTTAAGCTTGCTTGTGATCTGCGTACCGTGTGCGTATTGGTTGGCGCGCAGTCGGCATGGCGTAAAGCCTTTAATCGAAACGCTCGTGACCTTACCGTTAGTCTTGCCGCCAACAGTGATTGGTTATTATTTTTTAGTTCTTTTTTCTCCTAATCAAGGGCTTGGGCTTTGGTTGAATGAAGTGTTAGGTGTGCAATTGGTGTTTAGCTTTTCAGGTATTTTTTTAGCATCAATGATCTATAGTTTACCTTTTACATTTAGGCCGTTACAAAGTGCTTTTGAGCAATTGCCCACTGATTTATATCAGGCCGGTTCATTGCTCGGCTTTTCACCTGTAAAGCAGTTTTTTTTAATTTTATTACCGACTATCAAGCCAACATTATTAACAGCGGCAACATTGAGCTTTGCCCACACGATTGGTGAGTTTGGAGTAATATTAATGATTGGTGGTAATATTCCTGGGGAAACACAGGTTGTATCGCTCGCTATTTTTGATCATGTAGAAAGTTTAGATTTACAAGCAGCAGACTCATTAGCAGGGCTAATGCTGGTTTTTTCGTTTGTGACGGTTTTTGTTTGTCAGTGGTGGCAACGACAAAGTACTCAAATGAATGAACTAGCTAGCACGGCTTTGCGAGGTCAATGTGACTGACGTAGCGTTCAAAGACACTGTAGCTGATTTAAATATCACCATTGAGCAACCTGTTAAGCAGCATTTTATTTGCTCACTTGAAAGCCAACACATTGCGGTTTTGTTGGCTCCTAGCGGTGCTGGCAAAACAAGTTTATTTAATGCCATAGCAGGTTTATCTCCGTGCTTGGGAAGTATTAAAGTGGCGGCTGAGCCGCAAGAACGTTTACCCACCTATCAGCGCCATATTGCTTATGTGACCCAATCTGCTTTGCCATTTAGCGGTATCACTGTGGCTAAACTCATTAAGTTAGTTATTCAGCAGCAAGCGACCCCTTTTGATGTGAGCTGGGCTATTGAACCATTAGGAATAAGCAATAAATTAACAACCCCGTGCCAGCAATTAAGCGGTGGTCAAAAACAGCGTGTTGCATTGTTGCTAGCCATGCTAAAAGGAGCACCTTTGTTACTTTTGGATGAAGTGCTTTGTGGCTTAGATCAAACTAGCAAACATCATTGTATTGCGGTTATTCGTCATTATTTAAAATTAGCTAATGCAGCAGCCTTAGTTGCGTGTCATCAGTTTGAAGACATATTAGCACTCGCAGACTCAACACTTTTACAGTTAAAGCAAGGTGATAATCAAGTTTGGCAAGCTTACCCCGTCGAAAGTGGTTTGCGTTATTACCAACAAGCCGGCTTACCTACCGAGCAGCAACAAGCGGTTAAGGCTGTGCGTTCAGCCAGTGAGTTTGTATCTACCTTTAGTGCCACAGTCATTGCGCATCATTATGAGTTAGGGTTAAGTGAGTATCAGGTGGGGCAGCAGCGCTGCTTTACCCGATTAAATGCTCATCATACAGAGCTGCAAACCGTTTCACTTATGCTCAGGGCTAACCGTGTTGGTCTTGCAAAAAATGCCCTTTGCCAAAGTAGTTTTGTGAATCAATTAAAAGTACAGATTGAACATGTCAAAGAGGTGAGCTGGCAAGGTGAAAAGGGCACATTAATCTCTGTAAGATTACCAACTCATGCAGGGGCGCATTTGATCAATGTGTGGATCACGCATTTATCTTATATCCAACTGCAGCCTCAATTATCACAAACGTGGTATTTAATTGGTAAAGCAGATGCAATGCATTGCTCAGGGCGATACGAGATTGTTTCTGACTAATCCGCGTCTGACATTTTTACATAGTTTTGCAAAGCGAGATATTTCATTAAAATGAGGGATGGTGCCAATGCTCAGTTGGTGCTCCCAGTAACATAGCTCAGTATCAACAAGTTCCATAAGCTTTTTGGGGCAACCTACGCAGGAGTTATTAGGGCCGCAAAAAAAGGTATCGGGCTCGTACAGAGGCAGCTCATCTTTAACTTGCGCGATGAGCTGGTACATAGCAGTGACACGATCTGGTTTTTTTGCGTTCATTATGCTGCTTAAAAAACTAATTAAGTGCGATATCAAATGGTTGAAAAGCAACAATATCGCCACTTTGCCACTGTGATTGGTTTGCATCAAGAATAAGATAACCCGTGCTTTTGCTAAAGGTGCTTAAAACCCCCGAACCTTGTCCTTTCAGTGGCCTAACGACTGTGCCTGCTTCTGTATGTGATAAGGTTGCTCGCATAAACTCTGTTCTTCCCGTTTTTTTACTAACGGCGCTCGCTAAAGGTAAACGTAAGTTTGGTGTTGCAGTGATTGATTCACCGGCCATTTTTCTAAGCGCAGGTAAGGCGAGTTGATGCAAGGTGACTAAGCTTGAAACAGGGTTGCCCGGTAAGCCCATAAAACGCTTTGCATAATTGTGCTCACTGCGTTTTTCAAAATGGCCATAGGCAAAGGGTTTACCAGGTTTAATTGCGACTTTCCAAAATTGCATGCTGCCAAGTTGAGTTAATACCGCTTTGGTGTGATCTGCCTCACCAACTGATACACCACCTGATGAAATAACCACATCAGCATTGTCAATAGCTTGTTCAAAGGCTGCTTTTAGCGCATTTGGGTCATCATTAATAATGCCGAAGTCCAGTACCTCAAACCCTAAGTTATTTAATACACTGGCAGAGCTATAGCGATTGCTGTCAAAAATACCCTCATTAGCACGTTGGCAACCAGGCTCAAATATTTCATCGCCAGTAGATAAAATAGCGACTTTTAGTGGCTTGTATACGTTAACACTTGCAATGCCTAATGATGCTAACATGCCAATGTCTGCTGCTTTTAGACGATGACCTTTGGTAAAAATTGTCTCGCCTTTTGTGATGTCTTCACCTTGGTAGCGCACATTTTGCGCTTTTTTTGAGGGACAACTAAAAGTGATAAAATCGCCATCAACAGTAGTGCTCACAATCGCTTGCTCTTGCATAACAACAGTATCAAAGCCTTCAGGAATAGGGGCACCTGTCATGATGCGAATGCAACTACCTTGTTGCCATTGCCCGTTATACGCATTACCGGCAAAGGCTGTGCCTATTAGCTTTAATTTAGAATGAACACTGAGATCGTTAAAATTAAATGCGTAGCCGTCCATCGCTGAGTTGTTATAACTAGGTACATTGATATCAGCAATAATGGGCTCGGCAATAATTCGTTGATGCGCGAGTTTTAACGGCACCGTTTCGCTTTCGACACAGGGGGTATTGTCATCAATAAGTGCTTGGCGAGCCTCTTCAAAAGGTAAGAATAAAGCGGACTGCGACATTATTATGATCCTTTTTGTTGATTGATCATCCACACTGCTGCTTCAACACGCGAGCGCAAATCTAATTTTTTTAGTAGATGTTTTACATGCACTTTTACAGTGCCATCTGAAATATCGAGTTCTCGTGCAATGAGTTTATTTGATAACCCTTTGGCAATGAGTTTTAAAATTTCAAACTCACGGCTAGTTAGCGTATTAATAAGATTCGCTTTTTGTGATACATCAGGTTTGCGAATGGCTTGAGCGAGTATGTCGGTGAGTTTTTCACTTAGCACCATTTTACCAACCGCAGCTTGTTTCATTTTTTCAAGAATTTCTTCAGGATCCATATCTTTTAATAGGTAACCATCTGCTCCGTAGCTAATTGCAGTTAATACATCCTCATCGTTATCTGATACGGTAAGCATAATTATTCTCGCAGTAACATCCTGTAGGCGCATGGCTTTGAGTGTTTCAAGGCCATCCATTCCTTGCATATTAAGATCAAGAATAATTAGGTCAGGATCGTGTTCTACTGCTAAGGCAAGCCCTTCTTTGCCATTGGAAGCTTCTGCGATGATCGTAAGTTCATCTTCAAGTTCAATGAGTTGCCTTAACCCTTTGCGTAATAAAGGGTGGTCGTCAATTAATAAAACGGTAGATTCTGAAACACTCATAGCTTGACTCAATTTTTCACTTAGCTTGGAAACGGTTGCAATTATCTTAGCGTGGAACAAGTTAGGGTTCATCTAAAACAATAAAGCTACTCCCAATAACCTATCAGCATTATTAATTATTTATTTAAAAACAGGTTGTTAGGGTTTTTTATACCCATTTATAGGTAGTGGCTAGTAGTGCTTGTTTTAATTCTGTTACCCATCTATGTGAATTGTACTGCCTTGATATTATGACCATAGTGGCCGTATCTAATAAATAAGGAGCGGCAAATGGCTGATCTAAAAAGGTGGGAGCCCGAAAATGAAGGGTTTTGGGAATCCCAAGGCAAAAAAATAGCGCAAAGAAACCTGTGGATTTCGATACCAAGTTTGCTTTGTGGTTTCGCAGTTTGGTTATATTGGGGCATTTTAACAGTACAGATGATGAATGCCGGATTCGCATTCACGGCGGATGAGTTATTTACGCTCACGGCGATTGCCGGGTTGTCTGGTGCAACACTACGGATCCCGAGTAGTTTCTTTATTCGCTTTTGCGGTGGTCGAAATACTATTTTCTTTACGACTGCACTGTTGATGATACCTGCATTTTTTACAGGGTTAGCATTGCAAGACCCTACAACCCCTTTATGGCAGTATCAATTGCTAGCCTTACTCTCTGGTTTTGGTGGCGGTAACTTTGCCTCTTCAATGTCAAATATCAGTTTCTTTTTCCCTAAAAAACAACAAGGTTTGGCGCTTGGCCTTAATGCAGGTTTAGGAAACTTTGGTGTCACGACAATGCAAATCCTCATCCCGTTATTTATGACTTATGGAGTATTTGGTGCATTAGGTGGCGATCCAATAACCTTGGTTAGTCCATCGGGTAGCTTAATTGGTAAAATCCCTGCTGGCTCAGATACATGGATACAAAATGGTGGCTATTTATGGTTATTGATTTTGCTTCCTTTATTTTTTGCTTCATGGTTTGGAATGAATAACATTCGAACTCCAGAGGTATCGCCTAATCTAGGTAGCCCGATAAGCGCTTTTGCTATGATTTCGGTGATGCTGTTAATTGGCTTAGCAACCGCGGCGGCAGGGCTTTGGTTAATGCTGTCCGAATCAGCCAATGGTTCAGGTTTAGGCGTACCTAAAGAGTTGGTTTTGGTGTTAGTGGTGACTGTGACTGTGTTTGCGTTGAAAATGTTGCCAGGAGCAATCGGTGAGAGCTTATCAAAGCAGTACCAAATATTTAAAAATAAACACACATGGGTGATGAGTATTATTTACACCATGACTTTTGGTTCATTCATTGGTTTTGCCGCGGCATTCCCGCTTGCTATTAAAGTGATTTTTGGTTTTCAGCATATTGAAGTGGCTGGTGTTATGACCCACGACACAGTAAACCCTAATGGCCCAAGTGCATTAATGTTTGCGTGGATGGCGCCATTTATTGGTGCGTTAATTCGCCCAGTTGGCGGTTGGATTGCCGATAAACTGGGTGGTGCGCTGGTAACACAAGTGTGCTCAGTCGTGATGGTGATTTCATCGCTAGGCGCTGCTTATTACATGAAAGCTGCTTATCAATCAGCGACGCCAGAAGAGTACTTTGTGCCATTCTTTGTTTTGTTTTTAGTGTTGTTTGCTGCAACAGGTATTGGTAATGGTTCAACTTTCCGTACCATTGCAATGGTATTTCCAAAAGAGCAAGCCGGGCCTGTTTTAGGGTGGACATCTGCAGTGGCTGCATATGGTTCATTCTATATCCCAATGGTATTAGGTCAGCAAATTAAAGCAACGACACCAGAGGTGGCACTGATTGGCTTTGCTGCATTTTATGGTGTGTGTGTAATTATTAACTATTGGTTTTATTTAAGAAAAAATGGGGAGTTCTATAACCCTTAATTCTCTCCACTTCTAGAGCCATTAGTCTTTTGGTTTTTGGCTCTTTTTCTTACCTAAAAGTCAGAGGAATACAATGAGTAAGTTTCAAGAGTTACTATCAATGGCTCGCTATCAGCCAGAACAAGTTAAATTATTAATGCTATTTACCAAGGCAAATGTTGAAAACTCACATAATGATGTAAATAAAGGGGTAATTGAGCCGGTGATGTGCGTTGATAAATTGCCAGATGAATTACTTGATTATGAAACCCTGTGCCGTGAAGCCGATGCCATTAATAAAGACTGGGATTTAGTGTTTATTACCAGTATTGCGGCGAGCGTGGAAGCAAGTTTGATTGACAAAAGTATGAAATCAATGGTGAGCGATGTGCAGACGGGGCAAAATACAGCCATGTATGTTGTACTCGACAGAGAAGATAATTTAGTTGAATTAGTGGGTGCTTAGTTTTTACTGAATAAGTACATCATTAATAACAAAGTAATGAACCAAAACCCGCTAACTATCTTCCAAAAAACCAAGCTACTGGCCTCTTTAGGTTCAGGGCTTGGTTTTAAAAAAACTGGGTTAGGGGTGGTGAGATCATTAAGCAAACCCTCAACAGTTTCATAGCGCTCGGTTAAATCAAAACTGACGCCTTTTTGTAGTGCTTTATCAAACCAAACTGGGATTATAGGGTTGTGAGTTGAGGCACTTTGATAACGTAACTTGTCGTAGTCACTCATGCTTGTGCATTGCTCTATACGCTCGCTATAGGGGAGGTGTTTGGTGAACAATTCGTAGCAAATGGTGGCGAGGCTGTAAATATCGCCTTGTACGGCGCTATTTTTACCAACAAGGTAGTTTGGATCTGAATAACTTGCTGTTCCAAGTGCGCCAAGGTGTTCTATTGGGCGGTAGAGTTCAGCGACACCAGCAACAAAAACCGAACCAAAATCAACAAGTTTCACCTCATCATTGGCCAGTATCATAATATTACCCGGTTTTAGATCTTGATGAATAGCATCATTGCTATGAAAGGCTTCAAGCGCTTGTGCAACTTGTTTTACAATGGCAATGGCTCGCTTGGGCTTGAGTGGGTAATTGTTTTCCAGCCAAGTATCTAAGCTTTCACCATTTAACCACTCCATCAGGTAATAGAGGGCGCTACGAGGACGTGTGTGCTGAATAATTTTTACAACATGGGGTGAGTCAATACGACTGCCAATCCACTGCTCTTTAATGAATCTGTCGATGTAGTGATTATCATCTTCAAAATTAGCCGACGGTGTTTTCATGGCAAAGCGTTCACCGGTCTCACAGTCTTCAACTGAATAAAGTTGACTGCGGGGGGAAGAAAAGAGCTCTTCTATTATTTTATAGCCATCTAGTTTCATGCCGGCATTAAGCTCAGGCGGAAAAGGTAATTTGGTTAGCTCTTCGGTAAAGTCACTTTCATCTTGATGAGGCAGCTCATGAATTTTTACCACTACACAACTAATGTTATCGTCACTACCTTGCTCTAATGCCAGCTCAGTTAAACGCTCTGACATTGATGCTGTACTACTTTGATGCATTAATGTTTGGATCAGTTGCTGCGTCGATAGAAAATCGTGGATGCCATCACTGCTTAGTAGGTAGATGTCACCTTGTTGTAACTCGACGCTGCAGTAGTCAATGTGTAGGTTGTTATCCATTCCCATGGCACGTGATAAAAATGATTTTCCTTGCCCTAAATGAGTTGTGTGATCTGTGGTAAGTTGCTCGAATATTGCATCTCTTAAGCGATACACTCGGCTGTCGCCAACGTGAAATATATGCCCATGAATTCCTTTAATAACCAAGCTACTAAAGGTTGATAAATAGCCTTTGTTATCATGCACAAACTCATGACTTTTTCTAAAAAGGCGTAAGTTTATTGCCGATAAAACCTGCTCCCCGCTGCGACTGACCGACCAAGTATCAGGGGTTTTAAAATATTCACTTAAAAAGCGTTTGACTGCGGTTTCGCTTGCTTCTTTACCAGCCTCAGCTGAACTCACTCCATCTGCAACACAAAAGGCGCACCCTTTTACATACCTAAGGTATTCATCTTTAGGAACTAAAAAGCCTGCATAGTCTTCATTTATTTCTTTAATGCCACTTGAGGACTTAAATCCAGCATCGATGTGTGTACTTAACATGGCGAGTTATCATTGCTCAGAAGTTACGTAAATAGTGCAAGAAAAGCTGCCCATTGTTCAATATTGAAATAACCATTTTTGCTTAAAGTAAGATTTATGTTATTTGTTCTGGGTATAAAAATACCCAATAAGTGGTAGATACAACCCTTTATTAACTCATTGATTTTATTTGTCTTTGTTTTGTTGTTGTTGTTCTTGTTTTGGTAAAATATAAAAACCGATGCATTGTAGGTAGAAGGGCATACATTACAGCCGCTTTAGGTAAAATTAGGTTTTAACGCACAGTGCGAAACGTCGTTTTGCAACCAGTTAAGGGGGGAGGGATGCAAGAGTTGGAAAGAAATCGGGCTTTAGTGCTAGCGACTCTAGCATTTGCAGCCAACTTTTCAGTTTGGACTCTGTATGCAGCAATCGTTCTGCCGATAGCATCAATGTGGCATTTAAGTGTGACTGAAATTGGTGTACTGCTGGCAGCACCTATGTTGACGGGCGCCATTTTGCGTATCCCTGTTGGCTTATTGGTTGACTGCATGTCTGCAAAGCTATTGTTTGTTTTGCAAATGTTACTTTGCATACCTGCTTTGTTACTGCTCTATGTTGCTTCAAATTACAATTATTTATTAATGATTGGGCTGTGGATTGGCATTAGTGGCTGTTCATTTACTATCGGCATTCGTTATGTCTGTGACTTCTTTCCTCGAAAACAGCAAGGTACTGCGATGGGAGTGTTCGGTGTTGGTAATTCTGGTGCTGCAATTACACTCGTATTTGCTCCTTGGTTGATCGAAAACTATGGCTGGCAGTGGGTTGGTCCTGCGTATGCATCAGGGTTGGCTATTATTGCTGTCATGTTTTGGCTATTAGCGCCCAGGCAGCCTGTACTCTCTGAGCAGATTTATCAACCGCCGCAACGTTGGCAGCAATTACTAAAAAATCATCATATATGGCGTTTGGGGTTGTACTATTACTTTGTTTTTGGCTCTTTTTTAGCGCTGTTAATGTGGTTACCTTATTATTATATGCAGGCGTATCAACTCTCTTTAACCCAAGCGATGGCCTTTACTTTGTTTTTTGTAGCCACTTCATCGGTGATCAGAGCATTAGGAGGATGGTTTGCTGATAAATACGGTGGGCGTAGTGTTAACTGGAGTGTTTTTTGGGTCTGCTTAGTTTGCTTATTCTTTTTAAGTTACCCCCCAACCAGTATGACAATTCACGGTGTTGAGCAAGATGTGGATTTAACTATTTCAGTTAATGTTTGGGTGTTTACGGCACTGCTTTTTATTATCGGTCTTGCGCAGGGTTTCGGTCGAGCGAGTGTGTTTAAGATGATCCATGAACATTACCCGCAACAAATGGGCGCAGTGGGCGGGATTGTGGCAGCTGTTGGTGCGTTAGGAGGCTTTACTTTACCCATACTCTTTAGTTATGCCGTTGATTTTGTAGGCTTCTATAGTGCCAGCTTCATGATGCTTTATGGTGTATTAGCGGCTTGTATGATGGTGATGTACTTCGCATTGAAAGCGCAACGATACCAACGTAGGTTAAAAGAGGCATCAAGTTATAATTTTTTAGAAGATGATGATCTATGAAACAAGCAACTTCGGATGAAAAAGTAAAACCAATGCCGGTGTTATTGAGACTTGCATTTCGACCTTTATTTTTATTAGGTGGTGCGTTTAGCTGTGTGGCGTTGGTATTATGGGGGCTTGCATTGAGCGGCCAATACTCATTTGCTCCTTACGGAAATATCTTATTTTGGCACAGCCACGAAATGATTTTTGGTTTTGTCTCTGCGATTGTTGTTGGTTTTTTATTAACCGCGGTGCAAAACTGGACATCTATCCCAAGTATCAAAGGTAAAAAGTTAGCTGTTTTAGTAGGAGTATGGCTGCTGGCAAGAGTGTTAATGCTTATGAGTTTTACACCGCAATGGTTAATGCTCGCGATTGATGTATTGTTTTTACCTTTAGCCGGATACTGGCTCGCAAAACCAATAATTGCTGTTGGACAAACCCGTAATTTGTTTTTTGTTCCAATTATTGTATTACTCAGCGCCGCTAATTTATTTATGCATTTGGGTGTGATTTTAAAAATACCTGCTCTTTACTCTCATGGGTTTATGTCGGCAATATGGTTAATTACATTGCTCATGAGCTTGCTAGGCGGGCGTGTGATCCCATTTTTTACAGCCAACGCCACAAAGACGCCTAAGCCAGAGCCTTTACTTTGGCTTGAAATAATGAGCTTAGGGAGCACCTTGTTTATTTGTGTGTTGTTTTTTGTTGGCGCAATTTATTATATTCCAGCAACTTTCATAGGTATTTTAATGGTATTTTGTGCCGTTGCTCACGTGATACGTGCGTGGCGTTGGCATTTTAGCTTAACATTAAATACGCCACTTTTATGGAGTTTGCATGTTGCTTACTGGTGCATTCCAGTTGGGGTTTTTCTAATTGGCCTATCCTACTTATCTAATTTAGTAACTGTGTCTACGGCATTTCATGCTTTAACGGTGGGTGCAATGGGAAACATGATCCTCAGTATGATGGCTCGTGTCAGCCTTGGGCATACAGGGCGACAACTCATCGTTCGCCATTCAATTATTATTGCATTTGCATTAATTTTGATAGCGGCCATAGTAAGGGTGTTTGGTGCCTTGCTGATTAACGACTTCAGCCATTATTTTATTTTTGCATCAGTCATTGCTTGGTGCTTAGCCTATGGTGTATTTGTATTAGTCTATTTTCCTATTTTGACTAAACCAAGAGCAGATGGTCGCCCAGGTTAATCGCTGTATCACACGTGTTATTTATGTTCTGTGCTGGCATATTTTGCAATGTGTGTGTTTTGCTATTTTAAATGTCTTAAAAGTGAGTGTTTGTGCATCGTATAGCGTTAATGCTACTTGGTCTGGGTCTAAACCTAGCAGGCTTTTAATTGCTTCTGTTGCTTGTAATGTGCCGATTGTCCCAACAACCGGTGAAAGAACACCTGCTTCCATGCAACTTAGGTTAGGTTCTGTAAATAAACGCGCAACACACTCATAACAAGGGTCATTGTTACGCATTGGAAAGTGTATTATTTGCCCTTCCATGCGAATAGCCGAGCCTGAAATTAATGGTGTTTGATGTTGCCAGCATAGTTTGTTTATTAATAAGCGAGTGGTTAAATTATCACTGCAATCAATTACGACATCGGAATTTTCTATACAGTGTTCGTGTTGCTTCTTAAAGTGTGTAGCATGAATATCAATCTGATTTTGCGTATTGATTAAAGCCAATGCTTTTTTGGCTGACTCGACTTTGTTTATGCCAACCGAATGTTCTGGATGGAGTATCTGCCTTTGCAGGTTAGTTACATCAACCGTATCGCCATCAAAAACCGTTATTTTCCCAATCCCCGATGCTGCTAGATAAGGCAAAGCAGCACATCCAAGTCCGCCCGCACCAATCACAAGAACATGACTGCTCATAAGCTTTTCTTGCCCTTCTTCTTGCACATGCGGTAATAAAATGTGGCGGCAGTAACGCATCGTGTTGGTTTGGTCTAGCTGCATAGTTTTACCCGTCTTGTTCTTAGATATTCGGTTAAGGTGATCTGAGTAATCTAGCCTACACCAACGGGAGAGTCGATGTTATACCTCTTTGTGGGTGAGTGTTGGGTTTTGTTGGTAACGCAATGATTTTATTGATTTAAGTCAATTTTTGAAAGGCGGCCTGCTCGTAGGCTACTAGCAATTATATAGATAGCAGGTAGTGATATGAAAACACAAATCGCAATTATAGCAGCTGTGGTTACCTTAAGTGTGTCGTGGCAAGTTCATGCGGATACAGTCGATAATTTACAAAACATGCTAGCAAATGGTGAAACGCACGGGATGTTTCGTTACCGCTTTGAAAATGTTGATCAACAAGGTGTCGCTGAGCAGGCAAATGCATCGACCTTGTTAACACGTTTAAATTATACATCGGCTACGCTCAAAGGTGTGCAAGCGCTAATAGAGTTTGACAATGTATCTGTTATTGGTAGTGAAAATTATAACAGTACAATAAATGGCTATGTTGATCATGCTGTTGTGGCTGATCCTAAAGGGACTGAGCTGAATCAAGCTAGCTTAAAATATAGCAATGATCAGTTGGAGTTTATTGCGGGTCGACAACGTATTAATTTAGATGATCAGCGTTTTGTTGGTGGTGTTGCATGGCGTCAGAATGAACAAACATTTGATGGCTATCGGGTTGTTTATAAACCGAATTCAGCACTCAAGTTTGATTATAGCTACGTATATAATGTTAATCGTATTTTTGGTGAAGATAGCCCTTCGGGAGATTTGCATGGCAAATTACACTTTGCCAATGCTGCTTATCAGTTTAATAAACATTTAACTTTATCAGGCTTTGCGTATCTGTTTGATTTTGACTCTGCTTCAGCATTATCGAGCCAAACACTTGGCATACGAACAAAGGGAGCGATTACTGACTCATTAACATATACCTTAAGTTATGCGCGTCAAAGTGATTATGCCGACAATGCTGCGTCATATGATGCAGACTACTTACTTGCTGAGCTACAAGGTCGCTTAGCGTCTGTTAATTGGACGGTGGGCTATGAAGTGTTAGGTGCAGACAATGGGGTTAGCTTTAGCACGCCATTAGCAACAGCTCATAAATTCCAAGGTTTTGCAGATAAGTTTTTAGCAACACCGACAGAAGGCATTGAAGATTTATACCTAGGTGTAAGTGCAAAAATGTCGGGTGTAAAACTTGCTGCGACCTATCATAGTTATCAAAGTAATGAGCAAAGCATTGATTATGGAGATGAAATTAACCTATCTGCTGCTTATGCTTTTGCAAAGCATGCCAATGTCTTACTAAAGTATGCAAATTATCAAGCTGATGATTATGCCACTGATACTGATAAAGTGTGGTTAATGCTGACATATAAGTATTAACCTGAAATTTGAACTTCCGCGATCAGAGCCTCTTAGGGGGCTTTTTTCTTTTTAACCTACCAAAGAAATCATAATCACAGAGCTATTACTTTTAATCTTGCTTTTTTCCGACAGGGTATTTGTTTATCTCTTTGTGAGTAGTGTTGCTTAGTAGGCTTGTGCTTACACGTAATATGACGTTTACCAAAGTAGGTAAGTCAAAATTGTGCCTTCCCAGCAGCTTGTTATTGCTTGATATACATCAATATTTTTCAGCTATAGGCTATCCAAAATAAGGCTAAATGAAGTTATTGGAGAGTACTATGGCAGGTAAAAAGTTTACGATTTTTTCCTTTACTGGAAAAATGAAAGTGCTGCACCTTAGTTGGATGGCATTTTTTATTACGTTTATGGTGTGGTTTAATTTTGCCCCACTATTACAGGCAGTCAAAACCTCACTTGGATTAACCACAGAACAAGTGCGGACCTTACTGATATTAAACGTTGCTTTAACGATCCCCGCTCGGGTCATTATTGGCATGCTAACAGATAAGTATGGCCCTCGGCTTGTTTATTCGAGCCTATTAGTTGTGTGTTCTATTCCGTGTTTTATGTTTGCCTTTGCTGATAGCTTTTTACAAGCTGCTATTGCTCGATTTCTACTTGGTTTTATAGGTGCAGGTTTTGTGATTGGCATCCGCATGGTTTCTGAATGGTTTCCACATCATGAGCTAGGTACCGCAGAAGGTATATATGGGGGCTGGGGTAACTTCGGTTCAGCAGCTGCTGCATTTACTTTACCGACCATCGCATTGTTAGTCGGGGGCGATGATGGCTGGCGTTATGCAATAGGCATTACTGGGGTATTGAGCCTAGTTTTTGGTTTTATTTATTATGCCAATGTGACCAATACACCAAAAGGGTCTACTTACTTTAGACCAAAGAATTTAGGGGCTATGGAAGTAACCTCTAAAGGTGATTTTTTCTTACTTTTAATCATGAAAATTCCAATGTATGCCGCGCTTGCATTGTTAACATGGAAACTGTCACCTAATGGTGTCGGCATGCTTGAAGCAAATGTGGTTAATATCACTTATGGCGCTCTAGTGTTACTTTATTTATTTGAAGTTAAAAAGGTCTGGAGTGTAAATAAGGGGGTATTTGAGCAAGAAGTACCTGAGCTGCATCGTTATAGTTTTAAGCAGGTTGCAGTGTTAGATATTTTGTATTTTACCAACTTTGGTTCAGAGCTTGCGGTTGTGTCTATGTTGCCATTATTTTTTGCAGATACATTCTCGCTCGATCCTGTGATGGCAGGCATGGTTGCTGGCGCTTACGCATTTATGAATTTAATGTCGCGCCCAGCTGGAGGCTGGATCTCTGATAAATTTGGTCGTAAAACAACGTTACTAATTTTAACGGCAGGCCTAGCAGCCGGTTACTTTTTAATGGGAATGGTCGATGCACAGTGGCCGCTGTGGTTAGCTGTAGTAACAGCTATGGCATGTTCTTTCTTTGTGCAATCTGGCGAAGGTGCCGTATTTGCAGTTGTACCATTAATTAAACGCCGTTTAACCGGCCAGATTGCGGGAATGACTGGTGCTTACGGTAATGTAGGGGCTGTGACGTTTTTAACAGTGTTATCGTTCGTTGATTATGCAACCTTCTTTTATGTTATTGCTGGAACCGCAATGATTGGTTTTGTTACCTTATTCTTTATGGATGAGCCAAGAGGGCAAATTGCAGAAGTGCGCGAAGACGGTACGGTTGAGCTAATTGACGTATCAAATAAGGGGTAATTAAACCCTATAACAATAAACCAGCACATTGTGCTGGTTTATTGTCTTTAGTGGCCCAAGCAATAAACTTAAGGCTTTGCGTTACGGGTTGCTATTTTGATTTTGGCCTAAAGACTTGAATTACGTCTTCGTTACAGGTGATGTAGGGACCTTCAAGTAAATCGATACAATAAGGAACAGCGGGGAAAACAGCATCTAAACATTGGCGAATTGCTTTTGGTTTGCCAGGTAAATTGATAATGAGTGAATTTCCCCGTATCCCAGCTGTCTGCCTGGATAAAATAGCGGTAGGTACATACTTTAAACTTTCTTGACGCATTAACTCACCAAATCCTGGCATCATTTTATCACATACAGCTTCAGTCGCTTCTGGCGTAACATCTCGCTTAGCAGGCCCAGTTCCACCTGTAGTAATGATAAGCGCGCAATTTTGCTCAGCTAGTTCGCACAATGCTCGCTCTATGAGTGGTTGCTCATCTTCAACAAGTTTATTGCATGCTTGCCAAGGGGAGTTTATATAATCGTTTAAAGTATCTTTAATAGCGGGGCCTGATAAATCGTCATATTGACCTCTGCTAGCGCGATCGCTCACCGTTAAAATACCTATTTTGGCTATCATTGCTTTCCCTTATTTATTTTGATGTGTGTTGAGTCTAGCAAAGCTGTTCGTTGAGTTAACTCCTCCTTAGTGGGTAGATGTTTACAGCTGAGTACTTTAATAATACAACTCTACAAAGTCATCATTGAATAGGGCCTATTTAGTAGCATGTCTTAATTAAGCACACGACTTCTTGATTTATTGTTTAAATAAAACATTATTTTCTAAATGTATGTGTTCTTTAAGATCTAGATATAGCTCTTTAATTTGCAAATACAATAATTGCCAATCATTATCTGCTTCTATAGGTGGAGTAAAATTATTGGTAAGCTCGACGAGTGTGTCTAAGGCTTGTGCATGAGTTTGATGTTCAGCTTCCATCACAGAAATAGGCCCTGAGGGATAAAACCCTTTCATAATCATAGGGAATAAAATAGCTTCCTCTTTCATCATATGTTCTTCAAGTTCATAACGCATCTGAGATAGATGAGACTCTAAATGTTGTGGAAAAAGTTCTTTAAAAGAGCTTTTCTCTTGAACTACTTTACACATGTGGAGTAATTGGCGGAATTGTATTCTGTGCTTTTCATGAAAGTTATCAATGATATGCGCAACCAATTTTATTGGCGATTGAGTTTGCCAATTAAAGTGAGATTTACTTTCTGCTTGCTCTAAATTTGTGAGTTTAAAAAGAAAAGCTGCTTTATCTATTTTGGCATTGGCCAGTGCTACTTTGAGTTGCTGTTTGCCATTTAAGAAAAAATCTAGATTGTAATCATTGAAAAGATCGGTAGCACCAGGGACTGTGCAGGCAATATCGCTTAGAGTTTGAGTTTGAACAGACATTTCAATCCTTTGTAAAAGTAGTGAGTAGTCCTTTTAATCTAGAGTATGTTTTATACTAAATATATTCCTCCTAATAGATAGGGTTTGGCTAACCTTTTATGAGTAATTTAAGACTTAAAAGTGCGCTGATAATTATTTTTAAGTTGAGCTTATTTTAATTTTGTCTGGCTCACAATTTCGCAGATGGATTTTTAAATAGCAAGCTTTGAAGGAGTCGGGAAAATTTGGAGATAAAATAAAGCCCTATGTAAATAGGGCCTTGCTGGAAGTTTGACTACTAATCTTACTCAATATTCTGAATTTGTTCGCGCATCTGCTCGATTAACACTTTTAGTTCTACCGCAGCGTTTGTGATGTCACTGTTGATAGACTTTGATGCTAATGTGTTTGCTTCACGGTTAAACTCTTGCATCATAAAGTCTAGGCGTCGGCCACATGCGCCGCCTTTAGTTAAGATTTTTTTGGTTTCTTTAACATGCGACTTTAAGCGGTCAAGTTCTTCAGCAACATCTTGCTTTTGTGCAAGGTAAATAAGCTCTTGCTCAAGGCGAGACTCATCGATGTCTGTTTTTAGTTCTTCTAGCTTTTGGTTTAGTTTTTCGCGCTGCCATTTAGCGATTTCTGGTAAGTGGCCTTCAACAATAGTTACTTGCTCTAAAATAGCATCAAGGCGAGTTGCTATCATTTCTTGTAAGTTTGCGCCTTCATCGCCGCGAGCTTGTTTAAAATCTTCAATCACTTCATCGAAGCCTGCAATTAGCGCAGTGTTTACGCTATCCATATCGAGCTCTTCGGCTTCCATCACGCCAGGCCAACGTAAAATATCAACTGGGTTGATGTCACCATTGCTTTGGTTTTGCACCCATTGTGCGCTTTTAATTAATTGTTCAGCGAGTGATTCGTTAATCGTTAACTCACCAACATGCGCTGGATTTGCAGCAAACTTTAAGAAAACTTCAACTTTACCGCGTTGTAAATGTTTACGTAAACGCTCACGAATAACCGGTTCCATGCCACGAAATTGCTCAGGTGCGCGGATAAAAGTTTCAAGGTAACGTTGGTTTACTGAACGAATTTCCCAAGTGCCAGTGCCCCATTCGCCTTTAATTTCGCGGCGCGCATAAGCTGTCATGCTGTGGATCATGGATGATTTCCTAGTGTTATTAAATTTACAAAGTTGACTGATTATACCGAATCAGCTTTTAACCTCTAGCGTAAATTTTCTGAAATGTGCTTTTCTGATGCAGTTAATTATGTAAATGAACATGGCATCTAGCACCACATCGACTTATAATGTGGCAAATTCAGAATTAAGGGGATCGTTAATGCGTCCAAGCGAAAGAACACCTAACCAAATTAGACCGGTTACATTCACACGTAATTACACTATGCATGCTGAAGGTTCAGTATTAGTAGAGTTTGGAAATACTAAAGTTTTGTGTACAGCAACTGTTGAAGCTGGTGTACCACGCTTTATGAAAGGCCAAGGTAAAGGTTGGGTTACGGCTGAATACGGTATGTTACCTCGTTCAACACATACTCGTAATGGTCGTGAAGCATCGCGCGGTAAGCAAGGCGGTCGTACTATGGAAATTCAACGCTTAATCGCACGTGCACTTCGTGCTGCGGTTGACTTAAAGGCGTTAGGTGAAAATACCATTACTATCGATTGTGATGTAATTCAAGCAGATGGCGGTACACGTACGGCATCAATCAGTGGTGCATGTGTTGCATTAGTTGATGCGCTTACTTACATGCGTAGTAAAGGTATGATCAATTCAAACCCACTTAAGCATATGATTGCGGCAATTTCAGTTGGTGTATATAAAGGTCAACCAATTAGTGACCTTGAGTACCTAGAAGATTCTGAAGCCGAAACAGATATGAACGTGATCTTGACCGAAACTGGAAAAATCATCGAAATCCAAGGCACAGCTGAAGGCGAACCTTTCTCATTCGACGAACTTGATGAGCTACTTACATTAGCTAAGCACTCAATTCGTGAAATTATCGACGTTCAAAAGCAAGCATTAGCTTGATAAAGAAGTAGGTTTATTAGTTATGAAAGATTATCAAAAAGAGTTTATTGAATTCGCACTTGAAAAGCAGGTGCTTAAATTTGGTGAGTTTACTTTAAAGTCTGGCCGCACTAGTCCTTACTTTTTCAATGCTGGTTTATTCAATACCGGTCGTGACCTTGCACGCTTGGGTCGCTTTTACGCTGCAGCACTTGAAGATGCGGGCATTGATTACGATGTATTATTTGGCCCTGCTTATAAAGGTATTCCAATCGCAACAACGACAGCGGTAGCTTTAGCTGATCATCACGACAAAGATGTACCATATTGTTTTAACCGTAAAGAGAAAAAAGCACACGGTGAAGGTGGTACATTAGTAGGTTCTGAACTAAAAGGTAAGATCATGTTAGTTGATGACGTGATCACTGCAGGTACAGCTATTCGTGAGTCAATGGAAATCATTGCGGATAATGGTGCAGACTTAAGTGGTGTTTTAATTGCACTTGATCGCCAAGAGAAAGGTAAAGCTGAGTTATCTGCTATTCAAGAAGTCGAGCGTGACTTTGGCACTAAAGTTATCTCTATTGTAAAACTAGCTGACTTAATTAGTTACCTAGAAGCCAAAGGTACAATGGATGAGCATTTAGCTGCAGTAAAAGCATACCGTGATCAATACGGCATTGCTTAACACCTAAAAACGCGAACAATTTAAAGGCCCAGCTATATTGCTGGGCCTTTTTGTTTTTAGAGTCTTGTACTTTTATGGCCTTAAATACGGTTAAAAAGTTACTGAAGCGTTAATAAAGTTTCTCTTTTGTGGTGTTTAGACTAAAAAGGATACAAAGGGCAGTTTTTTTTAAGTTTTCTCAAAAAAGTGCTTGCGTTAATTCGCTGCATCCCTATAATGCGCATCCACCGACACGGCGGACTGCTTAGAAAAAAGCAAAACGACGAGTTGGTTGAGTCAAGTAAG
>NZ_JADKNF010000013.1:0-148569 GCF_017808125.1 Pseudoalteromonas sp. PA2MD11
AGGCTGTCGAAGTAGACCTTCGCCTTTTTTAAAACGTCATTCTCCAACTGAGCATCTTCGAGTTGCTTCTCAAGCTTACGAATTTGGCGTTCTAAATCTGTGTATGATTTGTCAGGGCCTTGGTTCTTTAGTGGCTTTGCGGTTTTCTTTTTCGAGGTCATGTGACTTCTCCAACTTGATAGCATGTCAGGATGAATTCCGTATTTATTCGCGACCATCTTAACTGTATCTGTGGTGTATAACGACTCTTGAACGACTTTTATTTTAAATTCGAGCGAATGTTTGCGATATGGTTTTACTTTCATGGTTACTGACTCCAAAAAGGTGTCTACTTTTATGGAGTCAGATCATAAAGTTTCTAGGAGACGTTTCAACGCTGAACAAGTAGTAGCGATTTTATATCGCGTCCCAGAGCCTGAATCCTAGCGCCCAATGTTTTCTATCGTAGGCGTGAAACTTGTTTCGCGCGTTTGTTTATAAGAGCCGTTCAACACCGAACATTTATGGTTCACGTTTATTGTCGCCATAAATGACGACCTACTAGCTCATACCGTTCTTACACGAGTTCCAAGTGCAATATTGGAAATGGTTTACCCATATCATCTAAGGGCGAGCGTGAGGCAACTTTAAAGCCCATATGCTGATAAAAGCCAACTGCAAGTGGGTTTTGCTCATTAACATCCACTTTGTGAGAAGCTAATTGCTCAACCGCATAGTTTAGTAGGGCTTTACCTATACCCTTACCTCTTGCGGCATCTAAAATAAACAGCATTTCAATTTTGCACTCATGTACGCCAACAAAGCCTAAAATTGCCTGATGCTCATCCTTAATACACTTTAAAGTAACATTAGGAAACGCCTGCTCTATGATAATTGGCTTAAAAAAAGCGATGTCGTCTTCTGTTATAAAATCATGGGTTGCTCGTACTGAGTTTTCCCATACAGCAAGTAGCTCTGGGTAATCTTCAGCGTTCACATTGTCTATTTTCATTGATTAAATACTCATAATTGCTGCTAGCAAAGTAACATCAGGTTTTAGAATTCACACAAGTATTATTCAAGCAATAAACCAAAGTAAAGCATTGTCACGATTTCAGACATAACTCCCGCGAGCGATAAATATGACATTTAGTTGACAGGGGCATGGAATGTACTAACTTTAGTTTTAGTAATTAACATGCTTTTAACAAAGCAGTGCTTGATACTTTCCAACCAATTGGCAGCATTTGCGGGATGCAAATTAGCTGCCTATTCCTACTTCATGTTTAAGCATATAGCTAAGTAAAGCTTGGGCATCTGGGTGTTTATCTGCCCTTAACCCTGTTACAACACCTTGTTGATCCGCCGCCGATTTATGCTGGCCTAACTTCTCTTTTGCCTGAATTGAATCAAGTTCGATTTTAATACCCACTATGCCACGGAGTAATTTGGCTTGATAATCAGCTGGCAACAAACTGGTGTCGTTTAAAATACTTGGCTCGTATTGGCTAATTAGTTCATCTAGGCAGGCTAAGGTGTTGTCATCATCGAGGTATTCTACTTTGCCCTGGGCATGCACCGCAGCGTAGTTCCAAGTCGATACAGCTGGCTTCTCACTATACCAAGTCGGTGAAATATAACTATGTGGGCCATTAAAAACCACCAATACACGGGTATCTTGCAAGCTTTTGCCATGACGATTTGCCCGTGACACATGACCATACAAGGTACCAAACTCGCCCTCATCGGGTTTATAAACTAATGGTAGATGGGTTGCCTCAAACTCACTATCAACCATCAATGCAAAGCTGTAGGTTTTGATGAACTGCGATACTCGCTCTGGTGTCATTTTCCATTTATTAGGGGTGTGCATTACTTTCCTTTAGTGCTAAAAAAGGCCAGCAAACTGCTAGCCTTAATATTGAGTTGTATGATTAATGTTGACCATCGACAATAATACGTAACATGCGACGCAGTGGCTCAGCAGCACCCCATAACAGTTGGTCACCAACCGTAAACGCACTGATATACTCTGGGCCCATCGCTAATTTACGAATACGACCTACCGGAATAGACAGCGTGCCAGTTACTTTTACAGGCGTTAAGTCTGTAGCGGTAATGTCACGATCATTCGGGATCACTTTGACCCACTCATTGTGAGAAGCAAGAATTTCTTCAATTTGCTCAACGCTAATGTCTTTGCGCAGCTTAATTGTCATTGCTTGTGAGTGACAACGCATTGCACCAATGCGAACACATAAGCCATCAACAGGGATAGGTTGTTCACTGCTGCCTAAAATCTTGTTCGCTTCAACTTGCGCTTTCCACTCTTCTTTACTTTGACCGCTTGGCATTGGTACATCAATCCAAGGGATAAGGCTACCAGCTAGAGGAACACCAAACTGGTCTTGTGGTAAATCGCTTGAGGCAATTTTTTCGGTGACTAACTTATCAATCTCAAGAATCGCAGCATTTGGATCTGCAAGCTTGTCTGCCACTGTTTCGTGAATTGCACCCATTTGCGCAATTAACTCTTTCATGTTGCGTGCGCCTGCACCAGAAGCCGCTTGATATGTCATTGGGCTTACCCATTCAATCAAGTCTTGTTCAAATAAACCGCCTAGGGCTAATAGCATAAGTGATACGGTACAGTTACCGCCCACATAGGTTTTAACACCTTGCTCTAAGCCTGCACTGATAACGTCTTTGTTTACTGGGTCTAGCACAATAATACTGTCGTCACTCATACGCAGTGCCGATGCCGCATCAATCCAATAACCTTGCCAACCTGATTCACGTAATTGCGGGTAAACGGCTTTGGTATAGTCACCGCCTTGGCAAGTGACAATAATGTCCATCTTCGCAAGCTCAGCGATATCATTAGCATCTAAAAGCGGTTTAGCTGGGCCAGCAAGATCAGGGCCTAATTGACCGGTTTGTGAGGTGGTGAAAAAAGTCGTGTCGATATTAGAAAAATCATTTTCTTGCTGCATACGTTCTAATAACACAGAGCCAACCATGCCCCGCCAACCGACTAATCCTACTTTTTTCATTGTTTGTTCCACTGTTTGATTCATTCAAATTACCTAAACTGTTAAAAATTAAAGTCCATTGCGTGAGAATTTAATTTTTACAGGAGTAATCTAGCATTGCGGTCCAAGCAAAACCAGCGTAAACCGAGTAACATCAAAATTTTTCATCATCGCTTATTTAAGTAATGGGCAAGCGTCTGGTAGTACCATGTTTAGCGCGCCAGCATGCACTTCAAAACGTTGTTGTTTTGAGGTGATTGGCTCGCCATCTAAGTTTATTGGCATTTCTGTTTGTGTTTGCCATTCAAGCCAAGGCACTTGATAGCGCTTTACCCACTGTTGTGAAGAGTTAGGGTAATTGCTGAGCTCTTCAATAACCGCTGGTACATCTGAGATTGCAAATGAGGTAAACGCCACTAAATCAACCAAGCCATCATTTATGTACGCATGTGGCGCAAGTAATTGGCCACCGCCCGCTTGGCGGCCATTACATACGGCAGCGGCAATAATATCGCCCGAAGTACGTTCACCATCAGGCAGCGTTAACTCGCCACTGTAAGGTACAAAACTCAGCGCTTGTACAAGACCAGCCAAGGTATATGCCCCACCACCGAGTAAGTTTTTCAATGCTGGCGGTGTGGTTGCGGTAATTTTTGCCCCAAAGCCTGCACTGGCTACGTTCACAAAATAACGCTTATCAACCTCTACCGTATCAATTGCATGCGGCTGACCCTGTGTGGCAAGTTTCAGTGCTGGCAAGTACCCGTGAGGAATATTAGCGGCTGTAGCAAAATCATTTGCTGTGCCCATAGGTAAAATAGCAAGCTCTAAACGTTGTGACTTTTCCAGTTTCATTAATGCATTAACGGCTTCATTAACGGTGCCATCACCACCAGCTACGACAATACGTTTTACACCCTCTGCGACGGCTTCATTAATAAAGCGCTCAATGTCACCGCCTTCATAAGTAACACGCACTGCAAGTGGCTGACGAGTTCGAAATTGACCGATGGAGTCACGAAGCTGCTCATCAGCCGCTTTTTTGCCATTTATAATTAACCGTAAGTCCATTTTTAATCCCTGTTTTAACACTTAGAACTACCATAACACGCAATGGTTTAATATACCCAAACTACCTCAAGATGCGAGTTTCAGTTGGAATTAAAAGCGATTTAGGCAAGGCATTGATTGCAAGTAATAGTGGTTCTATTGTTAAAATCAATAACGCAGTATAAATCGCTTTTAAACCAACCCTTTGGGCGCTTCACAGGCACTTACTCTCATCGTTGTTACTTCTTAAAAGGGACTGCCACTCTTGCAAAGTAACGCCTTGATATTAAGCACCTGTGAAACGCTGAATTCTGCATCTTGAGGTGGTTTGGGTATAGAAAAAAGCCCTGCTAGTGCAGGGCTAAATCAACGTTAGGATTTATTATTGTATCCTTCCTTGGTCAGAGTATTAGAACTGGTATTTGTACTCAATTGAGAACTCAGTGCCTTTCTCTTTAGAGCGAGTTAAAGTTCCCGCTGACTCTATTTCAGATTTTGCGCCCAAGATATTCGTCACTTTGAACTTTAAGCTTGAGTTGAAATCAGGGAAATAGGTGTAGTTAAAGTCTAGAGAGTGGAAAGGTTGCTCCATCCAATCTTCTTGACCTTCAATGCCAGGAATAATAATTCGCTCACCAAATACGTTATAGATTAGCGTTGAAGCATGCTGCCCACTAGGTGCGTCATAGCCTAACTGCATATTCACAACATATTTTGAATGGCCCGTCATGCGACGTGTTGTATTTGTAACCGCTGCAGAAACTCCTGTTTGTTCAACAATTGCCTGACGGTCCATGTTGATTTCTGAGTCACTTAACGTCACGTTACCTGTCATGAATACGTCTTGCCAGAATCCACCTAAGAAAGCGAAATCTTTCAGGTATTCAAATTCAACACCCGCAACATAACCATCTTCTGCATTAGCAATACGTACCAGAGGTGGACCATCTTGTGCAGGTGATTGAACGGACTCAATTGGGTCAACCATGTCTTTATAGAACACACCAACAGAGAAGTTCTCGCCCGTATCAAAATAGTTTTCCCAGCGGAAATCATAGTTTTTGATTTGCGTTGTACGTAGACCTGGCGTACCACCTACAGGGTATTCAGTAAGTGGATCGATGTAAGTTGCATCAGAAATCTCACGTAAATCTGGACGAACAACTGTTTCACCATAGCTTAAACGCCATTGCGTTTCGTCGTTTTGCACATAAGTTAAAGCAAGTGCACTATAAACGTCGTCTTCACGGAATGCGAGCTGATCTAACTCATCATAATCAATTGAAGATGCAAGGCCACCAGTAAATGGGTCAAGAGGAACAGATACTTGACGGAAATCTTCCCAACGTAAACCACCGGTAATACGCCATGTATTATTGAAGAAGAAATCTGCTTCGAAGTAATAGGCATCCACTTTCTGCGCTGACTTATAGTCATCGCCTGAAACCGTTGTGTCGTTCAAGATTGGTTGCGTTAGTGTCGCGTTCGAGAGTACATCATCAGACAAAATAGTGTTTAACTCATTTCCGTTTAAGTCAACATCTGAGAATGCACGTGTATTGATATCAAAACGACGGTTAGTTGCTGAGCGCTCTTTAGAGATAAAGTCAGCACCTGATTTAAGCTCAACATCCACGCCATCTAGCATGATAGGCAACGTAAAGTTAAAACCGTAGTTCTCTACTTCATCATCCAAATCTTGGAAAGTGTAACGTGCAGCTGTTGTTGCATTCGTTAGTGCGCTTTCGTTAACTGTATCGTAAAACCCATCTTCGTTAGCATCAGTAACAATAAAACGAGTTTCCATGTTACCTGGTGCGTAACGGTTTGAGCGACCAATTGAATACTTCCAGTCAAAACCCGCGTAATTCAACCAATCAAAAGTATGCATACCTTTTAATTGATTAACGATCAGCTCACGCTCTTCATAACGAACATCGTACGAGCGTACACGCTTGTTGTCTGAGGTATTGTTGTTTTGGTCAATACCTAAACGATCTGAAATTTTATCTTCAGTATCACGTAGGATTAAAGCTGTGTAGTCAACTTTATGCGCTTTGTCATACTCAACACCAACCGTAACCATCCCTGATGTTTTAACCGTGTGCTCTGTACTTAGTACTTGGTCATAACCACGGATCATGGTTGTTGAATTTTCACCAATCAAGAAGCCTTGACCTTGATACTCATCTGCAACAACGTGCTTATTATCGTAGCTAAGCGACGATAAGAAACCGTAGCGCCATTTATCAGATTCAAAGCTGTTACCTAATGTGGCAGTAAACTTCGTATTCGGGTCAACCTTTGCTGATTTTGGATCATAATCGCGATTTAACGATAGGGCTAAAGCACGGCTTTGCTCAGGTGTTAAATCATCAAGCGATTGACCACTTTGGTATACATCAAGGATAGGACGTGGAATTTCGCGTGTGCCATCATCAACACCGTACCAATCATCCGAACCACCGTTATATTCAAGGCCATCATCAAAGTTATTAGTGTTGTAACCAAGCTGACCCGACACATCAAATACAAATTGATCTGGAATTGATTTCAAACGAATATCAACGTTACCACCACCAAAAGACGCTGGCATTGACGGTGAATACGATTTTTGTACTGATAAACTTTCGATAATACCTGATGGAAATAAATCCAGTGGTAATACAGAACGTGTTGGATCTGGACTTGGTACAGCAGAGTTATTTAACTGTGTACTTGAATATCGCTCACCTAAACCACGAACGTAAATAAACTTACCATCAACAAGTGTTAAACCTGTTACACGGCGTAGCGCTGCAGCAGCGTCACTATCACCACTTCGTGAAATTTGCTCTGCACCCATAATATCAGCAACGAATGCTTGCTGTTTACGCTCTTCTAGAACAGCTGTTGCAGTGCCTTTTAAACGACTTGCACTAACAACAACTTCTTCAAGAACAGCTTCTTCGTCTGCTTCAGCTGCGTGTGCTGAGACACTCAAGCCGCATAAGATAGCTGCGCTTAGTGCTGTTAAGCTGAACTGTTTTGAATATTGTTTCATGTTTACCTCTATCTGAAATAAGTTACAGAAAGTTGTTTAAAGGTGCTAAACACGTTGTTTAGCACCTCGCTTACTGTGTTATTCCAGACCTACCGTCCAACCTTCAGTCCAGTTGTTATCAGCAGATACTGCACCAATGTGCGTTGTTGTATCGAAGAAACCGTCGATTGCTTTAACGTCTGTTGCTGTTGTTGTATCGATAGTAAAGATACCATTTACAACTTGCGTTTGACCTGTAGCAACTAAGTTACCTAATGTGTTTGTCCACCAGTTCTCAACGCTGAAATCTACACCACTTGGGTCTTTGAAGTTTTCAGAACATGCAATTACTGATGATTTAATCATTAAGGTGCCATCTTGAGCATTGTTCACTGTTTCACTTTCACCAGAAGCTGCACCTTCAATCTCAAGACATTCGCCCATGCCTTCAGGGCCCGTTACGATTGCGTTATAGATTTGCGCACCCGTACCTTCACGGAAGTACATACCTTCTGAGTCATCTTCACCGTCAAAGGTATTACCAATGATTGTTAAGTTAGCAATTGTTGGGTTTGACTTAGGCGTTTTAGACGGTGTAGTACCATCGTTGTCTGCTTCAATACCACGGTTCGCGTCTGAGTTATCAGCTGCTTGCTTAACAAGAATATGCTGCATTTTACCTTGGAAACCATTGTCCCAGTCGATGCTGTCATCTTGAATGCTTGTTAGTACTAAGTACTTCGCTTGTACGTTACCACCGAAGAATTCAACACCGTCATCCGCGTTTTGGTGAACTTGCACATACTCAACAGTAGTACCAGAACCAACACCACCGAACGTAATACCGTTTAATTCGTTATCTGGTGCGATTTCGTAACCACCATTCATCACACGAACATAACGCAGCGTACCTGAGTTGTCCGTTGTATCAGTACCACCGAACACGGCACCTGACTCCACACCTTCAACTTGAAGTGCACAATCGCCTTCTGCTGGACACTTGTTCGATGGTGCATTACCAAGAAGAACTAAACCACCCCATTGGCCCGCAGCTGTAGTGCCGCCCATAACATCTTGGCTTGAAGTGAACGAGATTGGCTCATCTTTAGTACCGTTAGCATTAATTTTTGAACCACGGCTAATTACTAAGTAATCATCACCTGTACGGCCATATACTGTTACGCCTGGCTCGATTGTTAAAGTAGCTGAATCTGCATTATCATCACCTACAAATACTGCACCGCTTAATGCGTAGTAGTTACCCGCAGTAAGTGTTAAATCTGCAGTAATGCGACCAGACACTTCACATGTTGTTGTGCTGCCATCAACTGGAGAAATTGACGTTGTACCAGATGGACAACCTGCTACAGCTGGTGGTGCCGTTACTTCACCGCCACCGTAACCAAATGCCCAACCTTCACGCCAGTCATCTGAATCATTCAGTGCACCAACAAAGTCAACTGTATCGAAGAACGCATCAACAGTATTTGCTACATCTTGGCCCGCGCCTAGTAATGGCGAGCCTGCAATTGGTTGACCGTTTGCACCAAGCATTGGCTTGTCATTGATTACGTTACCAGATTGTGCTGTAAACCATGTTTCAAGCTCAAGTAACGTGTTGCCGCTACCATCAACTGGATTTTTGAAGTTTTCGCCATTAGTACACGACATAAACGTGTTTTGCATTAAGATAGTGCCATCGTTAGCGTTATTTACTGTTTCGCTAGCACCGTCTTCTGCACCTTCAATCTCTAAACACTCACCCATTTCATCAGAGCCAGTGATCACTGAATTATAAAGGTGTAAACCTGTACCTTCACGAAGGTAGATACCTTCAGCATCATCTTCACCATCAAAGTTGTTACCTATGATTGTTAAGTTAGAGATGATTGGTAATGATTTCGGTTCTTTAGAAGGTGTGCTACCGTCGTTATCTGCTTCGATACCACGGTTTGCATCTGTTGAATCAGGATCTTGTTCAACATAAACGAATTGCATTTTACCTTGGTAACCATTGTCCCAGTCGATGCTATCGTCATCGATGCTTGTTAATACAACGTGCTTAAGGTTTACTGCACCACCGAAGAATTCAACACCATCATCTGAATTATTGTGAACTTGTAAGTATTCAACTGTAGTACCAGAACCAACAGCACCAAACGTAATACCATTTAGTTCGTTGTCTGGTGCAATTTCATAACCAGCGTTTTTAACAACAACATATTTTAATGTACCTGAATTATCTGTGTTATCCGTACCGCCAAATACAGCACCTGATTCAACACCTTCAACTTGAAGAGCACAATCGCCTTCAGCAGGACACTTATTAGAAATACCATTACCAAGAAGCACCATACCGCCCCATTGGCCTGCAGATGTTTCATCACCCACTACATCTTGCTTAGAAGTAAAGATGATAGGGTCGTTTTTAGTACCTGTAGCTTCAATTTTAGAGTCACGGCTAACAACTAGGTAATCAGAGCCGCTGTTACCGAATACGACCGCACCTGCTTCAATTGTTAATGTTGCACTGTCTGCTTTATCGTTACCAACAAATACTGCACCATCAAGTGCCCAGAATGCGTCTGTTGATAATGTTGTATCTTCTGTAATTACGCCTGAAAGAACTTGAACTGTTACATCACGACCTAATGCAGCAGATACTTCATTCGAAAGGCTTTGGCTGTATACACCTGGTAACTCTTCAGTTGTTGGTGGTGTAGTTGGGTTAGTAGGTGTAGTTGGTTGCTCAACTGTTTCGTCCACGTTGATGTTGATGTCACCACCGCCACAACCTGCTAAAGAGATTGCTGTAGCTACAAGACTAACCTTGAATAAGCCAGATAATTTCATTGTTCACTCCGTTAAGATAGATATTTAATTATTGTGTTAGCGCATAAACTCAAGTCACCGAAAAAGCACTAAAACTTAATGCTTTTGGGTCACTTGAGTTTTAAACAGCGACTACCTTACGGGAGCTGTATGACAAACTAGTTACACTTTAATAAACATAAAATGACAATATTAATTATTTAAAAAAGAGTAAGTTAGTTAATTTTAGGAACGGAAAAAAGCCGCCCGAAGGCAGCTTTGGTGTTGCGATTATAAATTAGTTCTTTTGTACGCTTACCTGTTGAATACGATTTAGAGTAAAGCGGTACGTAATGTTTCGGCGTGTACTTTTTCACGCTTCACATACTTGATCCATTGCTCAGCTAAACGCTGTGACTTTTTGTGTTTTTCCGCTTGTTCAAACGCTAAAATCGAGGCATCAAAGTTTTGTAAATTGTACTGCGCCATACCTAAGGCAACATACACATTTGATTCAAACTCTAAGCCACCTTTATCTAGGGCTTTACGTGCTGCATCCGCTGCTTCTTCGTATTTTTCAAGGTTAATGCTTACCTCTGCAATACGTTGTTCGTACTGACCATGCGACACTAAATCAGCGGCTTTTGCAAAATAAGCAAGTGACTTTTCACCCTCTTTTGCTTGTACCATTGCTTCTGCAACAAAGGCATAGTTTTTCGCTGATTTTTCAGCGACACCCTCTTGCATAGCTTTACTCATCACGTTCGCCGCTTTAAAAGCCAGGCCGTTGTATAAATAAACTTGCGATAATTGACGTAAATCTGATTTAGATTTCATGAAACCTTGTTGATACGCCGCTTCTAAAATCGCTAATTGCTTTTTCTCAGCGCCCGTTTCACCGTACATGCCACCTAACTGAACCCAGTACTCTGGCTTGTTGTAAAGCTTAACTAAACGTTCAAGTACCTCAACCACTTTGTCAGACTGGTTAAGTGAGTAGTACATAGCACGCTGTAAGATCAACCAGTTTTCTTTTGGCATTTCACCTTTGCTGTCGGCTTCAGCGATAGCTAGGTTAATGTTCTCAATGCCTTTTTGGTAATCTTTAAGCTGATAATACGCTTGAGATTTTAATACGTAATAAGCATCTGTTTTAGGCTTGTTGTTAATCACATCCCACTGCGCTAAATATTTGATTACCTTTTCGTAATCGCTATTAGCCATGGCAAGTTGCGCTAAGCTAAAGGTGGTGCTTACACGTAATGTTTCTGGAATCGCATCTTCGTTTACTACTTTTTCAAACGAGGCAATTGCTTTATCTAAGTCGTTTTCGTTGTAGTAAATAAAACCGTAGAAATTATGCATCATGGCAATTTCATACGAGTTCATGCTTGAAGAGCGCTCTTGAATACTATCGAGTGCTTCTAGCCCTGCTTTTGCATCACCATCATCAGCCAGCTTTTGTGCTCGTGCTAATTGGCTATACACTTTTTCACGCAGTGCAGGTACGCGTTTGGTTTTTTGTTCCTCAGCGTAAGCTGTTGCAAGTGTCACACCTGGTAACATGCTAACAACGCTTGGGACTACAAGGCTGCTTGTGAAAGCAGCCGCGCAAATCACGGCAACTTTTAAAGGTTTCATAATCGCATTCCTCTTTTCTAACCGTTAATTTGGAAAGAAATTTTGTTCTGTACGCCCGCTACTTCAACAGCTTCACCGTTAACAACGCGCGGTTTATATTTAAATTTAAGTGCTGCATCCATCGCAGCGCGGTCAAACAGTGATTCTGGTTCAGCTTTAATCACTTTCGGGTCACGAACTGTGCCTTGCTTGGTTACTGTAAACTCAACAATCACATAGCCTTCGATTCCACGCGATAAAGCTCGGCGCGGGTAAACAGGCGCTACTTTTACAATCGGTAGGTATTCACCATCGCTTGATTCAAGGGCTAAGCCGCCAGCTAAGTTAACGTCGGCTTCAACACTGGCACCAAAGTCAAAGTTGGCATTGCTCGCGTTAGGATCACTGTTTTGCATTTGCGGTGATTCCATTGGCGGAGGTGGCTCTTTTGGCGTTGGTGGCTTTTGCGGTTTACGTTCTTTCTTTTGCACTGTCTCTTCTTTTTTCAGACGAACAAAATCAAGTACGTTTCCTTTTACGGGCTCAGACATGGCCCCTTCACCACCGGTGATCAGTGCCTGCATGCCTAAAAACAGCATGACAGTCACGATACCCGCGATGATTAATGCAACTATATAACGCATCGCTCACATTCCTTATGATGCTTCTTGCGCAGCAATCGACACATCAAATGCGCCTGCAGCTCGCGATGCATCCATTACTTTGATAAGTACATCGGTTGTGGCTTTCTTATCAGCTTGAATAACCACGCTACCTTGTGGGTTTTCAGCTTTTAAGCGTTCGATATTTGCTTGTACTGCACGAATATCTACTTGGCGTTTGTTGATCCAAATTTCACCTTTGTCAGAAATAGCAACTAAGATGTTGGCACGCTCTTTTTTCACTGCCGTTGCCGCTTCAGGGCGGTTTACATCAATACCGGCTTCTTTTACGAATGATGCAGTTACGATAAAGAAGATAAGCATGATGAAAACAACGTCTAGCATTGGCGTCATGTTGATTTCTTCTGCGTCGTCTTCTTGAAATAAGTTACCTAGTGGCGCTCTCATTATTAGTCTCCTAGTGGGTGATGCTCACATCACCCTAAAATTCGTTTAGTGGTCTAAGACCATGTTGTCTTCAAGTAATTGCACTTCGCGTTTTGCACGACGTTGTAAAAACGTTGATGCGAAAACCCCTGAAAGTGCACCCACCATACCGGCCATTGTTGGGATAGTGGCTTTAGACACCCCTGATGCCATCGAACGTGCACTGCCTGTGCCTGTGATTGCCATTACATCAAATACTTCGATCATGCCGGTTACGGTACCTAACAGACCTAAAAGTGGACATAACGCAACCATTACGTTGATTAGCGCAAGGTTATTATTTAGTTGCATGCCAGCGCGTGAAATCATCGCTTGGCGAATTTGCTCTGCGTTCCAGCTGTTACGCTCTGCTCTATTGCTCCAAGTGCTTTTTACGTCTTTCTTGTAGCGTTTAAAGCCACCAAAGAAATACATAAAACGCTCAAGTATCAATAACCACATCGCGAAGATGAGGACCCCGATGACCAAGAGAACTTGGCCACCTGTGTCGAGGAAATCACGTAGAGCATTGATTGCATCAATCAATAGCACCATGATTTATGCTCCTTTCTCGCTTCGCTCTGCGATGATACCTGCGCTTTGCTCTTGTAAAATCAACAGCATATTTTTAGAACGCGTGTTAAGAAGTGTGTATAAGAATACTGTAGGGATAGCCACAACCAGACCAAGTACCGTTGTTACAAGTGCCTGAGAAATACCACCCGCCATTAGTTTAGGGTCACCTGTACCGAACAAGGTAATTGCTTGGAAGGTGTTAATCATACCGGTTACCGTACCTAGTAGACCAAGTAGCGGTGCTACTACTGAGATAATCTTGATTAGCGTTAGGTTACGAGTAATTTTTGGCATTTCACGAATGATTGCTTCACTTAATTTAAGCTCAAGCGTGTCGTACGCTACATCTGGGTACTGATCTTTCACTTTCATTACGCGACCAAGTGGGTTGTCATCACGTGCCACTGTGTCTTTAAGCTGACGACGGATTTTGCTACCCATAATCATCAGAGATACAAAACGCTCAAGTGCGATTAGTAAAGCGATTAAGCCAACACCTAAGATGATGTAACCTACTGTACCGCCTTGGTGAACTTGCTCTTCAGTATCTGGTGCTTGTACTAAAAGACCTAAAATTGAACCGCCAGTTGGGTCAAGTGCAAACGGTACAACTCCTGAGTTTGCTTGTTGTAAATCAGCTGCAGTTGCTGTGTAACGGCTGCTAGGCTGACGCGTAAGCTGGCTGATTGTATTTGTAGCTGGTGTGTACTCTAGGTACTTACCATCAGCGATTAAGTTAAATGCACCAACGCGCACCACTTCTTTTTGTGCTTTGCTGCCACCTTCGACGATAACATCTGTTGTAAAGCGAGATACTTTACCTTGCTCAGTCATTTCGCGTTGTAATTCAAACCATACTTTTTCGATATCATCGATAGAAGCAAGCTTTGACGTTGAACCCATTTTTTGTGCCAGCTCATCCATGAAGTTACTACGACCAGGAAGCTCTGCAGAAACAACTGACGTCATGAATTTATTGCTTGAATCGCCTGCTACTTGTTGTAACACACCGAATAGTTCTTTAAGTGAACCCATGCGGTTTGAAAGTGTGTCTGTTAAATTAGCTAGCTTTACTTCGTTTTCTTCAAATTGAGTTTCTAAACGCTCAGACTCGTTAAGCATTGCAGTACGTTTTGCTTGTGTATCTTTAAGCATTTGTACTTGTTCGTTTTGACGCGCCATGAACTCTTGTTCACGTTGTTTATTTTCAGCGCTTTGCTGTGCTTTACCTTGCTCTAATGTTTTTAGTAATGAGTCTAAATCCATTGGCTCAGCCGCTAGGCTACTACCAGCAAAACCAAGGCCAGCTGCAAACACGGCCATTTTTGTCATTTTCGTTAATAATTTCATCTCAAACCTCTTATTCAGCAGCGTGGACTGGCAGTGTTAACATATCTGGGGCAAGTTGCTTACGTGCAATGCGTAAACCTTTGTTGATTTGGCTGATTGCAGAATCTGGTAATTCAACAAACGATTTTGTTTCTTTATCCCAGCTACCTGCTTTTTTGCCGTCGCGTGTTAAATAAATAAGTTCTAAACGACCGATGCGTAAGAAATCCACTTCGCGCTCTTGGCCATCTACATTCAGTAATGATGTGTACGCTTCGATAGTGCGACCGTAATCAACTTCTACTTGGTAAGCTTCAAGTAGGCGGCGGAATTTTTCACTTGAAGTGATGTCTGCGCGGTCCATCATTTCTTTTAATGATGCAATACGCTTGCTACGTTCTTCAGTTAAGAAAGGCACGTCTAGTGCAACGAATTGCTCAAGACCTGTGATCATACGCATCATTAACGGCGTTATTTGACGCTCAATAACTGATACCTGATCCATTGACTCGTTTAACGCGTCCATTTCTGCAATTTGGTTGTTTAATTGCTTAGTAAGTTGCGCGTTATAAACAGTTAAGCCGTCAATTTCTTTATTAAGGGCTTTGAATTGTTGTAAACGACCTTGCATTGAATCTGCAATCTTGTCGATTTTAGTTTGTGATTGCGCTGCAGATTTGTTTATCTCGCTGCTTTTATCAATTACTTTATCTAGATCGTTTGCATGTACTGCTGCAGATGCCGCTACAATACCTGCTAAAATCAGTGGTTTAACGCCTTTCATCGCATACACCTTTACTCGTTAAGTTAGCTTAATTTGCTAGTTGGGTTGTTTTATTGTGCGAAAGGATAACGATGAAAAATGACAAGCATGTTGCGCAAAAAATACAAAAATATGACAGCTGTAACAATTAGTTTATATTGTGCAAAGATAAGGCAAAAGTTTCAGGGTTTCGGGAACTAAATATGAGATGTTATTTGCTGATAAGTACTTTGCCAGTCTTGATAATTAACAGGGACAGCAGCATAGAGCCCTTTATTTTCAATGACTAAAGACGGAAAGCCTTGAATTGGTAAGTTTCTCGCTTGGTTTATTTCGTCCATAAGTAATGAATTTATTTTTTCACTTTCTATTTCGTGAATAAATGCATTTTTATCTAACCCTATTTGCTCAGCAAGGCTTGCAAGGGTGCTGATATTTGATGGATTTTGTGCATTTAAATAGTAGGCTTTTTGAATGGCATAAAGCATCTCTTGCTCTTTATTTTGCTGCCTTGCGACAAGCACTGCACGGCATGCAGGATAAGTAGAACGGCGCGGTTGCGCGGTATGCCAAAACTCATGATTAAATGGTGTGCCAAGTTGCTGCTCAATACGCTGCCATGTTTGCTGTAAAAACTGCTGCATTTCTTTTCGCATTGGCTCATCTGAATCAGGCGCAAGGCCACCCACTTTATATTCAATAGCAAGTTTGTCGCCAATGGCTGCTTGAAGCTTTAACCAAGTTTCTCTGAAGCCCCAGCACCAACTACACATTGGGTCATAAACATAAATTAGCTTTGCCATTTAATTAACCTCACTTAAACCTGACACAACTAGATTGCGCCCTTTTGCTTTGGCCTTATACAAGTTTTCATCAGCATGCTTAATTGCTTTACTAAATTGGCTTCCCCTTTCGAGGCTGGCAATACCAATACTGCAAGTTATAGATATAGATTGCCCAACATCATAGGGGATCTGTTTTTGAGCAACAAAAGCGCGCAACTTTTCAGCTACAGAGTGTGCAATTGTTAGCCCTGTTTTAGGTAGCAAAATAATAAACTCTTCGCCGCCATAGCGTGCTTTTATATCGGTTCCTCGCAGTTTATCGTGCAACATAGAGGTAAATGCAATAAGTACTTGATCACCAAAATCATGGCCATAACTATCGTTGAGTGACTTAAAATTATCTAAATCAATTAATAATACCGACATAGGTAAGTAGTTTGCCGCTTCAGCTTCAAGGCGGGGTTGAATATGTTCATAAATGTAACGACGATTAGCAAGACCTGTAAGTGGGTCAGTCAATGCATCGCGTTTTTCTATTAAGGTAATACCAGCAATTTTTTGATGGCTTTTTTGTCTAAAGTATTCGCTAATCGCAGCGAACAAAATTACTAAACTAAAGGACGCTAAAAAGCGTGAAGTTTCAACTTGCCCGTAATGCGCTTGGCCAAAGTTGGGGCTAAACAGCAGTGCAACTGCACTAGCATACATAATCCCAACCAACACACTGCCCACTTTTAACCCTAAGGTGACATAAGCCACAATGGGGTAAAACATTAGCCAATATAAAGCGGTATTCTCTTTACCGCCGGTGTACACTAAGGCCAGACAAAGCAATAAGATAATAGATAAAATAATGCAGCTAACAGGCACCAGAGCACCTGTGCGAAAGTAATACAGCATGCACAGCACAATAGTTATATCGCTCACCACCAACATAATAGTTAATGGTAAAGCGTAAATTTGATAGTTAGATAACACCAACGAAGTGATTAAAACAATGGCAAAAAAAGCCATGGTAAATAAGGTGAAGGCACGGCGCTGTTTATCCGCCGTGTCGACACTGTTTAAAGTAATGGCATTAAGCCAGTTTTGATCCAAAATTGCAGTCTCTTAACAACTAAACTTTAAATTTGAGCACTAATTTTTCGAGCTCATAAAACTGTGCTTTTAATTTTGTACACTCGTTTAAGGTGTTATTCAGATTGCTCTGGCCTTGATTAGAAAGCTCGCTAATTGAGTGTATGTCACTGTCTAAACTTTGAATGACTTGGTTTTGCTCAGTCGTGGCATTTGCAACACTGTGGTTCACCTCATCAATTGACTCAATGGCACGAGTTACTTCAGCCATTTTATTGCCTGCTACATGTGCTTGTTCAACACTCTTTTCGCTATCACGAATACTTGCAGTCATTACTTCAACCGCAGACGCAGAGCCTTGTTGTAACTGAGAAATTGTGTCTTCGATTTCTTGCGTTGATTGCTGTGTACGGTGCGCAAGTTGGCGTACTTCGTCGGCAACAACCGCAAAGCCTCGACCCGCTTCACCCGCACGGGCAGCTTCGATTGCGGCATTAAGGGCTAGTAAATTAGTTTGCTCACTAACCCCTTTGATCACTTCAAGCACTTGGCCGATGCTTACGGTGTGTGCATCTAAACTATTAATGGTTTTTTGCGCCTGCTCCATATTACGAGACAAGGCATTAATTGCCGTTAAATTATCAGCTAATGCAGATTGGCTTTGTAATGATTGGCTGTTAGCACTGGTTGCTAAGGTTGACGCGTTACTTGCACTATTTGAGATTTCTACCGCACTCGATGTCAGTTCATTGATTGCAGTTGCTACGTTATCTGTACGCTTTGTTTGGTCAGCATACATGTCGAGCGTGCCTTGCGTTTGATTAACTAAACTCTCAACTAAGCGCTCAAGCTCAACGGTGGTATTTTTAACTTGCTCGATTGATGTATGAATCTTCTCGATGAACGCATTAAAGTAATGGCTCAACTCACCAAACTCGTCATTATTTTCAACTTCAAGACGACGGGTTAAATCCCCCTCGCCTTGTGCAATATCCTTAATTGCATCGTTCAAGCGCTGCATTGGGCGCATTAAGTAGCGAAGTAAAAACTGCATCATCAGTACAATCGCGACAATACCTAACAGCATATAAATAGCAGCCATATTTCTAAATGAGGCAACCGATGAATAAGCTATTTCCTCGTTAATAACTACACCTAAATACCAATCAACGTTTTGAATACCTTTAACCTTGGTAAACGATACTAATTTGTCTGAGTCATCAATTTGAACTTCAACGAACTCAGATTGAAGCGATAAGTCTTTGCCAAATAAGTCACGCATGTTTTTATCGATAAACTTCGTTTCTGGGTGGCTTAAAATATGCCCTTCGCTATCAAGTAAAAAGCCATAACCAAACCCTAAAAAGTCAATTTCGTTGACGATTTTAGTAATCGTTTTCATGTCGATGTCGGCACCTGCAACCCCGCTAAACACACCGTTTGCTTGCATTGGCGCTACAGCAGAAATAGTTAGTTCATTGGTAGTTACATCAATATAAGGGGCTGTAAACGCAGTACTGCTTTTATTTTCAACAAGTTTGTACCATGGACGTTTGGTAGCATCGTAATCGGGTGGTAAGACAACCGATTGATCATTCAATACAAAAGTGCCATCAGTGATACCAATATAGGTATTTTTAAAACTCCCCGCTTTGTCGGCTGTGTTTAGTTGTTTAAGTGTTAACTCTTTACTATCACCTAGCTGATAGGTGTCTGCGACAGACGAAACAATCGCTAATTTAGCGTTCAACCAGTTAGCTATATTTTGCGATACTGATTGAGAAATCTCTTGCAGAACAAGCGAAAGCTGCTCCTGCGTTTGGCTGCGCATAGAGACGAAGTTATTGACGGTAAATAATCCGAGCACAATCACTAAAACCAGTGATGCAGCCGCAGTTACCTTGGTGGTAAATTTCAAAGTGCTTTTGGAGCTTTGCATGACAAACCTATTTGTTATTTTTTTCGTTGTTAGCACTTTTATATTTAACAAATTTAAAGCCATTTGTCTTATAAAATTAAGCTAAAACTAGGAAATCGTTACTTATAATTAAAGTACGCTTTCTTTATAAATCAATTACTTTATTAGCGGCAGTAAATCCAACTTCTAAAGCCACATTAATAAAAAGCAGCAAAACCATCTTTGGAACGTTCCTACAAGTTACCGCTTTAACCCCCTCTGAATACGTATTCATTAAATCATTCTGTCATCTAATTTTGTTGGCTAAAGCAAAAAATGGCACAAAAAAACCCCGCAACTCTGTGCGGGGTTTTTATTAATAGTTATTTTTAGTTGATGCGTTTTTTCCAGCTATCTGCTAAACGTACAACGTTTAAGCCATACCAAGCGATAAATGCATAACAAATCACAGGTACAAAGAAGCTTTGTTGAATGTTTACTGTATCAGCTACCACACCTTGTACTAATGGTACTAAGGCGCCACCAACGATTGCTAAACATAACCAACCCGAACCTTTACTTGTGAGTGAACCTAGGCCTTCAATAGCAACAGAGAAAATAGTCGGGAACATGATTGAATTGAATAAACCAATCGCAAGTACTGAATAAAGCGCCACATCACCTTCAGTGAATATAGTCACTAACAGCAATACAATAACCATCATGGCATTAAAGAATAACGCTTTTGAAGGCGCAATCTTTTGCAATGCTGCAGAGCCAATGAAACGACCCACCATTGCACCGCCCCAATAATAAGCAATTAGGCTTGCCGCCGCATGCTCTTCAAGGCCAGCAATGTGCGCTTCGCCAAAGTAGTTTACTAAGAAGCTACCAATTGAAACCTCAGCACCGACGTAACAGAAGATACCTACAACACCCATGATTAAATGAGGTGCTTCAGCTAGACTGTGGCCTTTCGCTTTGCAGTCTTGCTCTTCTGTGTGCTCTGCAATCACGGGTAATTTAAAGAAGGCAAATACTACAGCAATGGTCAGTAGTGCAGCTGCAAGCATAAGGTAAGGCACTTTTACAGATTCAGCGGTGGCCGCGTTTGCAGCTAGTGTGCCTGCTGTACCAAAGAATAAAATACCACCCACGTAAGGGCCAACAGTGGTACCGAGTGAGTTAAGTGCTTGAGCTAAATTTAAACGTGATGATGCCGTTTTTTCAGGACCTAACGCCACAACGTACGGGTTAGCAGATACCTGTAATACGGTAATACCTGCCGCTAATACAAATAACGCACCTAAAAATAACCAGTACTCATGTACTACAACCGCTGGGTAAAATAACATACAGCCAATTGATGCTACGACTAAGCCAGTTAGTACACCATTTTTGTAGCCCATTTTTTTAACCAACATACCCGCTGGTAGCGACACAATAAAATATGCACCAAAGAAACAAAACTGAACCAGCATTGCTTCTGTGTAGGTTAAATCGAATACCCCTTTTAAGCGCGGGATCAACACGTCATTTAAAACTGTAATAAAACCCCATAAAAAGAACAGGGTTGTCATTGCTGTCAGTGGTAGCAGGTAGTTTTTATTTTGCTGCGAACCATCGGCGACAAACGATTGGTTTGTATTTATTTCACTCACGTGGTTTTCACTCCGTTAACAAGTTATCTCTGATTCTACACAATGATGTAAAAATAACACAACGATTTATTGGGAACGTTCCAATATTTTTATTTCCTGCTATAGTTGCATCACCAACACTGATTTATTGATAGACCATGGCCAAAGTTAACTTTAAAAGTCCTACTTTTCTTAAACAGCACATTCAAGATACCCTTGCTTTTTATCATCCACACTGTGTTGATCATTCAGTACATGGCTCAGGGGGGTTTTATCAATTCTTTAAAGATGATGGCACTATATATGATAAACAAACACGCCATCTTGTTTCGAGCACGCGCTTTGTTTTTAACTATGCAATGGCGTATATCGAATTTAAAAATCCTGAGTATTTAAGCCTTACTAAGCACGGTTTAGCCCACCTTGAACATGCGCATAAGCAAGCATCCGGTGGTTATGCTTGGCTTATAAAACAAGAAGAAAACGGCAAAGTAGCTGTGTTAGATGACACCAACCATTGCTACGGGCTTGCCTTTGTTATGCTTGCCAATGCGGTTGCGTTAAAAGCAGGTATTAGCGACTGTAAAAGTACCCTTTCGCAGGTATGGGATTTATTAGAGCAGCACTACTTTGAACCCCAGCATAATGCGTATTTAGATGAGCAAAATGCCGATTTTAGCTATGCAGATGACTATCGCGGTCAAAATGCCAATATGCATTTATGTGAAGCCTTACTCATGTGTTTTGAAGCAACTAACGAAACACGTTATTTAAAGCGTGCTACAGAGCTTGCCGAAACTTTTACAGTAAAACTGGCATCACAGAGCAAGCAGTTTGTATGGGAGCACTACTCTAAAAATTGGCAAATCGATTTAGATTACAACAAAGACGACCCGCAGCATTTATTTAGACCTTGGGGGTTTCAGCCAGGTCATCAAACTGAGTGGGCAAAACTGTTACTTATTCTAAACCGCCATATTGATGAACCTTGGCTGGTAACGCGCGCTAAAAGCCTGTTTGATGAAACCCTTAGGATTACATGGGATCAGCAACATGGGGGCATTTTCTATGGCTTTGCACCAGATAAACAAATTTGTGATAGCGATAAATACTTTTGGGTGCAGGCCGAATCATTAGCCGCAGCTGCCCTACTCGCTGATGCCACAAATGACGAAAGCTATTGGCAATGGTACGAAAAAATTTGGCAATACAGTTGGCAACATATGGTAGATCACCAATATGGTGCTTGGTATCGCATTTTATCAGCACAAAACCAACCCTACAGTGACGAAAAATCGCCAGCAGGCAAAACCGACTACCATACTATGGGTGCCTGCTACGAAGTATTAAGAACCTTAACCTTGAGGAATGCATAATGAGTTTAGTGTGTTTTGGCGAAGCATTAATCGACTTTTTATCAGATGGTAAACAACCAGAGTCATTTACCAAATACGCAGGCGGCGCACCTGCTAATGTGGCTGTTGCAGCAGCAAAACTAGGCCTAAACACCAGCTTTTGCGGCATGTTAGGCGATGATATGTTCGGTCACTTTATTAAACAAGAGCTTGACCAGCATGCGGTAAACACCCAGTACTGTACATTCACCAATGCGGCAAAAACAGCATTGGCGTTTGTATCACTTGATGACAGTGGTGAACGCTCGTTTAGCTTTTATCGCCCACCAGCCGCCGATTTACTATATCGCGTAGACGACTTTGATCATGCTATGTTTGCAAGTCACGCCATCATGCATGTATGCAGCAACAGTTTAACTGAGCACAATATCTATCAAACAACAATTTATGGTTTAACGCAGGCGAAAAAAGCTGGAGCAATTTGTAGCTTTGATATGAATCTGCGCGAAAACCTGTGGCCAAGTATGCGCCATACGCTTGATAGAATGTGGCATGTTATTTCTCTGGCAGATATCGTTAAACTCTCATATGAAGAGCTTGAGTTTTTAAATCAAAAAAGCCATCAAGAGATGCCAGTTGAGCATACAATCGATGCCATTTTAAAGGCCGGTGTAACCTGTTTACTAGTTACCAATGGCGGCGAAGCAATCAGCTTTTATCACGCAGACTTTAAAGGCCAAGTTAGCCCACCAGCTACAAAAGTAGTTGATACCACAGCCGCAGGCGATGCGTTTATTGGCGGCATGCTGTCAAAGGTTGGTCAGCACTGTGAAAACAAACAAAGTTTTAAAGCGTTTTGCCAAACCCCAGCTAACATCGAACAAACCATTGCTTATGCAGCTAAAGCTGGCGCATTTGCTGTAAGCCGCTACGGTGCATTTGCGTCTTTACCAAGCGCAGCTGACCTTTCTTAACAAACTTATATTTGCTTACAAATGAATTAAGCACTCTAGTGGTGGGTGCTTAATATTCATGGTATGTTTTCTCCTAATTTTAGAAAAAGGAATTCATCCTATGAATAATAAGCTTCTTGCTGGGGGCGCGATTGCCATTGTTGCAGGTGCGTTGTTGTACTCACAAAATAAAGCCAGTGTTGATGTAGATTTACCTGAGCTTGCCTACGTACCTGCCGATACGGCAGTTTTTTATGGTCAACTTAAACCGTTTCCGTACAGCAAATACTTTGCGCTTATGCCAGATGCAATGAAAGGCACGAGCGATTTAACGCCCATCATTACTGAGCTTAAAACAGTTGATGATAAGAATGCCCTATTCCTTGCATCACTGATGGAAAAATACCAGCAATCATTGAGCTCTTACGATGCCTTCAAATCGATATGGGGCTTTGGTGATGACTACAAAGGCATGATGTATGCGCAAGGTTTAATGCCGATTGTGCGTTTTCAGGTCGCTGATCAAAGCAGCATTATCAAAAGCATTAAACAATCTGCTGATGAAGCCGGTATTGCTTATACTACAGAAAACCTTGAAGGTGTAAGTTACACGCGCTTTGCCATTGAGCTTGAAGGCTTAGATAACTTCAACCTAATTGCATCAACTCACAATAATTGGGCTACCTTAACGCTGACCACTGCGCTTTCTAATGACCAAGACTTACGTATAGCCCTTGGCGTAGAAAAACCGGCTCAATCACTGGCTGAAACTAAAAAACTACCTGAGCTTATTAAAACTTTCTCACTTGATGGTAATTCGGTTGGCTTTGTTGATCATCAACGTATCGCCAATGCTGTAACTGGCAAAGAAGACTCTCGCTTACACCAAATGCTCAAAGAATTACTTGATAAAGCCCAACAAGCAAATGCGTTAGCAATGATTTCAACACCTGAGTGTCAAGATGATATAGCAGCCATTGCCGCTAAATGGCCTGCAACAGTATCAGGCACAACAAAAACCCGTATTACCGCCGACTACGCCGATTTTGACGTAAAAGCAGTACTGCAAAGCACAGATCAAGACTTACTAAATACCCTACAAGCTGTGCGTGGTTTTGTACCAAAACACACCACCGGGCTTGACGGGCAAATGATGAGTGTTGCCTATGGTATTGATGTGGCAAAAGTACTGCCACTGGCCAATACACTAACCGGTGCAATTAAGTCGGCTGAGTTTAACTGTGGCCCAATTGTCGCACTACAAAATGAAATGCAAGAAGTTAGCACCGCTGGCATTGCTATGATGTCGGGTTTTGCAAATGGCGTGCAAGGCATGAGTGTCAGCGTTCAAGATGCGGCATTTACCATTGATGACTACAACGGCCCACAAATAGACAAGCTTGATGCCATCGTTACCCTATCTGCAACCGATGCCCATGGCTTGTATTCAATTGCACAAGGTTTTGTACCGCCGCTTGCTAACATAAAACTACCAGCCAATGGTGATGCAGTACTGATCAATGAATACATTCCATCGCCTGTGCCACTTAACTTTGATATAAAAATGGCCCTTAAAGGAAATCATATTGTGATTTTCACGGGTGATAAGTCAGCGCAGATTGCCGATACTTTAGAGTCGCAAAGTGTCACTAAAAATGGCTTTGTGAACATGGCATTCGACGTACAAAAAATCTTATTACCTTTGCTTGATACGATTGCATCAACGGGTCAATTAACTAATGAAGAAATGGCTGAGCTTGACTCCCTTCGCGACCAACCTGTCGGTGTTTATTTTGCCACAGACATTACCGACAACGGCATTGGCCTTGAAAGTAACGTACAAATTACTAAAAAGTAGTTTTGAGTTTGAATCTAAAAAGAGCGCTATTTAGCGCTCTTTTTTTGTTGCCATTTGAGTGAGTTGTTGGTGTCTCGACTATTACAAATGGTGTCGTTTGAACTCTCAATACCACCGAGTTTAGCAAGTCGGTCGTACAACACAACATTACAGGTTGCAGCTAGGTTCATACAGCCTATGGTTGGCACATACACTACTTCATCACACCATTTCAGCACGTCTTTACTGACTGAGCCATCTTCAGGGCCAAACACATAAAATGCATTTTCAGGGTGCTTAAATTCAGGCAGCGGCGTTGCCCCTTCAACTAGTTCAATCACCACCGTTGTGGCACCTTCAGGCTTTGCTTGCTCTAGGCTTTCAACTTGCGTTAGCGGAATATGCTCAAGCACATTTTTGGTATCGGTGTGAAACTTATTAGCGCGTAAATAGCGGCTACCAGTAAAAAATACTTGCTTAGCGTTGTAACAACCCGCGGCACGTAATACCCCACCCACATTGGTTGGGCTTTTTGGGTTTAACAAGCCAATGCTTGCTTTAAGGACGCTCATTAATCAATGTCTCTGGTTGGCCACTCGGCCACGTAAAGATCAAAGTCATCAAGGTCTACGTCGCAGTCTTTTACTGTTTTGTCACGCACAGAAATACCCAGCTGATGCATCATGTCTTTACTGCAACCGTTCAGTAACGGGTGCCAAGACGCAAGGCCACGGCCTTCGTAAAGGCGACGGTAGCTACAGCTTTGCGGCATAAAAAAGATATCTTTTAGGTTTTCTTTAGTGAGCTTTACACATGAAGGCACCAAAGTTTGGCGGTTCGCATATTCGCTACACCCACAGGTATCGTTGTCTAGGTATTGGCAAACGATATTAGTGAAAATGAGTTCTTCACCCTCGCGAAGTTGATCCGTTGCGGTAAATTCATCTTCGTCTTCACTGTCGATAAATGTGTTTAAACAACATTTACCACAGCCGTCACAAATAGCTTCCCATTCGGGTTGTGACATTTGCTCAAGCGAGCGCTTAAGCCAAAATTGATCTTCTAACATGGTATTACTCAAAGCCCCTAAACAGCGCGCATTCTAGCGTAAAGCCAGCATGCGCGCAAAGTTTAGCGCGTTTGAGCTATTACTTTTGCTCGTTAACCCAACGCTTAATTTTCTCTTCAAGAATTGGCATCGGTAATGCGCCATCAATTAGCACTTGCGTATGGAAAGCTTTAATATCGAACTTATCGCCTAGCTCTTTGCTCGCGTAATCACGTAGTTCTTGAATTTTGAACTGGCCTAACTTGTACGACAGCGCTTGGCCCGGCCATGCAATGTAACGCTCAACTTCGGCGATAATGTCACTTTCGGCCATTGATGAGTTCGCCAACATATAATCAATACCTTGTTGACGTGTCCAACCCTTTGCATGGAAACCAGTATCAAGCACTAAGCGCATTGCACGTAATTGCTCATCTGATAAACGGCCGTACCACATGTAAGGGTCGGTGAATAAGCCAAGCTCTTTACCTAAGCTTTCTGCATACAATGCCCAACCTTCTGCAAATACCGTGTAGCCACCAAATTTACGAAACAGTGGTAATCCTTCAATTTCTTGTTGCAAGGCAATTTGAAAGTGGTGACCCGGCGCTGCTTCATGAATAGACAAGGTTTCAAGTAAAAACTTAGGCTGTGCTTTTAGGTTAAAGGTATTGATATAGAAAATACCCGGACGCGAACCATCTGGCGTTGGCGACTGGTAAGATGCACCCGCAGCTGATTCTGCGCGAAAATCTTCAACTGCTTTTACAACGTATGGCGCTTTTGGCGCAATATCGAACATTTGCGGCAGCTTAGCATCAATCTTTTCTTTTACTGCTTCGTACGCGGCAATTAGCTCTTCTGGCGTATCGTAGTAAAACTCATCTGAGGTTCTTAGGTGTTCAAAAAACGCTTTTAAATCGCCTTCGAAACCGACAGTCTCTTTGACTTTTTTCATCTCAGATAAAATACGCGACACTTCGCTTAAGCCAATGTCATGAATTTCATCGGCGTTTAGGCTCAGCGTTGTATGCTGTTTAATTTGATACTCATACCATGCTTTACCATTTGGTAGGTCGCTGTAACCAATGCTTTCACGGGCATTTGGAATGTATTCATTCGCTAAAAAGTCAGCCATTTTTTGATACGCAGGCACTAAACGTTCGCTGATCATCGCCGTGTACGCGCTTGTTAGCTGTGCTTTTTGCTCGTCGCTGAAAGATTCAGGTAACTGAGCAATTGGCCCCCAGAATAATGACTCTTCTGGTTTTTCTACAATATGAGTTTGAAATTGCGGTAATAGTTTTTCAGCAAGCGGTTTAGGAAGAACCACTTTGTCTTTCATGCCTTGACGCATTGATTGCTCAACACTGTCTAACCACGCGATAAAACCATCTGCTCGCTTTTCAAATGCTTGATAATCTTCAACCGTGTTAAAAGGCTGTGCACTTTGCCCAGAACCTAACGCAGCAAAGGTATTGTGCGCCCCGCCCATTTGATTAATTGGCATTAAGTAACTTGGAAATTGAGCACCTTCAATCGCAAGGTCTAAATCGCGAGCTAGAATTTCGTAGCTCAATAATGACTGACCCTTTAATTGCGCTTTGTCGATATTTGCTAATTTATTTTGGTATTCTTTAACAAAATTAAGCCGCTCTTCGCGGTTAGCTTTACTAATGGGTGCAATAAATTGATCGTTAAATTCGCTACGGCCAATGTAAGTGCCGCTAACAGGGCTAAATTTTAAACCTGCTTCAAAGTAATCTGCTAGTAATAAATCAAGTTGCTCTGTGGCTGACGTTGCGCTTGGTGCTTGTTTGCTTACTGCCTGCGTTGTTTTTTCGTTGCTTGGCGTTGATTCATTACAACCAAGTAATGCAAACATCACTGCCGAACTAAGTAGTGCTAGTTTTACGTTTTTCATTCTTTCCCTGCCCTTATATTAAGTACGCGTAAATTATGAGGGTTTAGTTCCCTATTTAGCAAGTATCGCTGCAACTTATCGCAGTTTATTTACACTTTGTAAGCTGATTGCTAGAGTGGCGGCTCGACTTACCAATTTTGAATAAAAATGAAAAAGACAGCTCTTGCTATTAGCCTAGGCCTAGCTTGCCTAACCTCTTTAAATACCTACGCAACAACCTACTTATCGGCAAAAGCCATGGTAGATGTAAATTCAGGTAAACTGATTAAATCACCACTTATTAGTATAGATAATGGTCAAATTACAGCTGTGCAAAGCAATAAACAGCCAAACTTAAAAGACGGCGATAAGCACATTCAATTACCAGAACTGACTTTGCTGCCAGGTTTAATGGATATGCATGTGCATTTAACGAGCGATCCTACCGTGCCGCGCAGTGAGCGAATTGGTCAATCGATTCCGCGTAAAGCAATCAAAGCGGCGCACTTTGCCGAAAAAACACTGTATGCAGGTTTTACAACGCTGCGTAACTTAGGCGCAGAAGGCTACAGCGTGATTGCAGTACGCGATGGCATTAATGCAGGCGATATTGTTGGCCCGCGTATTTGGGCGGCTGGCCCGTCTTTAGGTGTTACTGGCGGTCACTGTGATAACAACCGTTTACCACCAGAAATGAAATACACCGCCGAAGGTGTTGCTGATGGACCATGGGCAGTGCGCGCTAAAGTACGTGAAAACATTAAGTACGGTGCCAATGCTATTAAGTTTTGCGCTACAGGCGGGGTATTTTCAAAAGGCACAAAAGTCGGTATTCAACAATATAGCCAAGATGAAATGAACGCCATTGTTGACGAAGCTCATTTACGAGGCCTAACCGTTGCAGCCCATGCGCACGGTACCACTGGTATTAAAGCGGCCATTGTTGCCGGTGTAGACAGTGTTGAGCACGTTAGCTTTGTTGATGACGAAGCCATTAAACTTGCGAAAAAATACGGCACTTGGTTCTCAATGGATATTTACAACACTGAGTACACCCTTGCCTTTGGCGAACAAAACGGGGTTGCAGAAGAAAACCTCAACAAAGAACGCCAAGTATCTAAAAAGCAACGCAATAGCTTTAGCCGTGCAGTAAAAGCAGGTGTAAACATGGTATTTGGTACCGATGCAGCGATTTACCCTCATGGCGATAACGCAAAGCAGTTTTCGCGTATGGTTGAATTTGGTATGACACCGCTGCAAGCATTGCAATCTGCCACCATCAATAGTGCCAAACTACTTAAAGCTGATAATCAACTTGGGCAAATCAAAAACGGTTTCTTAGCCGATATTATTGCCGTTAAAGGCAACCCGCTTGAAAACATTGCAGTACTTGAAGATGTACAATTTGTAATGAAAGACGGTAAAGTTTTTAAATAAGCCACAATGTTGGCTTTGCACTTGCAAAGCCAACCACACCTCATGTAACCATTTTGAAAACAAATTTACCAACAAAAAACACACCCGTTAAAAAAATGTATCTAGGTTAAAAAAATACTCACAATGGTTAAATAAAACTTGAAATGAAAATGTCTCGCATTATCATTGCCGAAAAATTTCGACAATTACCTATAATCATGACATATAAATATTCAATTTTAGCCCTAGCCTGCTTAAGCGCATTCAATGCAAACGCCAACGATTTAGACTCAGTTGAACGTATTACCGTTTACGACAAACAAAACCGTGTGGTACTTGAATCTGGCCTTGCCACAAAGTCAAATATGACCCTAATGGAAACACCTGCACCTGTTGTAGTTGTTGATCAAGAGCTTATCAACTCGCAAGGCGCAACTAACTTACAAGACTTAGTGCGTAACATCAGTGGTGTAACCCAAGCCGGTAACAACTATGGTATTGGCGATAACTTAGTGATCCGCGGTTTAGGCGCTAACTATACTTACGATGGCATGTATGGCGGTGCAGGCCTAGGTAACACCTTTAACCCTACACGCTCAATGACCAATGTTGAATCTGTAGAAGTACTTAAAGGCCCTGCAACAGGTTTATATGGTATGGGTAGCGCAGGTGGTGTTATCAACCTAATCGAGAAGAAACCACAATTTACTGAAAAACACACGGTAAATGCAGAGCTTGGTCAATGGGATAGCTACTCATTAGGCTTTGATAGCACAGCAGCATTAACCGACAACCTTGCTTATCGCGTTAACGCAAAAACCGCTCGCAGCGATGGCTACCGCGACTTAAAAGACGACCGTGATGAAATTTATGGCGCGTTAAAATACGTATTAAGCGACAAACAAGACATCATGATTTCTGCCGCTTATATTAAAGATGCCATTGCCGTTGACTCAATTGGCCACCCTATTCGTATTTTTAACAGCGACTCAGTGAATGGCAAAACCGCAGGTGAAGTAACCGCTGCCGATTTAATTAACGACGCAACGGCACAAGGCCTGCAACTAACCGATCAGCAACGCCAACAATTAGCAGACTCACTGGCAGCAAATGATGGCTTAACTCCTTACACCTTTGGTCATAATGGTATTATCTCGCCGATGGCAAATGATAACGAAGGCGAAGAGCTGCGCTTTAAGTTAACTCATAACTACTTTATTACTGATAATTTATTTTTAAATCAGCAATTACAATATCGTAATTACGAATCGAGCTTTGCCCGCCAAACGGGTGCTTATAACTATGTTTATTGGAACCGTAATGGCGTGATCAATGCCGACCCGCGCGCTCCTTTAGTGGTTGATGACGTACTTTACCCATTTGCAGCGCGTCGCCAAGAGTACCGCCAAGTAGAAGCTGACGAAAAATCATGGCAATACTTTGCAGACTTGCGTTATGACTTTAGCTTTGCCGGAATCGATAACGAACTACTTGTAAACGCCAACTACGAAGACCGCGATATTCGTTTTAAACAATACTCAATTTACGATGCCGACAAGGTTATTAAAAACAAAGATGGAGAGGTTATTTACCAAGGTCAATTACCTTACATTTTTGATATTCGTAACCCGAACTGGGGCGAAGGCAGCTTTTACGACTACGACCCGCTAAAAACCAGCGATTACAACAAAAAGGTTCAAGCTTGGGGTGTGGGTATTCAACATGTTGCCTATATTCACGATACTTTTACTACCCGTGTAGGTGTTGCGTTTAACCGTATTAAACAAAGTTACGAACACTTTGGTGTTGATGCGTGCTACCGCGCTAGTGCCGCCGAGCCAACGCCAGAAGCAGATACATCAGACAGCGGTATGACCTACAACCTAGGTGCAACCTACAAACTTAGCGATGATATCTCGTTCTTTGTAAACCACTCTAAAGGCCGTACTGCCTACAGCGTGCTTGGTAGTGTATCGGGTAACGAAGCAGACCGCGATGACGCCGAGTCAGTCAGTAACGACATTGGTATGCGTGTAAAAGCGTTTGACGATCAACTACTGGCCTCACTTGTGGTATTTGATAGTGCTCGTACCAACCTTGAGTATGCCAACCCAGATTACGAAGCCGGTGTATCTGATGCCTCAGTACCAAAGAGCTTTTTCGATGGTGAAGAGCAAACCAAAGGCGTTGAGCTTGATTTAAATGCCGATTTAAACGAGCAGTGGAAACTTAACGTAAACGCGGTGTATCAAGACGCTCGCGATAAGAAAAACCCTAACTCATCATCTTTCGATACTCGCCAAAAAGGTGTGCCTTATGTAACAGCAAGCAGCTGGTTAAGCTATGACGCTAAATGGTTTGATTTAGCCGAGCCACTGACAATTAGCGCAGGCGTACAATATGTTGATGACCGCAGCACAAACTCAACCTCGTTTGGCATTCCTGATGGCTACGTACCGAGCTACACGGTTTACGACGCCGCAATTCAATATCAAACAGATGATTGGAAACTTCAGTTAAATCTAAATAACTTGTTTAACAAAACCTATTACTCAAAAGCAATGTTCTTAGGCGGTATGCCAGGTGAAGAGCGTAATGCTAAATTAACCTTTAGCTACACACTTTAATTGTGAAATAAGAGCAAAAGCGCGGCTTAGTTAAGCCGCGCTTTTTTGTTTTAGTACAACGCCCTATTTAAAAATGAATGCATTTCTTCTACTAACTGGTTTCGCGAATTAGATATGCCATGTTTAAAATTGCACCGCAAAATTCTATTTGCTATTTTACACGCTCATAAATGGATAATTTAAGGATTTAAGGATGAACCCACTACAGCAATACCCTATGCCTGATCGACCAAGTAACCCAACCCCTTTAGAAATGGCTATTTATAATTATGAATTACTAGCCAAAAAACACTATGACGATAAACGCCGTAAATCTGCTGCGTCTAAAGAAAAGCTTCAAAGAGATTACGAACACTTACAAAAAGAACGCAAACGTTTAGAGTATTTGCTTATCGCACAACAAAGTTTAGAGTCTTACCGAGCTAAAAGTGAAAGTTCTTCTGTTAAGGAGTTAGCAGAAGAAGATCATCACCCAACTGAAAAACTTGCAAAGTTTTTGCGAGCAGCAGGTGAGCCAAAACCAACTTCAAATCATGAAGCTCATCATATTGTATGTGGTAAAGGCCGCTATTTACAGCGCCTTACCTATGCCGCTCGTTTAAGAATGCACTCATTTGGTATTGGTATTAATGATCCGACGAATGGGGTATGGCTCAGAAACTTTGAAAAAAACAAATCAGATGATTGGGCTACACCTGATACTGTTTCGCACAGAAGGTTACACCGTCATAATTACGAAGTGTGGGTGTCTACTAGTTTAAGAACCAAAGTAAATAAACTTGATTTTATAAACGCATTACGGGGCGTAAAAATAAAAATTAAAAATCATATGATGCCAGCCAACGTTATGTTACCCAAAAATGTTAAGTGGGATGGCAAATCATGAAGCTGTATTCATTAAAGCCTGTAACTAATTCTTACGACATGGTTGAGTGGGATATACTTTCATTCGCAGATAAAATACAACCCATGTTGCCATCTGATCAAGATGCTTGCATGTTCCTTCTAGATATACATATGAATAATGACTCTTTATTGGAGTATTGGCCTGAAGGGTATGAGTTATCTTTTTTACCTGAGTACTTAGAAGATAACCATGATATCAGCATCATGGATGGGTTTATTGCTCTTCGAATGAATGCCTATGAAGTTTTAAAAGACTTGTTAACTCCTTTAGGGGAGTTCATTGAAACAAAGGCTGATGGTGAACCAATTGTAATTTTTAACTTGCGTACATTTGGACAAGAAGATGAAGCTAAATGCGAGCGTGAATATTTAGATGGTTACCCGCTAGATTATATTAAAATTGCTTTTATCAATGACGATGTAAAAAATAAGCCTGTCTTTAAAAGCAAGTTTACCGGTGGTTCTCGTTTATATTGTACAGATGAGTTTAAATCTGCTGTAGAAGCTAACAATTTGACTGGTGTATTTATTGACGAAGATCTAAATAATATTTTTTCTAGTTAATAATGTTGGTAGGCGGTATGTCAGGTGAAGAGCGTAATGCTAAATTAACCTTTAGCTACACTCTTTAATTGTGAAATAAGTGCAAAAGCGCGGCTTAGTTAAGTTAAGCCGCGCTTTTTGTGTTTGGTTTAGTTAGAGCAAGCTTGAGTAGTGACTTATTATTGGACAAAAATGAGTTAGAGTATTTATTCGGTATCGCCGTTGTAACCGGCAAATAATAGTTGGCTAAAATTTGTGGGGCACGAACAAAGCCAACTGTTATTTGTCCGCGTTTACAACTTTGTTATGGCTCACTGCACAATATAAATGACTGAACCTCGCCGAAATACAAGGCTTCTATATCAAAGAATTTTATGAATGGATCTTCACAACCAAAAATTCGATATAAATAAACCATTTTACAAATTAGGCTTGCGGCTAACTTTATAATCCTATCATTATGTGACCTGTTAGCATTTTGCTCATAAGAATAACGGTTTCGCGTGAAGAGGTCTTTATTTGCAGATAATGTTTTAAGGTCTAATGAATTGAAAAGGTAATGCTGAATATTTCCTGGTAAAGCTTCATACAAAACCATTAAATCATGTGCATTTGTACCTTTTGGCAAAGCCTTTTTCTTTTCAAACTCATAAGTTTCATTTATTTGACCTTTATTGCTTTTTACCGTCGAATGAAAACTTTTAAGAATAATCTCAATACTTAGAGCACACAAAACTGCTTGAATGCTCATTCTTTGATGAGTAGAAGAAGTACAAATCTTGTAGTAATCATAAGCATTTTCTAGCATGTACGGTCTGAAATCTATTTGTTCAATTCCGTCTGTATTAGGCGAAAACTTTAAATCATTCACTACACTTCCCTTTTGCTAACTTTCCAATAACGGGCGCAGGCGCGTGGGGCATAATGGCGAAGCCGCCCCGCGTGTATGCGTTTCAGCGAACGAAGTGAGTAAGTTCATTGGCTTGTTATGTACCTTACTCAGTACCAAAATCACTATGCATTGAACGATGGATTCTTTCCATTAAGTAGCGGAACATTCGATGATCAGACTTTTCATCACAATGTATAGAAAGCTCTTCAGTCTCCATCATTAAACGGTGTAACTCTTTTTCCAGGCTAGAACCTGACATACGATTTCTTGAATTAATTAATTTATCTAGCTTGTTTGAAATTCTTTCATATTCTATTAGATAAACACTTCCTTTGTTAGAACCTCGTCGGTTCTCCATTAAGGAAATTTCCATCATCTTTCGCATATCATTTAATTGAGATTGAAGAATATCAATGGCGAGAGCTTCTTTGTTATCCCCCTCTAAAGTTGGTATCGAAGCAGGGTTACTCAAAGCCATTAATCTGACGATTGAGTTAATGTTTCCCTGTTGTCCTTCGGCTGCCTTTGTAGCGACGATCGTTTCTGTTAGCTCTTTTTGCGTCTTCAACACATCGTGATATTTCATTCCCTTATCGTATTCAAGGTAGCGCAACGGGCCAATGTCGAAGATTTTAGGAGTGCCTTTTTCTTGAATAAGTACAACAGGCTTATCAAAAGCTTGTCTTATGCCCAGTTCGAATAACACATTCGGATTTCTTGAGCTCAAATCACAAATTGCGATTGGAGCATCAATTAGCTTTTTCAGAATATCCAAGTGAATAAAATTAGTCTCTTTTACTTCGTCAGCTCTAGTCGCGACAAAACCGGACTCTAGAACTGCAGGCTTCACTATATCTTCATAAACTCTTAAAAAATGCCCTTTCTCATAACCATCTGTGTCCGCAATCGGCATGATGATAAAGCAATCCTTGTTTTCCTTTCCCATTGGAAACATCCTTTTCTGTTAAATGTTTATTGGCACATAACAATTTTATATTGCGCTCATCGCGCATCTTTGCGCCGATGTTACGCTAATGTATTTAATTAGTCTTTTTTAACAAATAACGTAATGCATTGCCAACTTTAATATTTATATTGACACTATAGGTATTCAGAAAAAGAAAGTTAGTGGAATATTAGATTATGGAGTAGAGCCAATATCACTAGCTGAATCACTGTATCTGATAGCTAAAAGGTGATCTATAGAGTAATTACGTTAACTTATTATGGGGCAATAACGAGTTACATTTCCCTACTTTTACAAATATAACAACTGCCAGCTTCGATTGAATCACTCAACCAAACCTGACAGTACTTCGCAATAGGCTCAGTTTAAAGCGTCATCACTATTCGACCTGTGATATCGCCTTTTAACATGTCGTCAAATATATCGTTGATATCTTCTAGGCGTTTTTCTTCAATTATGGCCTTAACTTTACCTTTTGCTGCAAAGTCGAGGCATTCTTGTAAGTCTTTACGCGTACCAACGATAGAGCCTACAACAGACACACCATTTAACACGGTATCGAAAATTGGTAATGGCATATCTTCGGGTGGTAAACCTACAAGCACGCATTTACCGCCACGGCGTACACTTTTATAAGCTTGCTCAAAACCTGGTTTTGATACGGCCGTACACACAACGCCATGTGCCCCGCCTACTTGTTCAAAAATGGTTTCTGAAGGCACTTGCTTCATAAAATCTATGGTGATGTCTGCGCCAAGCTCTTTGGCTAGTGCCAATTTGCTTTCGCCGGTATCAACGGCAATTACATTAAAACCCATTGCTTTTGCGTATTGCACTGCTAAGTGGCCAAGGCCGCCAACACCAACAATTGCAACCCAATCACCCGCTTTGGCATCAGTCACTTTAAGCGCTTTATAGGTAGTAACCCCAGCACAGAATAAAGGTGCGGCTTCTGCAAACCCTAATCCTTCGGGAATTTTAACCACGTAATCACCATGGGCTACACAGTATTCCGCATAACCACCATCGACTGAATATCCTGTGTTGTGCTGATCAAGGCATAAGGTTTCTTTGCCTTCTAAACAAAACTCACAATGACCACAGGCGCTGTATAACCAAGGAACACCAACACGATCTCCCACTGATAAGTGTTTAATGTTTGCGCCTACTTTTTCGATAGTACCTACCCCTTCATGGCCCGGTACTAATGGCATTTTAGGTTTGACTGGCCAATCTCCATGACAAGCATGTAAATCTGTATGGCACACGCCACACGCGGCAATTTTAACTAGCACATCATTAATTCCCACCTCTGGGCATGGGATATCTTCGATTGTTAATTTACCTTTGTACTCTTTATTTACTGCAGCTTTCATAACGTTCCTCCATGGTATTATTAGATTTCAGCCTATACGATAAACTTATTAACTGTCACTATTATTGATCCACATCAAATAGCTAATCACTGCGGCATTTGATTAAACTACATTTTAAATTCAATAACTTAAATTTAAATAATGGCGTATCTACACTTTAGTAGTAGCAGATTGCATAGTGGCTATTTCTTTTAGTTATACCCCGAGCGTGCTAGCATTTAATTTCTGAAATTTTTGAATACTAAAAATTATGAGCCTATCTGAAAAAAACTTAGCTTTTGTTATGCACTGCGGTGAAATGGGTAGCCGTTGGGGCTTTAACCGCACCATTGGTCAAATGTGTGGATTATTAACCATTACTAAAGAGCCAATGACCGCCAATGAAATTGCCGATACCTTAAGTATCTCGCGCGGAAACGTCAGTATGGGCATTAAAGAGCTACAGTCTTGGCGCTTAATTAAAGTGCATCATATTCCCGGTGACCGTAAAGAATACTACGGCCCTGCTGGCAGCATTTGGGATATGGCCAACCGCGTATTCGAAGAGCGTAAAAAACGCGAGATAGACCCAACCCTTAGCCTGCTTCGCGATAACATTTTAGAAGAAGCCCACACTGATGATGAGCGCTTTGCTCAGCAGCAAATGCAAGAAATTCACGACCTGCTCGAAACTGTAACTAAATGGTCTGCAGAGCTACAACGCTTAAGCCCTGAACAACTTCAAAGCCTAATGAAACTAGGTTCTGGTATTGGTAAGGTACTTGATTTTAAAGATAAGATTTTGAAAAAGCCGGGGAAAGGGGAATAAGTTAGCGAGTTACAAGGGGAAAGTTTGTAGGTCGCGCTTTAGCGCGTCATATGAGAAAGCATTCAAGATTGTATCGCCATAAATGACGACCTACACCAAAATAATCTCTGTGTAGGGGGCGTTTAACGCCAAACATGTCGCAGCGATTTTATATCGCGTCCTAGAGCCTAAACCCTAGAGCCTAATGTTTATATCGTAGGCGTGAAACTTGTTTCGCGCGTTGTTTTGTAGGTCGTGCTTTAGCGCGATTGAGGGGAAAGCTGCAAGTTACGAGAGTAAAGTTTGTATGAGGCGTTTTAACGCCGAATAAGTTACAAGTTACAAGAGTAAATTTAGCAAGTTGCTTGGGTAAAACTTATTGCTTTACCCTTGGTACTTGCTAACTTTTATTAATCAATTACTTTATCGCTGGGTAACCGATGCGATCTGATAAGTAACCAACGCTGGTTGCAAAGTAATACGAGCGATTCCAGTGCATAAGTGCTTTGTAGTTATCGTAGGCTAGATACATACGGCCGTTTACGTCATCTGGCATTACCATTGCGGCGGTAACATCAACGTTTGGTAGGTCACTACCATCCATTTTACGTACACCGATTGCTTGCCAATCAGCAAGGCTGCGCTCTGACTCTTTCCAATACTCTAACCATTGGCTGCGCGTTTTAGTGCCACGCTTAAGAATATTTGCGTTATCAAAGCCTGCTGGTAGTTTAACTTGGCGACCCCAGGTTAAATCATCGTTCCACCCTGCTTGTTTGAGGTAATTTGCAATTGAAGCGAATGCGTCTTCTTCTGTGGTCCAAATGTCTTTGCGGCCATCACCGTTGTAATCAACAGCGTAAGCGTTAAATGAGGTTGGCATAAACTGCGTTTGCCCCATTGCACCAGCCCATGAGCCTTTGAACTTATCTAGGGTAATGTGACCCTCTTTTAAGATATCAAGCGCTGCCCAAAGTTGGTTTTTGTACATAGTTTCGCGTCGACCATCAAAAGCAAGTGTAACTAATGATGCAATGACACTGTGACCACCTTGGATTTTACCGAAGTTACTTTCAAGGCCCCAAAGTGCCACAATAAAACGTGCTTGAACGCCGTATTCTTTGGCTACTTTTTCAAGAACCTCTTGGTTTTCTTTGTATAGCTTACGCGCGCGGTCAACTTTCCATTGCGGCACACGTTTTGGTAAATAAGTTTCGAGGGTTTCTTTTACTTCAGGCTGATTTTTATCAGCTGAGATCACTTTCTTTTTGAATTTAGCTGTTGCAAGTGCTTGATCAACTAAGGCTTCATCATAGCCTTTTTCAAGTGCTTCTTTTTTTAATGCTGCAACGTAAACGTCAAAATCAGCTTGTGTCTTTTGTTCTGCCAATACTGAAGTACTTAGTGAAGCACTGAGTAAAATGACGGCAAGTTTTTTAATCACTCTCAACTCCCTTGTCTTTTTTAAATTGGGTTAACAGATTTTCTTCCGGCGGAGGTAATTGCAAGTAGAACCCTTGGTCAATTAACGCTTGCTTAACCGCGTCTAAGTCTGCCACACCTAACTTTTCACGGCTTGCTAGATTAATCATCATCACGTACTTAGGTTGACCAAACGTTTCTAGTAATGGTTCAGGTACGCGTGAGAAATCATCTCTTTTTTCTACAAAAAGGTATGTATCCGCTTTTTTAATACTTTTATACACCGCAGTTAGCATTATGGCCCTATAATATCTTGCTTAACGAAGGCGCACACTATAACATGAGTGATATAATAAGTTAGAAAAAATAGATTAGATTTTTACTGTATATGCCTTGTTCAGCCTGTGTTTATACTTAAATAATGCTAATCCAGACAATTCAATTGAGCGTGTATGTCGGAACAAATTTTTGAATTAAAAGGGAACCTTTTTACGTTATCTGTTTTACATTTATTTTCAGCAGATACAGCCCTTTTAAGTAAGCAGTTAGATGAGAAAATCGCCCAAGCACCTAAGTTCTTTGCCGGTGCGCCTATCGTAATCAACTTAAGCGACGTACAAGATGAAGCGCTTGATTTCTCTTTCTTAAAGTCAATGTTAAGCGGCCTTTCGTTAAACCCTGTTGGGGTTTGTAATGGCTCTCAAGAGCAAAACGAAAGCGCAAAAGCTGCGGGCCTGTCGGTGTTAAATTATTCACAAGACGTTAAGGGTGCAACCGCTAAACAACAAACAAATACATCTATCGTTGAAAAAACCGTTCACCTGCCTGCGCAAGTTATTAATGGCACTGTACGTTCGGGCCAGCAAGTGTATGCAAAAGACCGCGACCTAATCGTAATTGGTGCTGTAAGTCATGGCGCCGAAGTGATTAGCGACGGTAACGTGCACATTTATGGCACCCTTCGCGGCCGTGCAATTGCAGGAGCTAAAGGTTACAACGAAGCAAATATATTTTGCCAAAAATTAGAAGCAGAACTTGTTTCGATTAATGGTAGTTATTGGATCAGCGACTCTCTACAAGGTGAACACTGGGGCAGCGCAGTACAAATCCAACAAAAAAATGATTCATTAGAAATTTCAGCTTTGGTTAAAGGATAAATCTCATGGCAAAAGTGATTGTCGTTACTTCTGGTAAAGGTGGTGTTGGTAAAACCACATCGAGTGCTGCGATTGGCACAGGTTTAGCGCTTAAAGGCTTTAAAACCGTTATTATCGACTTTGATATTGGTCTACGTAATCTTGACCTTATCATGGGTTGTGAACGCCGTGTTGTTTATGATTTCGTAAACGTAATCAATGGCGAAGCTAACCTAAATCAAGCACTTATTAAAGATAAGCGCGTTGATAAGCTACATATTTTACCTGCCTCACAAACCCGTGATAAAGACGCCCTAACCCGTGACGGTGTTGAGCGCGTACTAAACGAGCTGAAAAAAGATTTTGATTACATTGTGTGTGATTCTCCAGCGGGTATCGAAGCTGGTGCAATGATGGCAATGTACTTCGCTGATGAAGCGATTGTAACAACGAACCCAGAAGTATCATCAGTACGTGACTCTGACCGTATTCTTGGCATTTTACACAGCAAATCAAAACGTGCTGAAGAAGGCCTTGAAAGCGTAAAAGAACATCTACTACTAACTCGCTATAATCCTGAGCGTGTTGAAAAAGGCGAAATGCTTTCGGTAGAAGACGTACAAGAAATCTTAGCGATTAAACTACTGGGCGTTATTCCTGAATCACAAGCTGTACTTAGTGCATCGAACTCTGGTCAACCGGTTATCCTTGATGGCGAATCGGATGCAGGCCAAGCATACACAGATGCAATCAATCGTTTATTAGGCGAAACTGTTGATTTTCGTTTCTTAGACGTAGAGAAAAAAGGCTTATTTAAACGGATTTTTGGAGGTTAATGTGTCTTTACTTGACTACTTCCGCTCAGAAAAGAAAAGCAGTGCGTCATTAGCAAAAGAGCGATTGCAGATCATTGTCGCGCACGAACGTTCACAGCGTGGTACACCAGATTACTTACCACAGCTAAAACAAGACATCCTTGATGTTATTCGTAAATATGTGAATGTAAACACTGATGCAGTTCAGGTGCAGTTTGACCAAAACGAAGATGACTTAGCCGTACTTGAGCTAAACGTCACCTTACCTGACGAAGAAAAGAAATAGTCAAAATTGGGCGCTTAGTTTTTAACAGCGCCCTTTTTTATTTCTGCCACTGCATATGAAACTCATAGTCGTCTTCGCCTAGCGTTTTAAACCCTGCCCGTTGATATAGCCCATACGCTGGATTCGCTTTTAGCACCGTTAAATTTATCTCTGCTGTTTGTGCTTTAAGTGCATCTAATACCTTTGTGCCTAAGCCTTTGCCCTGCTCTTTAGGTGCAATTTGTAGCTGTAATAAACTGATTGCTTGGTCACTCACGATGAACTTGGCAGCGCCTACACATTGCCCATCATTATCTTAAGACGAGTAAATAGGCTTTGTCTTGCTCTGTAGCTGCTACAAATTCAATCATTATTGTCTTAAAAAAGAAAAAGGTACTTTAATAAAAGTACCTTTTTAGGTTGCAACAAACAACATCTCTTGGGTTAGAAATTATAATTTGCGCCTAGGTAAAAACGGCGCCCCGAATATTGGTTGTAGGTAAAGCGATTGCTTTGTTTCCAATATCCTTCTTCTATTTCTTCCGTTAGGTTCACCACTGACGCAGTAAACGAAAGATCCTCTGTTAGGTTATACGAGGCATTCACATCTAGCTGACCATAGTCTTTGGTATACAAGTTGTAGCCTTGGTGAATACCATTGGCACGGTCATCTTTCCAGTTATATGACGCACGAACACTAAAGTCGTCATTCTCAAAGTACACCGACACATTATATTGGTGCTTAGCGGTACCTGGTATTTCGGCCTCTGTTTTTTGTCCGTCTGTCGAGACTTCGCTAGTGCTGGTATCTGTGTAGGTATAGTTAGTTAAAATACCAAAACCATTATCAAACGAGTGCTGGAAGAACAGCTCTAAACCTTCTGATTTTGCATCACCCCCACCCACTTTGGTGTTCATTTCGACCTCAATTGGGCCGTTACAACAATCGTGTTCACGCTCAACTATTTCCACTGATGAAATCGGTAAGTTAGAAATATCTTTAGAGAATAATGTCGCACCTAGTGCAGAACCATCGCCGTAATACCATTCAATACCTAAATCGAATTGATCAGATAACATAGGTTCAAGGCCTGTGTTTACCGAGGTACCATAACCACGGCCTGTCCATGAGTCAGGAGAGTTAATATTAACAGGAGGACCGTAAGACTCCGCTTGGCTTAAGTCTGAATAGCTCACTCTTGCCATAGTGCGTGCTGCTGCAAAGCGCACCACAAGATCTTCGGTTGCATCCCATGCAAGGTTAAAGCTTGGTAGTACTTCACTGCCATAGCTACTACGCTCGTTTGGATCGGTGTCGTCATCGTCTTGACCAATGACGTCATCGTAAGTCAAGGTGCTAAGCTCTGTATTCACATAACGCACACCGACATTACCGCGGAAATCTTGCCATTCAAAATCAGCTTGTGTGTAAACAGACCAAATTTTTTCTTCTAAAGCATAAGTACCCGAAAGCGTTGGCACCACTGTCTGGCTAAAGTTTTCTTTTAAGTAATCATCCAGCGCTCTAAAATCAAACGCTAAAAAGTTAAATGCGCCAGTATCACCTGCACTGTTATCAACCACATGGTCGCTTACCAATGTTGGCGCATCTGGGTGAAAATCTGGATTATGGAACCACTCAGTGCCTGGCAAGTAACCGCGGTAGCCACCGTTGTCAGCAATGCCGTCATCCCAACGAAAGTCGTTACGAATGCCTTTAATTTCGTGGTCGCGGTATTTAGCACCTACATACACACGGGTAAAAAAATTGCCATCAAGGTCAAATTTTACATCTGTTTGAATGTAGTCTTCTGAGTCTTCATTTTCAGATGAGTAAGAGTCAAACCAATCATAATATTGATATGCTTCTTTATCGGTGGCTAAATCAGTCGACACTTCGTAGCTTGGCTTACCGTTTTCAATTGACCATGACCAACTGTTTACTGAGCCTAAACGCGCATCAATATTGGCGTAGGTTTCTTTAGAGGTTCCGCCTTCAGCTTCAGTATGACCAAGCTTCACTGTAACGCTATAAGTATCGCCAAAATAAGTACCTTCAAAATCATAGGTATTTGATTTTGACTCGCCAAAACGCTCACGCCCTGTTAACTGCGGCGACAATAAGCCACGACGAACAGCCACACCATCATTTACATCGGCATCACCCCAGTTATTATCATTAAGTAAACCATTATCGCCATTACCGTAAGCAACCACGGTATCGCCATCAAGCACAATACCGTAATACGGGTTGTGGTTATCGTTCCACTCGGCAAAGGTAATGCTTTGTCCTGTTTGGTCGTAGCCTAACTTGGCACCAAAATAGTTAAAGTTTAAATCAAGTCTGTCACTCGGTGCCCACTGAACAGCCACTTGATAACCATCGCGTGTACGGTCTTGGTTTGAGTTTGTAACGTACATAGCCCGTGGCGCCCACACATTGTTGTACACTTCGCCAGTGGCTTGGTCTACCAGCGCTGGACGCTCTGCCCCTTCAACGGTATCTGAGTGAAAACGCCAGTGTGATGCGTTGTTAGTGATGGTTGTTACAGTGCGATCTTGACGAGTAAATCCGGCAAGCACACCAAAGTTTTCGTCGTCATTTTTCCATGAATACAGCACATTAACTTGCGGCTTAGTGTCTTCAGACACATCATCGTAAGTTACCTCAGCGCTTAACGCCCCTGAGTTTGCTTCCATTTCAAGTGGTTTACGGGTGTGTAAAATAACCGTACCACCAATACCGCCTTCATCAATGCGAGCTTCAGCACTTTTGTACACTTCTACACTTTTGATCATGCTTGAAGGCAATAACGTGTAATTAAAACTACGGGTAGGAGTACCTGAACCTGATGAAGCAATATAGTTACCGTTTAATTGGGTGAGAGTCCAATCCGGTGACGTACCACGAATACTCACGCGGCTACCTTCGCCACCGTCGCGGTCAATCAAAACGCCCGATACACGTTGCAATGAGTCAGCGACGTTTTTATCAGGAAACTTACCAATATCCTCTGCGGTGATTGCATCAACTGTCGCCGTTGAAAGTCGTTTAATTGCTAAGTTTTCTGCGGTTGAAGAACGAATACCTCGTACTTCAATCACTTCTACATCATCATTTGCTTGCTCTGCTGCATAGCTTGTATTAATTGCCGCCAGTAGCGAAATTAAAATTGCATTACGCTTAAAATGCCTTCCTTGCCCTTTTGTTTTTATTACAGTTTGCTTGCCCATGCCTATCTCCAGTTGTGTGTTCTGTTTTTGTTTATGAGGCGTTAATTCTCAAAAAACGATTTATTGTTGTCGGTTTTTAAACTGATTTTCGGTAGTTAACAGCTTGTTAAACTCAAACTCAGAATAGGGTGAGCAGTCAAAAAGTGATAATAAAAATTCGGTGAGAGATATGACAAAATCGGCGTTTGGCATATTTTATGTTCATTTTTATATTTTCTGCTTTATAGTAAAGCTCATCATTATTGAGCTAATTTGTTCATCAACAAAAACTTGGTAAAAATAGTAACCAATTGATAGTAAATACTAAATTAACTTTTATTACAATTTTAAGTTTTCGCTAAACTAATTAGCAAAAAAGTAGCTGTAACAGATACGGTAAAAATACAAACATGAACAATGGTAAATTTCTTGAAGTATGCCTAAACGAAGGGTGCTTAAAGCTGCTTGCTAACAACATTTCGCTGGCTAGTAACTTAGGCGCGAAACGCTTTGAGCTATGCAGTAATTTACACCTAGGTGGCTTAACACCAAGTGATAATGCGATTGACTGTGCTGTTACAAACCTGACTAATAGTGCAGAGTTAGTGGTGATGATACGCCCCGAAGCAGGCAACTTTTTCGTTAGTGCTGAATGTCGCAACCTAATGCAAAAACAAATAACAATGGCAGCGAACGCGGGGGCGCATGGCGTGGTATTTGGTGCAGTTAAAAACGGCGAACTTGATTTAAAAGTGACCCGCTCTTTAGTTGCCACAGCCAAACAGCATGGCCTAATGGTGACCTTTCACCGTGCATTCGATACCCTTAAAAACCCGTTAAGCGCACTTGAGAAACTGATTAGCTTAGAGGTTGACCGCATCTTAACAGCAGGCACGCCGTGGCAAAGCGGTCAAAGTGCTGTAGATGGTCTAAATCAGCTCAACACATACTTAGCGCACAGCGCTAATCAGATAGAAATTGTTATGGGTGGTGGCGTTACTTTAGAAAACGCGCCAACACTTTGGCAATTAATAAAAAACCATTCAGCAAAGGCAGCTGTGCATGTACACTCATGTGTGCACAACGAAAACGGTGCAATTAATGCTGAAGCTATCAATAAGCTTCTTTCAAAGGATTAAGCATGGCAATGTATTTTTTAGGTATTGATGGCGGTGGCAGTAAGTGTAAAGTTCGTTTAGAAAACGAAAACGGCTCATTGCTTAGCGAAGCCATAAGTGGCTCAGCAAACGTGGCCACCAGCTGCCAACAAAGCCAAGAGTCAATACTCCACGCCACTGAACTTGCATTTCATGAAGCTGGGCTTGCCTTAAGCGAGCTGAAAAACACCTATGTGCATGCCGGACTTGCCGGTGCTAATATCGACTCTGCCTATCATGCTATGACCAAATGGCAGCACCCTTTTGCCAAGTTTACCCTGTCAACAGATATGCTGATTGCCTGTAAAGGCGCACATCAACACCATGATGGCGCAGTGATTATTCTGGGCACGGGCTTTTGTGCGGGTTACCAGCAGCAAAACCAATTTAGCGAATTAGGTGGTTACGGATTATTACTGAGCGATGGTGCAAGTGGGGGTTGGTTAGGCTTACAACTTTGCCGTAAAGCATTTGCAGTACTTGATGGTGTTGCGCAAAGTTCTGCCGCAATAGATTCCCTACTCACCCAGCTTAACTGCAACTCAAGCCAAGCGTTAAGTCAGCGTTTAATATCAGCGCGCCCTGCAGAGCTTGCCAAATTTGCACCGCTTGTTTTTAGCCATTCTGACGACGCTTTTTGTCAGCAATTAATTAATGAAGCTTGCGCATACATTACCCGTTATATCGCTTACTTTGAAAAACAAGGTATTGAAAAAGTCAGCTTGATGGGCGGCATTGCCAGTGCTATCACACCTTACTTACCTGATGCCAGTAAAGCGCATTTAACTCCCGCCCTTGCCAGTGCAGAGCAAGGGGCTATTTTAATGGCAAGAGCTGCAATTTAATCACCTAATTGCGAGCGCATTTGTGAGGGAATTTCGCCAAACAAACGCCGAAATTGTTTACTGAAGTAACTCGGCTCCGAAAACCCACACTGGTAGGCTACTTGTGAAATTGGCAGTTGCGTTTCAATTAGTAGCTTGCGGGCATTTTCAAGGCGTACTTCGTTTATAAATTGATTGGGTGTTTTTGCTAAGTGCTTTTTAAAACGACGCTCTAAGGCGCTCACCGACAAGTGTGCAAGCTCTGCTAATTCATCAATGCTGATCTGACGATGATAATGCTCGCGAATAAATTTTACCGGCTCTTCAATTGCCCTTACATGAGAAAGCGCTTTTGAGGTTTTTTGTAGATGTCGGGTCACTCCATAAGTGCCAATCACATTGCCATCGTGATCTTTTAAAGCATGCTTTGATGTAGAAAACCAACCAAGCTCACCTTGTTGGGTTTGGTTAAGCTCTAAACGGTCAGTCACTATGTAGCCTTCCATCACTCGTTTATCGTCGTTGACGTACTGAAACGCAAGGTGCTTTGGCGAAAAATCAAAGTCAGTTTTTAGCAATATTTGCTCCAGTGTTTTATAACCCTGATGCTCAATAAAATGCTGATTACAATGCAAGATTCTACTATCTGTGTCTTTTACCCAAAAGAGGATGTCTGGCAGTAAATCAAATGCAGCAATTAGCTGATTTACGCCAGCTTTTTTTATCATTTCTTGAATATCCATCGCTTAATTTTGTCTCAATAAAGAACAGCCTTATATATTTTAAACGCCGATTTTGTTGCATTGTCAACCGAATTTTTATTAGCGCTTATTGGTTAAGCTTTCCTATTATCAATAACATGACATTAACAGTAGCAGACGCTATTTAAATTTAGGAGCGCTTAAGATGAGCAAAGCTAAGATCCGCATGGCAATGGTAGGCGGTGGCGATGGTGCCTTCATTGGCGCTATTCATCGAATTGCAGCGCGATTAGACGGAATGATTGAGCTTGTTGCAGGTGCATTCAGTTCAGACGCAAACAAATGTAAAGCAACTGGCGAACTACTTGGGCTTGATAGCAGCCGTTGCTACGACAGTTACCAGAAGCTATTTACCGAAGAAGCAAAATTACCTGCTGATGAGCGTATTGATTTTGTGGCTATTGTCACCCCTAACCATTTGCATTTTCCGGTCGCGAAAATGGCGCTTGAGCATGGCTTTCATGTGCTCTCAGATAAACCTGCAACGCTGACTCTCGCAGAAGCAGAGCAATTACAAAGCATTATTGCAAAGCAGCAGGTTTTATATGGCTTAACCCACACTTACACCGGTTACCCTATGGTCAAAGAAGCCAAGCATCGCGTAAAAGCTGGCGAGCTCGGCAGCATACGTAAAGTCATTGTTGAGTACACTCAAGGCTGGTTAGCGCACAGCGAAGACGAGGGCTCAAAGCAAGCGAGCTGGCGTCTAGACACCAGTAAGGCTGGCATTAGTTGTTGTATGGGTGACATTGGCGTGCATGCAGCTAACTTAGCCGAGTATGTCTCTGATCTCGAAATCACCGAGCTTTGCGCCGATTTAAACCATGTAGTTGAAGGCCGAGCCCTTGATGATGATGGCACTGTGCTACTTAGATTCAATAATGGTTGTAAAGGCGTTTTACTGGCGAGCCAAATTGCTATTGGCGATGAAAACAACTTACGCCTGCGTATTTATGGCGATAAAGCCAGTCTTGAGTGGTCGCAACTTGAGCCTAATAGCTTATGGCTAAGAGGCCACAATCAAGCTGCAACATTACTTCGAGCAGGCGTGGGTGAATTACACCCTGACACGCAAAATGCCCTGCGTGCCCCTGCCGGTCACCCAGAAGGCTACCTTGAAGCCTTTGCCAATATTTACCGCAATTTTGCAGCGCAGATCCATGCATTTAAGCAAGGCGATAACGCAACAAATTCAGCATTTGATGTTCCTGCCATCAATGAGGCTGTGCGGGGTATGGCGTTTATTGAGCATGTTGTTGCTTCATCGAAGCAAGATACTAAATGGCACAAATTACAGATTGGATAAAAAAGAATGAATAAAATCAAAGGGCCAGCAATATTTTTGGCGCAGTTTATTTCAGATCAAGCCCCGTTCAATAGTTTTCGTGGTTTATGTGAGTGGGCAAGCAGTTTAGGTTACAAAGCGATTCAAGTTCCAACCTCAAACCCGACTATTTTTGATTTAGAAAAAGCAGCTCAAAGCCAGCATTACTGCGATGAAGTCACTGGTATTGCCACAGAGTATGGACTTACAATTTCAGAGTTATCAACACATTTGCAAGGCCAGCTAATTGCTGTTCACCCTGCCTACGATGAAATGTTCGATAACTTTGCCGCAGAGCATGTAAAAGGCAACCCTGCAGCGCGAACAAAGTGGGCAACAGAGCAACTGATGATGGCTGCTAAAGCAAGTAACAACCTTGGCTTAACCAACCATGCGACGTTCTCGGGTTCTTTTTTATGGCATACCTTTTACCCGTGGCCACAACGTCCACAAGGACTTGTTGAACAAGGCTTTAGTGAACTTGCTAAGCGTTGGTTACCTATTTTAGATTGCTTTGACGAGCATGGCGTGGACGTGTGTTTTGAATTGCATCCGGGTGAAGACCTACATGATGGTGTGACATTTGAGCGCTTTTTAGCAGCAACCAATAATCACCCACGCGTTAATATTCTTTATGATCCGAGCCATTTTGTATTGCAACAGCTCGACTATTTAGCGTTTATCGATATTTATCATTCGCGCATTAAGGCGTTTCATGTCAAAGATGCCGAATTTATCGCAAATGGCCGCTCAGGTGTTTATGGCGGATTTCAAAACTGGCAAGACCGCCCGGGGCGTTTTCGTTCTTTAGGTGATGGCCAAGTAGATTTTAAGCAAATCTTTAGCAAGTTAACTCAATATGGTTTTGATGGTTGGGCTGTACTTGAATGGGAATGTTGCTTAAAGCACCCAGAAGATGGGGCAAGAGAAGGCGCTGAGTTTATTAAAGCACACTTAATAAACCCAACAGACAAAGCCTTTGACGATTTTGCCAGTGGCGCAACAAACACTGAGCGGAATAATCGAATTTTAGGTTTATAAACCGACAACAACAGAACACACAGGACACACAATATGGACAACAATAATTATAACCGCATTGTCTTTCGGCTTTGCTGTATAGCACTGATTGTGACCTCTATGACCTTTGCCATTCGTGCTGGTATTTTGGGTCAACTTGGCAGTGAGTTTGGCTTAACCGACACCGAATTAGGTTGGGTTAATGCCATGGCATTTTTAGGTTTTCCGGTTGCGACTATGATCGGCGGTATTATTTATAATGCCATTGGCGCGAAGAAATTAGTGGCGTTAGCGTTTATCTGTCATTTTCTTGGCCTTGTTTTGACCATCACTGCTGATGGTTTTTGGGGCTTACTGGTTTCTACCTTTTTAATTGGTTTTGCCAACGGCGCTGTTGAAGCTGGCTGTAACCCACTAATTGCAGAAATGTACCCTAAAAACACCACCACTATGCTAAACCGTTTTCATGTTTGGTTCCCAGGTGGCATTGTGATTGGCGCACTTGCGTCGAATTTTATGTCGGGAGCAGGTTTAAACTGGCAATGGCAAGTTGCGTTAATTTTAATTCCTACGGTTATCTATGGCGCTATGCTGATCAAAGCACAATTTCCACGCTTTGATACGCGTACTCACTCTACCAGCAGCAATATTCGCCACTTATTTACGCCGTTATACATCTTTTTAATTGCCTGCATGACGTTTACCGCAACCACTGAATTTGGCACACAACAATGGATTGAGCGTATTTTAGGTTCTTCGGGTGCCTCTCCTATGGTGGTCTTAGCCTTGATCACTGGCCTAATGGCGGTTGGTCGCTTCTTTGCAGGCCCTATTGTGCATAAGCTCAACCCTACCGGTGTATTACTTGGCTCTGCCATTTGTGCAAGCTTAGGTATCTTTATGATGAGCCAAGCCGAGGGCAGCATGATTTATTTAGCAGCGATATTATTTGCACTTGGCGTTACCTACTTTTGGCCGACCATGCTTGGCTGCGTTGCTGAATACATTCCAAAGTCAGGGGCGCTGGGTATGTCGTTAATGGGCGGTGCAGGCATGTTTGCAATGAGCATCTGGAACCCTGTAATTGGTAGCTGGATAGATGCGGCACGCTCATCGGCACAGGCAAGTGGTGCAAGCGCTGAACAAATTGAAATTTTAGCCGGACAGGCTGTATTACAAAACCTACTGATCTTCCCAATTATTTTAATCGTCGCATTCATTGGGTTGCATTTGGTAATTAATAACAACAAACGCACCGAAAAATGTGCGTCTTAAGCAAGTAAATCGTCGAGGAACACTATGTTTAAATCTCTTAAAGCACTGACTTTAATGCTCACCGTTAGTAGCTGTGCACTCGCTAATGCGGCTGACAATCAGCTAACACAACAAGAAAAGCAAGCTGGCTGGCAGTTGTTGTTTGACGGCAAAGATATGTCGCAGTGGCGTAATTTTAAAAGCGAATCTTTAAATCCTGCATGGGTCGTTGAAGATGGCGCTATGACATTAACCAAAGGTGGTGGCGACCTGCTTACTAAAAAGCAGTACCAAAACTTTGAATTACAGATTGATTGGAAAATCTCTACTAAAGGCAATAGCGGTATTTTTGTATTAGCTGATGAAACCGGACAGATGATTTACTCTCATGCACCTGAAATTCAAATTATCGATAACGAAGAACACCCAGATACCGAAATTGACTCGCACTTAGCAGGGTCAATTTACGATTTATTTGCAGCGCCAGTTGCGGCGCACAAACCAGCAAATAGCTGGAACCATGTACGCATTAAAATGCAAGACAACCACTTACAAGTTTGGCAAAACGGTATTAGCACCACCAGCATTGTGATTGGCAGTACAACATGGAACACCCTTGTAAAAGGCAGTAAGTTTGCAACCTGGAAAAACTTTGCAACGGCTGAACAAGGTCATATCGGGCTTCAAGACCATGGTGACAAAGTGTGGTTTAAAAATATAAAAATCAAGGAGCTATAAGATGTCTGATTTTAAACATAAGGTATTAGTTGTTGGCTCTGGTGCTGGCGGTGCAATGGCCGCATACACGTTAACCAAGCTTGGTCACAAGGTGTTATTACTTGAAGCGGGCCGTAATTATGACCCGAAAACAGAAAGCCCGATGTTTCGTCGTAACAACGAAGCCCCACTTATGGGTGCAGGTAACAAAGACAAAAACTTTGGCTTTTACGACGCAACCGTTGATGGAGGCTGGCAAGTACCTGATGAGCCTTATACCAGCGCCAAAGGAAGCGACTTTTATTGGTGGCGCGCACGTATGTTAGGTGGTCGAACAAATCACTGGGGCCGCTATTCATTGCGCTTTAGTGAGCACGATTTTAAAGGCAAAAGCCGTGATGGTCATGGTGCCGACTGGCCATTTGAGTACGCTGATTTAGCACCTTGGTACGATAAAACTGAAGAACTTGTGGGTGTATGTGGCACCAATACAGGCCATGAAGATATGCCAGATTCGTCACCGGGTATTTTACAGCCACCACCAAAACCGCGTGTTCCTGAGCTTTTAATTGCCGCTTCGGCAAAGAAAATGGGCATTCAAGCAGTGCCTATGCATCGCGCGGTATTAACGCGCCCTAAAGATGATCGCATGGCGTGTTTTTATGCAACACCATGTGGCTCTGGTTGCTCAATTGGTGCAGCTTTTCAAACTACGACATCATTACTGCCAATGGCAAAAGCCACCGGTAACTTAAAAGTTATTACTGATGCCATGGTTAAATCAGTCCAGGTTGATGAGCAAGGTAAAGTTACTGGCGTCACCTATGTTGATAAACACACGATAACCGAACATGCTATTGATGCCGATGTGGTTATCTTAGCCGCCAGCGCCTGTGAATCAGCGCGTATTTTATTAAATTCAAAGAATAAAAAGCACCCAAAAGGCCTTGCCAATTCAAGTGGCCAAGTAGGTCGAAACTTAATGGATTCGACGGGTGCATGGTTAGGTGCGCAAATTCCGGCACTTAAAGGTCGCCCACGTTATAACGAAGATGGACATACCGCTAATCACTTATTTATTCCTTGGTGGGGTCATCAAGCACAAGCTAACAATGAATTAGACTTCCCACGTGGTTATCACTTTGAAATTGGCAGTGGCTTTGGCCAGCCGGGTTCGGGTGTGTCAGGTGATAAACAAGGCTATGGCCCAGCTCTTAAACAGCAAGTTCGTGATGCATATGGCTCTTACGTTGGTTTTGCTCTGCGTGGTGAGATGTTACCGAACAAAGATACCTACATGGAAATTGACGAAAACGTTAAAGACAAATGGGGTATTCCGGTATCAAAGTTCCACTTTAAGTGGTCTGACAGAGAATTAAAGCAAATCGAACATGGTTTAAAAACCGCGAAGCAAATCCTCGAAAACATGGGTGCGACTGTTGGCGAACTCCCGCCTGCTGAAAAAGCAATTTCAAAAGGTGGCGAAATCATTCACGAAGTGGGCACCACACGAATGGGCAGCTCAAAGAAAGACTCAGTCACCAATCAATGGGGCCAAACATGGGATTGTAATAACCTATTTGTAATGGATGCGGGGGTATTTGCTTCAAACCCTCATAAAAACTGTACGCTCACCATCATGACACTGGCAATGCGTAATTCAACTTGGCTTGCTCAACAAATTGATAACGGGGTACTTTAATTATGCATCATCGTAACGAACACGACTCATATAACTATGTTTCTAACATGAGCCGCCGTGAGTCTTTAAAATGGCTTGGACTATTAGCTGCGGGCTCAGCGGTTGGTTTAACTGCTGGCTGCACAAAAGCTCTGGAAGATGACGTTGCTGTCTCTGCAAAAGAGCATTGGCCTGATTTAGATATCAAGCCTGTAACCGCTAAAGGCTATGGTCAAGATCCTAATTTGGTGATGCCACCAGAATCACCTTGGCCACTGACCTTAACAGCAGACGAACTCACGTTAGTAGCGGTTTTAGCTGATTACATTGTGCCGCGCGAAGGCGCTATCCCTTCAGCCAGTGAGCTACAAGTACCAGCTGTTATTAATGAGTGGGTGAGCGCGCCTTATGAAGGTCAACAACGCGATAGAATTAAAATTTTAAATTCATTAGCGTGGCTTGACGATGAAGCACAGCTTCGTTTTAAAAAGCAATTTGTTGCACTTAACGAAAAGCAACATCGCGAGATTTTAGATGATATTGCGTTTTTAAACGAGCAAACACCTCTGCAATTTCAGCGTATTGGTAAAGCTTTTTTACGCTTTAAAGAGTTAGTGCTTGCTGCCTTTTTCTGTACACCTGAAGGCTGTAAAGACATAGGTTACCTTGGTAATGTGCCTATTGCAGGCGATTACCCTGGCCCTTCTGATGAAGCAAAAGTCCATTTAGATCAGGTTTTAGCTGAGCTTGGTTTAAGCGAGTACGCCTATACCGATTAACTTTCCCCCTTGTGTTATTTGTAGCACAGTGCAGGGGGTCACTCCCCTGCTTTTTTAGGATTGAAGTATGTTTAAAACCCGCATTTTATTGCTCATTATTAGCCTTGTATTTAGTGGTCAATTATTCGCAAAACTGCCCGTGAGTGTGCAGCTATGGTCAGTCAAAGACACCTTAAAAAATGACTTTCATGGTACGCTTAAGTCTCTTGCCGAAATGGGGTTTGCCGGTGTGGAGTTTGCCGGAGACTTTGGCCCATACTCACATAACCCAGCAGCCTTAAAAGCAAAGCTCAGTGAATTAGGCTTAGTTGCCAGTAGTGCCCATATCGGCTTTGATGCACTCAGTGAAAACACAATTGATAGCACCCTGCTGTTTTACAAGACCCTTGGCGTTACTACACTTTATGTACCTTGGGATGAAAGAGCATGGCACCCTGAGGGAGTAAAATCTCTGGTTAAAGAGCTTACTAAAGTCAGTGATTATGCAACCCGCTTTGATATGAAGATCGGTTTTCACAATCATAATAAAGAGTTTAATGCATTTAAAAACGCAACGTTTTGGGATTACATTGCCACTAATACCCCCAAGACCATGCCATTGCAGTTAGATATTGGCTGGGTCAATTACGCAGCAAAAGATCCAATTTACTTTATTAAAAAGTACCCTAACCGCACGCTTGCTACGCACATTAAAGTACGTACGATTGAGGGAAGCAACATTAGCCCAATTATCGGCGAAAACAACATTGATTGGCCTGCCATCATCGATACTTTAGAGTCGCACGGCAACACCAAGTGGTTAGTGCTTGAACAAGAAGAATACCCAAGCGGATTAACCCCACTACAAAGCGTTGCGAAATCAAAACAAAATTTAGATAAAATTTTACTTGTTTTGTAGGGTTATTTTAGGAATGAGCTCGCTTTAACCACGTGAGCTCATGATTGAGGTTTAATTTAAATAGTTGCGCACTCATAGCTCTATATTAGGGTTCATCTTGCCAAGAGCTATTGCCTTCTGAACGTTTTGCAAAGCTTTCCGGTTTCCTAATTGGTTTATCTATACTTTTATAGAATATCAAGATCCCAGCTCCACCTATGACGGGGAGTAACCAAACAAGCACTGTTTGTGCTAGTTTTTGAAAAGTTTCAAAATCATTTCTTTTAGAAATTACTAAACTAATTAATATATTGAACAGTATTAGTAACCCCAAGCCAGCTAGTGCATAGTTTTCCATATCTTAATCCTATTGATGCCAAAATCACACTGTGGAAACGACCGAACGACGGCTTAAATTGTTTGTTATACGCTTTAAAACGAACAGCTAATCGTCCTTTCTTCGGTGTTTAAAGATAAATCGCCCAAATTGAAAACACAAAACTAAAAATACAATGAGAAAAATAAGTCCATTTACCACTCAGGCAAAAACTCCACAATCTTTGGAGCAACGAATTTAAGAATACCGAAAGCTGCTACGATGAGAAGAGTGAATGCAGTCCCTTTCACAAAAGCACTCCTAAATTTCCGTTCAATGCATCTGTTTATATTTAAAAAATACCAACGTCAAAATTAATTGCGGGAATACCTTAAATGTACCACCCATCTCGCATAGGGACAAAAAGGATGGCTATATTAACAAGCGGGGACGATTCACATCCTTTAATCCCAGCATGTTCCTCCCAGATCTACAGCGGTTTGTTATGTGGCTTACCTCTTTGATATAGTTTTAACAAATTACTTAAGGTATTGCTATCACAAGTTTTTTAAAATCTTTTATGTAAAGTTAAATACATTAATATACTCGCGTCGATCATTTTCACAAAAATATGTACAAAGAATAGTTTGGCCGTTTTCAATAACTCATTATCCTTAATGGAGATATATGACGTGACTTATTCTACTACCCTCTTTTAGATATATCTTATACCTTTCATTGTTTAATATCTTATTTATTTTCAACAAGATAAATAAATCACACCATTAGGAATTAATAATAAAACATTAAAAACAGCTTTTACTTTCATTTTTTCGGCAGATTGTTTTATCTAAGTTGCGAAGTATTATATTAAAAAAGCCTCTCAAGGACTGAGAATGAAAGTATTGAATTTAAGAAAGACTTCTGAAAAAAGCATATGGCTGATGTTAGCTACCCTTGAGGCTATTTTTGTATACCTTTTAAAAACCCTTTCACAGAAGCACTTTTTATATGAGCCGCTTCTTATACTATTCATGTTAATTTCGTTAGTTCTAACATTATTAATACTTAGTAGTAAAAATGAACTCACAATCTGTCGCCACGGAGTATTTTATAGCTCGCCTTTTGGCAACGCGCATATAGAAGCAACTAAAACGAAGTTGATTAAACAATATTCTAAGTTTGGGTTTAATTGTGTAATTATTATAGGTGAAAAGTTTTTTACTTTTGCCCCTTTTTATAGTTTAACGTCTAGACAACTACAAAGATTAAAACGGTATGATTATAACTTGCTGCATTGGTTACAGGTAACTCATAAACGCAGCAAGTTTCAGGGCCTATAATGATAAGTAAATAGCAATAAAGGGCTTTTATTAGTTTTGCCACTCTTTAAGTACGTCTTTCACATACTCATAGCGCCATGAGTTGAATAGATCTGGCTTTGATGCTGCTTTACGTTCATCGGCATCGAGCTTCCAATTCCAGCTGATCAGCTGGTTAATCTGTTTTTTAGAGGCCAATACATCTTCAGGAATGCCCCGCTCTTTTGCAGCTTTAGTGATTTTTTGTTTAATATCTTTTGCGGCTTTTTTATATGCCGGAAAATCAATTAATCGTTTTAATTGTGCAGGTTGTTCGCTTGCAGGAACGGCTTTACCACGTTCAATACATTTTAAAATTTCAACGCCCGAACGGTTAACTTCCATTGGCTCAACACCTGGCACTCTGCGTAACGCATTTAAACTTGCAGGCTTGCGCTTAGCAATTTCAACCATGTTGTGCTCTTTAACCACAAAGTTGAGCGCGAGGTTTTTGCGCTCAGCCTTTTCACGGCGCCATGCGGCAAGTTCGCGTAATACCGCTAAGTCGTGCGGTCGTAATTGCCAAGCATTTTTAATGTCTTTATAAAGCTGCTCTGCAGGTGTTTGATAAGCACGCTTTTGCGCGACCAACTCACTTTCGCTGATCACAATGTCAAAAAAGCCAGCTTCATCAATTTGGTTTTTAATAATTTCAAAACAAGGCAATAAGTGATACGTATCGGCAGCGGCATAATCTAGCTGCTTTTCTGTTAGCGGGCGCTGTAACCAGTTAGTGCGCGATTCACTTTTATCAATTTCGATATCAAGTAACTCTTTAACCATGTGCGCAAAGCCCATGCAGTTACCATGGCCTAGTATTTGTAGTGCAAACTGGGTATCAAACAGTGGTGTTGGTACAAAGCCAGCGTATTTTTGAAACACTTCAATATCTTCTGACGGTGAATGTAGTACCTTTAACACCTCAGGATTTTTAAGTACTTGCCAAAAATCAAAAAGCGACAGCTCAGCCAGAGGATCGATTAACGCTAAATGCTCACCATCGTATACTTGAATAAGTGCAACTTCAGGGTAAAGCGTACGACGACGCATAAACTCGGTATCAATTGCCAGTACCGGTTTTCCTGTTATTTTTTCTACAAAATCATTTAATTGATTTTGCGTTTCGATCAGTTGATATTGCACTTATACCCCTTTCTTTACCATAAAAAAGCCGGCTAATGCCGGCTTTAATTATTTTTCTTCGTCCTTTAAGGCTCTTCTTAGAATCTTACCAACGTTTGTTTTTGGTAGTTCATCTCTAAACTCAACGAGTTTAGGCACCTTATAGTTCGTTAAATTATCACGACAGTGCTTTATTATATCTTTTTCAGTTAAAGATTGATCTTTTTTCACAACAAAAACTTTAACTTGTTCGCCACTGACCTCGTGAGGAATACCGATAGCTGCTACTTCAAGCACGCCATCGTGCATAGCGACTACTTCTTCGATCTCATTAGGGAACACGTTGAAGCCAGATACGATAATCATGTCTTTCTTACGATCAACAATGTAGAAGAAGCCTTCATCATCGTAAGTAGCAATGTCACCTGTTGCAAACCAGCCATCTTTTAAGCATTCTGCTGTTGCATCTGGGCGGTTATAATAACCTTGCATAACTTGTGGGCCTTTAACCCAAAGCTCGCCCGGCTCACCTTTCGCTGCTTCTTCACCATTTTCAAGCATAAGCTTAATATCAGTGCTAGGAGCAGGTAAACCGATTGAACCGTTATAACCTTCAAGGTCGTAAGGGCTAACAGTTACAAGTGGCGCACATTCAGTTAAGCCATAACCTTCCATTAATTTGGTCTTCGTTACAGCTTGCCATTTTTCAGCAACTGGACGCTGTACCGCCATACCACCACCAAGTGACATTTTTAAGCTTGAGAAATCAAGTTCAGCAAAACCTGGGGTATTTAGTAAACCGTTAAATAGCGTATTTACACCCGTTACCGCCGTAAATTTGTGCTGTGCTAGCTCTTTAACAAAGCCCGGCATATCACGAGGGTTTGTGATAAGTACGTTTAAACCACCGTATTTCATAAATGTTAGGCAGTTCGCTGTGAGTGCAAAGATGTGATAAAGCGGCAGTGCTGTGATAACCACTTCTTTTCCGCGCTCTAATACTTTGTCTAGACAACCTGATACTTGCTCAAGGTTACCAACCATGTTGCCATGCGATAGCATTGCACCTTTAGATACACCCGTTGTACCGCCTGTGTATTGCAAAAATGCTAAGTCGTTTAAATCAACTTCAGGTTTTTTGTAACCCGCTTCATCACCAGCAAGCGCATCTGCAAATTTGATCACATTTGGCAATGAGTAGCTAGGCACCATTTTCTTAACGTGCTTCACCACAAAATTAACGATGTGCTTTTTAAGGCCGCCGACCATGTCACCCACTTGAGTAACCACGATGTGCTTGACGTTAGTTTTTGGTAATGCTTTCTCTAGAGTATCGGCAAAGTTTGCAAGAATAAAAATTGCTGAAGACTCTGAGTCATTTAACTGATGCTCTAATTCACGCACGGTATAAAGTGGGTTTACATTCACCACTACACAGCCTGCACGAAGAATACCTAAGATAGTTACAGGCGTTTGTAGTAAGTTCGGCATCATAACCGCTACTTTATCGCCTTTTTTAAGACCAAGATCATTTTGAATGTACGACGCAACACGTTTTGTAGCACTGTCTAACTCACGATAGGTCAACTCTTTACCCATGTTGGTAAAAGCTGGAAGGTCACTAAAGTCAGCAAAACTTTTTTCAAACAAGTCGAGTAGCGAGTGATAATGCTCAGGGTCGATTGTTTCAGGCATACCTTCTGGGTAGCGTTTAAGCCAGATTTTTTCCACTCTTAGCTCCTGTTTATAATTATATTTTTTAATAACCTTAAGCTAACTAAGGCCGTTTCTCAATGGAGTAAATACTCTAATGGTGCAGATAATCCCACATTTGGTGCAATTATACAATTAACTTGCTTTATACTGCCCAATAAATGCATGAACGTGTTCTAAGGTTAATGCAGGAAATTGCATATGGCAATGGTGACCACCAGGTATCTTATGAATTTTTAACTCTTTGTAATATTTACCATATGCTTCTAAGTTTTGCTTTACAAAAGGAAACCCCTCATCGCCTAAAATAAGCTGACATGGCGCGTTAATTTGTTTAATGGTTGCAATACATTGTGCTTCATCAAAGCGAAATCCTGAGTGATTTTTAAGCTTTGGATCGGTTGTTAAGTACCACTTGCCTGCTTTTTCGTAGCTATTTCGTGTCATTAATAACTCAGCTTGTGGGTATTCAAGGTCACCACTTGCAAGCCTTGCACTAATAATGTGCGCTTTTGAGTCAAATGCACGTGGCCCTTTATTGTTTACCCGCGCTCTATTTAATATTGCCTTGCGAAGTTGGCCGCTCACTTCATTGCTGTTGGTTGTAACGCAACCAACTCCCTCAATAAAGTTTACCGATGCTACCTTTTCAGGAAAACAACTAGCAAAAACCCCAGCAACCATAGCGCCCATTGAATGGCCAACTAAATGCACTTTCGTTACCTCAAGTGACCCAATAAACTTATATACATCATCAACGTAGTCAATAAAGTAATAATGGGCGTCACTACTTCGCCAATCAGATAAACCATGACCAGGAAAATCAAGACAATACCAACGCTGATTTAGCTTCGCATTTTGTAACATAGGTATGTAACTATGTGCGTTATCAAGCCAACCATGTAAGGCAATCACAACCTCTTCGCCATGACCAAAGGTTAGGCCATGCATTGCCTGAGTGCCAGTTTGAAAAGAAAAAGGTTGCACAATTGCTCCTATTTATTAAGCGTTTCAACTTAAAGGCGTTTATTTATCGTCTGGCTAGTATACAATAATCTTCGCAGTATAAATAAGGGCACAATAATAAGGTTACATCAATGAAATTAAAATTAAGTCTTTTAGCATTATTATGCTCAGCAGGCTCAGTAATGGCTGAATCAGCACCAAAAAACATCATTTATATGATTGGTGATGGTATGGGCCCGGCGTATACAACTGCATATCGTTACTTTAAAGATGATCCAAATACTAAAGTAGTTGACCCAACTGTTTTCGATACAATTTTACGTGGTATGGCTCATACCTACCCTGACGATCATACCTATGTAACAGACAGCGCTGCAGGTGCAACAGCACTAAGCAGTGGTCATAAAAGTTATAATGGCGCAATTGCCGTTGATACTGATAAAAAACCAGTAAAAACTATGCTTGAAGTTGCCAAAGAGCGCGGTATGACAACAGCTCTCGTAGCTACTTCGCAAATTAACCACGCCACACCAGCAAGCTTTGCTTCACATAACGAATCACGCCGTAACTACGACGAGATTGCTAACGACTATATCGATAACAAAATCGCAGGTAAATTACCGGTTGATTTAATGCTAGGTGGCGGCACGAAATATTACGTTCGTGAAGACCGTAACCTAGTTGAAGAGTTTAAAGCAGCAGGTTATCAGTACAGTGATGACTTTGCAGCAATGAGTGACTTAAAACAGGTTCCAGCACTTGGTTTATTCGCTGAAGTGGGTTTACCGTTTGCGCTTGACGAAAATCCAACGCGTCTTACGCAAATGACAACTAAAGCGCTTGATTTACTGGATGGTCAAAACGACAAAGGGTTCTTTGTGATGATCGAAGGCAGCCAAATTGACTGGTGTGGTCATGCAAACGACATCGCATGTGCAATGGGCGAAATGGATGACTTTGCTAAATCGATTGAACAAGCAAAGGCGTATGTAGATAAAAACCCAGATACCCTACTTGTTATCACTGCCGATCACTCAACAGGTGGCTTAACACTGGGTGCGCATGGTCAATATAAGTGGGAAACTGACGTTGTTAAAGGTGTTAAAGCAACTGCTGGCACTATCACAAAAGATCTACTTGAAAGCGATGACTTAAAAGCAGTATGGCAAAAGTATTCTGATATCGAATTCACTGATGCAAACAGCATCAAGCTAAGCGAAGCTAAGAAAATGGGTGATAAAGCACTGCTACTTGCTGTAAAAGATATCATCAATCATGCCAGCTTCACGGGGTGGACTACTGGTGGCCACACCGCTATTGATGTACAAGTATTTGCCTATGGTAAACGTGCAGAAGATTTCTACGGTTCGCAAAACAATACTGCGATTGCCGACAAGCTGATAGATTTTATTAAGCAGTAATTTTATTGCTTAGAAATACTATTCAATCATAAAAAAGCCTAAACATATTGTTTAGGCTTTTTTGTGAATTCAGTTTTAGCTTTTATTAATCATACCAGTTAGCTTATGCATATACATCAACGCCAATAAGGCTTTGCACTTCGGCGCGGCGCTCTAAGTTAGCAAATTCCGTATAGGTTGAAATCGCGCGACTGGTTTTTGGGTTGCTTGGTTTGTCATAAATTGTTTGCTGATAGCTTTGCGACTCAGCTTTAAATTCATCGGCAATAGCAACAGCTTGAGGGCTTGATTTAACATACTCTGTTGACGATTTTTGCTCAGCCGTTTGATCTGATATCGCTTTAGGCTTATCAGTAACGGTATTTTTACGGCTATATTGACCGGGAATGTCACCGGTATAAAAGCCTGAGCCAATAGGTAAAGTCAAACTCGTAATTCCACATCAAACATGACTAAATTATGTGCCATAACTGACGGGCACGCAAGTCCCGTTATTCTTTCAGTTACTCTCGGCCTGGTAGCTTTTTCCAAGTCACTGTATCACGAACATATTTAGGCTGCGCATTAGCTGCAGTCACCGTTTCACCGTTAGCAAAAGCCGTTGCAACCGAGGCCAGCATGTACCTCGCATCAGGTAGTAAAATGTTTTCATTTAAACTTACATTTGCTAGTTCTGTAACAAGTGCAGGATAGTTCTGCCAACCCGTACCCACCGCTGTTGCAGCCATTTCAGGTAGCGTTAGCAACTCAGGTTTAATGACTTGCTCTTCATCAACAAGCGTCATTAAGCCATTGTCATCAGCTTTATAATGAGCGTAATAAATCTCACCCATACGTGCATCAATGGCAGAAAACACATCGCTGGCTTGGTCTTGTTCAAACGCTTGTTGTGCCATCATCTGCAATGTTGATACGCCAACCAAAGGTAAGCGTGCGGCATAAGCTAAACCTTGTGCAATCGCAACACTGATACGCACGCCCGTAAAGCTACCCGGCCCTTGGCCAAAACCAATTACATCTAAATCGGTTAGTTTACATTGCGCCTTTGCGAGTAACTCATCAATTAAAGGCAAAATCTTTTGGCTGTGCTGCTGAGGGCACTCTTCAAAATGATGAAATGTTTGCCCTTGATAATGTAGCACCAGCGATAAAGCTTCAGTTGATGCATCTAAGGCAAGAATATTGTGTTTAATCATCTAAGTTACTCTAATTGATCTGTTCTAAAAACGCGTTTGCCATTGCTAAGTCGCGCGTGCGGCGCATGGGTGGCAAACTTTTTAAAAATACTTGGCCGTAATGGCGTGTTACTAGGCGGTTATCGCAAATAACCAACACACCTTTATCTTTACTATCGCGAATAAGTCGCCCTACCCCCTGCTTTAATGCAATGACCGCTTGAGGTAATTGAATATGCGCAAATGGGTCTTTGCCTTGTAACTGGCAATCTTGCATTTTTGCTTGCAATAATGGGTCATCAGGTGCGGCAAACGGCAATTTATCAATGATAACACAACTTAATGTGCTGCCTCTAACATCTACGCCTTCCCAAAATGAGGCTGTGCCGAGTAAAACGGCATTACCGTGACGGGTAAACTTCTCAAGGATAATGCGTTTAGACATTTGCCCTTGCATATAAACCGGATAATCCATCTGCGTGGTTAAACCTTCCGCCACTAAGTGCATCATACGATAGCTAGTAAACAGCACAAAGCAGCGACCTTTTGCTGATTTAATCAACTCAAGGGTCAGCTTGATAATTGCATGGGGCATATTATTCGCATGAGACTCAGGTAAGTAGCGCGGCAAACAAAGTAATGCTTGTTGTTGATAATCAAACGGACTTTCAACAATCATGCTTTGCGTTGGCTTTAAGCCAAGACTAGCGTTAAAGTGCGCTAAGTCGTTATCGACCGATAAAGTCGCCGATGTAAACACAAAACCTGCTCCTGTGTCTTTCATCATCTGTGCAAATTTAGCCGATACATTAAGCGGTGTAATGTTTACCGTTAGGTATCGGCGAGTGGTTTCGTACCAATAACTATAACCCGTTTGTGCGGTATCAAATACCCGCTCTAACTGACCTTTAAAGGCCAGTGTGCGCTCAAACGGATGCTCTATTTTTTCGCTACGGTCTAAGCATAACTTTAATACTTGGTATAAAAAGTCGAGGTCGCTAATGACCCGGTGCAGTGCTGCACAAATCTCTTTATCAGCCAGCTTTTCACGCCAATCACCACGGCTACCATCAAGCCCAAACTGCAAGCGTAAATCTGCCACGCTGGTTTCTAACTTGTTGAGGGTTTTACCTAATTGCAGCATATCTGGGATATCTGCACGGTATATCGCACGTAAGTCATTAATTAAATCCACCAGCTTTTTAGTGCTAACACTTTCACCAAAATAGTCACTGGCAATTTCACTGAGCTGATGCGCCTCATCAAAAATGTAGGCGTCTGCCGTGGGCATTAATTCAGCGAAACCTGTGTCTTTCACAGCCATATCAGCAAAAAACAAATGATGGTTGATCACCACTACATCGGCTTCCATGGCATTTAAGCGGGCTTTGCGAATATAACAGTCTTGAAAATCGGGGCACTCTTTACCCAAACAGTTATCAGCGGTTGAGCTAACATAAGGCAGTACCTTGGCGTCTTCTTCTATGCCGATACAATCTGCCAAATCGCCGGAACGGGTTTCACTTGCAAACTTTGCTACCATCGCAAGTTGATGCATTACATCAGGATCATCAGTTGGCACATGCGCAACATGCTGACTTAAACGATACGTACACAAATAATTCGCGCGGCCTTTTAAAAGGGCAACTTTTTTAGTAGCGCTCAGTGCTTTGACTAAATTGGGTAAATCACGGTGAAACAACTGCTCTTGTAGTGCTTTTGAACCCGTAGAGATGATGGTTTTGCCTTTTGATTTTAACGCAGGCGCTAAGTAAGCATAGGTTTTACCCGTGCCTGTGCCCGCCTCAACCACTAATTGGTGACGTTTTTTTAAGGCATCATCAACTGCAACAGCCATGTCAATTTGTGGCTGCCGAGGAGTATATCCATCAAGAGAAAGTGCAAGGGGGCCAGTGGCACTGAAAAGTTGTTTGATAAACTTCGCCAATAGATTAAAAGTGATGGGCAGATTTTACGTAACTGACTTGCCAAGGGCAAGACTAAATGAGGAAGCAAGGCTTCCTCATGGTTAAAAGTATGATTGCGTTTAAATCATTGTCCTTGAATCGTTAATGTAACGCCCGATGCAGCTCGGTAACCCTGTAAATCTATGTACCAAGTTCCACTTTGTGGGTTATCAAATTGACAACTTTCTTCGTTACCATTTTTGTAGGGCCGACATAGATAATTTGAACTTGTTGACGCTGAGCCATAGTTAACATACAAATCTGCATCGCCACTACCGCCAGATATAGTCACCGTTAAATTACTAAGGCCTGCCGGTATTTGTTGAGTAAAGCGCTGCCAACTACCGGTAGCGACACTCACGTTTGTCTCAGTTCGGTCAACGTTTTCGCCGCCACCTGAGGTGCTATAACTTCCCGTGAGTGACACATTCGAAATCTCATTCCACGCTTCAACCATGACATGATACGTGCCAGTTTGAACTGACGACATCACACAGTTTTCATTACTTGTAGAGGTTGTGCTTTTACAATCAAAGTCTTGTAAAGTTGGTTTACTGCCAAATTTAACGTATAAATCGGCATCGCCCGAGCCGCCCTCAGTTACAAACTCAAGGTTACTGCTCATTGCGGGTACATCAAGTGTAAAGAATAACTGATCTTTTGCTGCGCCCGACAAACCTGTTTTAGCTACGCCATTTTCAAGCTGATTAGTCGGCTCAGTTACCACATCACCAGCGTTCTTTGCCATTTCAGCAACATAGCTCACTGCCAATTTTGCAAATTTACTCGCGTGAGCCGCATCAAATTGAGCATCATTTGATGTGTGGATCAATGGGTTAATATCACTCATTGTTGATTCAAATGGCATTGAGGCGGCAAACCCTTGTTGATACCAAGAGGCATGATCTGAGCAGCCATAACCACATTGATCAAAGCCATAGCTCACTGTGGGCTGGTAAGCATCGAGCAACTGCGATAAATACTGATTTTGAGAAGAGTTTGTGTAATCGGTCATCATCACAATATCTGTGCTGCTGCCGTTATTGCCAGTCATATCAAACTGCACCATACCTACAACATTCTTACCCTGAGTTTTATAACTCTGAGCAATATCTTTTGAGCCCCTAAGACCCACTTCTTCAGCGGCAAACCCCATAATTTGAATGGTTCGCTGAGGTTGGTAGTTATTTTCCACAATTGCTTTGAGGGTTTGTGTGAGCACTGCAATACCAGAGGCATTATCATCTGCACCAGGAGCACGACCATTACTTGGATTAGACTGATTGATTGAGTCTAAATGACCACCAATAACGACGATTTCATCTGCTTTTTCTGCACCAGGAATGGTCACAATAACTGATGATTGCGAAAAACTATGGTTAAAATACTCAACGCTTATATCACTGCGGCTACTGGCTATTTGCTGCCAATGGCTCTTTAACCAATCAGCTGCATCAACACCACTTTGCACGGCATAATATCGGTTATGAAAGTTCATCATGCTATTAACCGTATCGCTCAGTTCGCTACTATCAATCGATGATATTAGCGCGTTAACTGTCGCGGCATTATCAATACTGTAGTTTACTAGGCTCGCATTCATCGCAGTCTGTGAAACCGCATTTAATTGCTGAGTATAGAGCTCTGCATCTGCTAATGAGTCATGGGCTACAAAACCACCGCAGCGATGATAGTTATCGTGCATAAACTCACTTAAACCAGCGATATCCTGCTTGTTAACGCGCATAAAATTAACTTGATTCAAAACTGATTTTTGCATCGCAAAATTGCTGTTTAGTTTACGTTTACTCACGGTATCTTGTTGAAAGTGCTCTGCAGCAAGGGCATCAATAGTGACCCAAATTGTTTCGTCTTGCGCTGCATAACTTAGTTGGCTCAGTGACAGTGTTGCAAAGCCTACTAAGCACTGTGTTAGGCGGGTTGTCATAATCAATCCTTTTATGATGTGTATTTTAATGAAAATAAAAAAGGGAGCCGAAGCTCCCTAAAAGGGTGGCTAGTTAGCCGAAATGGTGAGTGTTACACCACTTGCAGCGCGATAGCCGCGAAGGTCGATATACCAAGTACCCGCTTGTGGGTTTGTAAATGTGCAGGTTTCACTATTGCCATTTTTATAAGGACGGCAATCATAGCTAGATGTTGTCGATTGCGAGCCAAAGTTCACATACAAGTCAGCATCACCAGAGCCACCAGAAATAGTCACATCAAGAGATGAATAACCAGCATCTAGGTCTTGCGTGAAACGAGTCCAGCTATTTGTGCCAACACTTAAGTTAGACTCAGTGCGGTTAATTGGTGTTACACCACCACCGCTGCCCGAATCAAAGCTACCTGTAAGTGATACACCAGAAATTTGATTCCACGCTTCAACCATTACGTAGTAAGTACCTGCTTGTACGTTACTAATAGCGCAGCTTTCTGTACTGCTAGATGAAGTGCTTTTACAATCAAAGTTGCTCAGTGTTGGTTTTGCGCCGTACATAACGTAAAGGTCTGCATCACCACTTCCACCAGTTGTATTGAATTGCAAGTTCGTAGCGTCTGCTGGCACTTCAAGAGTAAAGAACATTTGATCTTTAGCAGCACCACTGATCCCTGTACGTGGCACACCATTGGTTAGTTCTTCATCACCGCCTGGAGGTGGCTCAGTTGTTCCACAGCTACTACCCGCACTCAAGCTCGAAGTCACACCAACCGCAGCAAGTGCCGCTTGAACATCTGCTGGGTCATAGCTTAAATCACACGCCGCATCCATCACGCCGTTACCTGCTAAATCCCAGTTTGTGCTGGCAGTCCAGTAAAGTTGGTTAGCGCGCGCCATCACAACAAACGCCTTTTGCGTATCCCAACCTGGTGTGGTTGCAAGGTTATAAAATGCCTTGTTGAATACACCTGAGCTGTAATGTACATCCATACCAGAGTAATAATTGTTTTGATGGTCAATCGAGCTGCCATCTTGGGTAGGGTTATTCATGTAACGTAATGCACCGTTACCTTTAAAGATTTCCTGACCCACTAACCAGTCATTTGAGCCTTTCATGTAAAACTCAGCTGCTTCACCTGCCATATCAGAGAAAGCTTCGTTCAAACCACCTGATTTACCAGAATAAATAAGCCCTGAATTTTGTTCGGTAAAACCATGGCTCACTTCATGGGCCGATACATCAAGGCTAACCAGTGGATAAAACGTATTTTGACCATCACCAAAAGTCATAGCACTACCATCCCAAAACGCATTTTCGTAGTTATTACCATAATGAACACGCATTTTTAGCTGGAAGGTTAAAGGCGCGGTACCTAACCAGTCGCTATACATATTGAAAATAACGTTACCAAAATAATGTGCATCATTTAATGGCGAGTACGCACCGTTTATTTCTTTAAAGGTATTTTCTGGGCATGTAAACGAATACGCTGACGAACCACTTGTACCACCATTTAAATTAATGGTTCTTACGTTAGCGTTATTCATCGTACAAGTGCTGCCTGACTGAGTAACATCTAGGCTATCAAAATCAGTACCGTAAATGTATTTACCGGTTTTTAAGTTACCGCCTGGGCCCGTTGCACTGGCATGTTGTAAGTTATCGAAGCTAAATAAAACTTCACCGCTGTTTGCATCAATAATTTGATACGGACGAGATGGGTTATCGCCATACGTCACATAAGATACTTCATACACTAGGTGTGCAACGCTGTCTTCATCTAGCCAAATAGCTAAGCGGGATTTTTCATTATGCTTTTTTAACCCAACTGATTTAATTGCAGCGGGTGAGTTAGCAAGACCCTTCGCCATTGCTTTTTTCTTGTTAAGTGCCGGAGACACTGAGTCGATGTCGGCGGCAATGTCATACACCGCTGCACCATGTGCGCGCTTTAACTGGCCATTACCATCAAATGTAAGGCTAACCGTATCGCCGATGACAGGTAGACCTTGATACATCTGCTGATAACGGCGCGTGGTGTTGCCGTTACTGGTTTTGATTTCTTTTAATACAACTAAATCATTCCCTGCACCTAAACCAACTAACTGATTTGGATTTGCACTCAATACAGATGATGCATTGGTTTGCAAAGCTTGGTTAATCCCTGTTTGTTCGTTTAGGTATTTCTTGTTCGCAGCTACTGCACTTGTTGCTTGAGTCAAAGCAAAAGCAGCAAGAGTTGCTAGTGTGATTTTAGATAAATTCACGTTTACGCTCCGTTAGATTGTTATGTATTTAATATTTTCCTAGTAACCGGACTGCACTGTTCCCGATTAGTGACCAGCCTAGATTGATTGGAACGAAATTGAAAATGAAACAAAAAATTTACAAATAAAGTATTAACTCTAAACTAAAACCCTATAATTAACAGTAGGATAAGAAAATTAAAGTTTATTAATTGTTAACAAATAAAGTGAAAGTGTAAAATTATTGATACAAAATAATAACGTTTGGTATACATTTGTACCTTTTATTTGTATTTAATATTGCTCATTTCATTATTTGTGGTTCAAAGCTAAAGGCTTAAATATCCACAAAAAGCCTGGGTACATAATTTGCAGCAATACTAAGTACCTAGAATTTAAGGACTAAGCATGAATGGGGCATCGACGATTACGAGACCTTTGTGGTCTTTCATACTTTTGACCAATCAAGCATCAATTTTACGGTGATGTTAAGAGCAAAAGAGTACTTTAACCGCTTTTGGGTAAAATCTGCGTTTATCAAAGCATTACATCAACGTTACGCAAAAGAAGGAATTGTGATCCCTTACCCAATCAGAGCTATAAATACCAGCCAAGAATCAGCCCACTTTAAACAGGCTGATTGACCTAACTGAAGTTATCATAATTGCACATTCATCAGGTTTTTTTTGTCTCTTTTGAGACATTATTAACAGCGATTATACATATGCAATCAGCATCTTGAATTTTTACTCTAAAATGTCATAAAAATCGCATAAACACTGTGACATACCTATTTTAGAGGCGTACTATATGCGGCCAGAAAGTGACTGCTTTCTGCGTCTTGTTATACAAATATTTAAGGTCAAACAATGAATGCTTGGTACCTCATTTGTTTTCTTTCAGCATTAGCTATTTTTATTGCTTTTGCTAACCAATTCATCCTCAAAATGCAAACTACAATTGCTATAACAACAGGTTCTGTTGTTATTTCTCTACTTCTTATACTTGCCGTTAAAATGCTTGGTGATACCACCGCCCTCGAAATGACTCAAGTTGTCTCCAGTATCAACTTTAATCAGTTGCTATTAAAAGGGATGCTCGGCTTTTTGCTGTTCGCGGGTGCGCTAGAAATCAACTTAGCAGCCCTTCGAAAGCAACGGTGGGAAATTACCGCATTAGTGTTATTTTCAACCATAACCTCAACGGTCATTGTTGGTTACTTGAGCTATTATTTGTTTGCTTTTGTTGGCTGGCCCGTGCCGTTTATTTACTGTTTATTGTTTGGTGCTTTAATCAGCCCAACCGACCCGATTGCAGTGTTAGCCATTATTAAACAAATGCGAGCCCCAGAAGGTATTTCTGTGCAAGTTGAAGGTGAGTCTTTGTTTAATGATGGTATTGGTTTGGTGATTTTCACAACGATATTTTCAGTGGCCTTTTATGGCACCGAAGCCACCTTTACTGACGTTGCAGAATTGTTTTTAGTTGATGCAATTGGCGGTATCGTGTTTGGTCTGGTGATTGCGTTAGTCGGGCATTTTTTAATTATTAATAGCCGCGATGTGAACATTCGTTTGCTACTAACCCTGACCATTCCAACAGCCGGCTTTGCAGCAGCAAATATTTGGGAAATCTCAGGTGCCCTTGCTATGGTCACCAGTGGTATCTTACTTGGCAATATTACTCGTTCAAAAGCAACAGAGCGTACCGGGCCTGAAGATACTCGCTACGTGAAAGACTTTTGGCATGCCACAGATAGCTTTTTAAATGCCTTGCTGTTTTTGATCATCGGAATGCTAATTGTCACCATGCCTATTACTCTTGAAGAAATTGGCTTAGGTTTACTCATGGTGCCTGTGGTGTTGCTGGCTCGTTTTTTAAGTGTAGGCACGCCATTTGTATTTTTTAAAAAGTATCGCCAGTACGATAAGCACTCAGTGAAAATACTCACTTGGGGTGGCTTACGGGGTGGTTTAGCGCTTGCAATGGCAGCTGCCATCCCACGCGATCAAGTAATGATCGCAGGCTCTGATTTACATGACTTGATTGTTATTGTCACTTATGTGGTGGTGATCTTTTCGATTATCGTACAAGGTTTGACAATATCGCCGTTGATCCAAAGCAGTATTCAATCAGCAGAAGCGAAAAATTAAGCACTGATTTTTACTTTAAAGGCTCGATTATCGAGCCTTTTTTTGTGCTTTATCGGCATACATTCGTGCGTCTGCAACAGCAAGTAATTTAGTCAGCGAGCAAGGCTGCTGATCTGAAAAATCGGCAATGCCATAGGAAAAGCTAAGTTCAACCTGGTTATTAAAACTATTAGGTAAGTGACTGAATGACAAAAATAAACGCTGCATTATAGCCTCGCAATCACTGGTATTTAAATCTGTAAACAAAATTACAAACTCATCACCGCTCAACCGCGCATATAAATCCGCTTTGCGACAGCAGCTTTCCAGCAACCTTGCAAAATCTTTTAGCAACCGATCGCCTGCAGCATGACCGAACTGGTCGTTAATTGCTTTAAAGTTATCTAAATCTATAAATACCAATTTTGCTTTTAAATGCTGGCGAATGCATAAATCAAGGTAATGTTCAGCTGTGCTAATAAAACCCCGACGATTGGGTAATAAGGTAAGCTCGTCTGTGGTTGCTAATTGCATAACCGCAAACTCACGCTCGACAATTGCTGCAAAGTCTTTTAAAACTTTAGTATCTTTATTGTTAAAACTGCGAGGTTGGTGATCAATAAGGCACAAAGTGCCAATTCTATTTCCTGATTTAAGTGTGATTGGGCAACCTGCATAAAAACGAATATTTGGGTCACCCATTACCAGCGGGTTATCTGCAAAACGTTTATCGTTTAAGGCATTTTCAACCACTAAGGGGTCTTTATATAAAATTGCATGGGCGCAAAAAGAAATGTCTCTTGCAGTCTCTGTCACATCTAACCCCACACATGACTTAAACCACTGTCGATGCTCGTCAATTAAGCTAATAACACAAATGGGTACAGAGAAAAATTGTTGGGCAAGGCGAGTGATTCGGTCAAAGGCAGGCTCACTTTGAGAGTCTAAAACATTCAACGAACGAAGCTCTTCAAGCCTAGCTTGCTCGTTTAACGGCACTGCTGGTCGTTCCATTAGATTGCCTTTTGATCAAAATCACATGTATTTCTTAACCCTAGCAGAAAAAAATGGTCTATTGCATACAAACAATTTCTTAAATTTCTGCTATGCCCATGTATCTAGGTGTTTATTACCCTCTTCATCTTCTTCTATGGCATTTTTACCGCTTTTATCATCTTTTTTAGCAGCTTTTTTTCGTCGCTCTATTTCTCGTTTTTGGCGTTTTTCAAGTTCAATTCGCTGCACGTTCGCATCTTTTACGCCCGCAATGTGAAATGCGCCTTTACTTTCTAACTGTAGCCGTGTAATTCGACCTAAAAAGGGGATCATGATATCCATTTGTACCTCCTATCTATCCATTTATTATCGGCGGTTATAGCATATACTTTAATTTCGCAAAAAAATGCTTGCCAAAGATTAGCAAAGCATGTTTATCTATATACGTAACTTATTTAAACAGATTAACGCACTGGTTTACATAAACGAGTGCAATACAGGAAAAATTATGCGCTTCAATCTGACAACTATCCATCATCACCATCATTCACCGGAATAGCCTGTCAGGTTTTTCGCTGAGAGGTTATTCCTAAAAGGAACCTCTGGCGAGCAATCAACCAAATTATTTATTTTCGCCCTGAGGTTCCCTCGGGTTTTTTAGTTTTTGAATTAAAGGAAAATGAATAATGAGCAATACCAACCGTTTACGAATCGCCATCCAAAAAGGCGGCCGCTTATCAAAAGACTGCCAAGAGTTGCTAAAGCAACTTGGTGTGAAATTAAATCTTCGTGAACAACGTTTAATCGCACACTCCACCAATATGCCAATTGATGTACTGCGTGTACGCGATGACGATATTCCGGGCCTAGTAATGGACGGTGTGTGTGATCTGGGTATCGTTGGTGAAAACGTACTTGTTGAAGTACAAGCCGAACGCGAACGCCAAGGTGTGGAATTCGAAGTAAACAAACTTTCTAAGCTTGATTTTGGTTACTGTCGCCTTGCACTTGCATGGCCGCAAGAACTTGGTCCACAAGATAAAAGCTGGTTCGAAGGTAAACGCATTGCCACTACCTACCCAGAAATCTTAAGCCAATACCTAAAACGCGAAGGTATTAACGCAAGCACAGTTATGTTAACGGGCTCTGTTGAAGTTGCGCCGCGTGCTGGTTTAGCTGATGCAATTTGTGACTTAGTATCTACAGGTGCAACGTTAGAAGCAAACGGCTTAATGCAAGGCGATACCATCTTAGAATCAAACGCATGTTTAATTCAAAACAAGAATCTAACTGATCAAAGCAAACTTGATTTAATCAATACGCTAATGCCGCGTTTACGTGGTGTACGCCAAGCAAAAGAAAGTAAATACATCATGCTACACGCACCAAAAGCAAAGCTTGATGAAGTATGCGACTTACTACCTGGCACAGGTCAACCAACTTTACTATCGCTTGCTGGTAGCGACGATTATGTTGCGCTACATATGGTTAGCAGCGAAACCCTTTTCTGGGAAACAATGGAACAGTTAAAAGCACTAGGCGCTAACTCAATTCTTGTTATGCCAATTGAAAAAATGATGGAGTAATTATCCATGTTTCGCTGGAATGAGGAAAATCAACAAGCACAGCAGGCGGTACTTACCCGCCCTGCTGTTACCGCAAGTAAAGAGGTTGAAGCAATTTGCATCGACATCTTAAATGCAGTTAAAGCACAAGGTGACGCAGCGTTATTAAAGATGGCAAAAGAGTTTGATAAGCGCGAAACACCTCGCTTATTAGTGCCAGTTGAAGAAATAAACCAAGCTGAGCAGTTATTATCAAACGAGTTAAAAGCCGCCATCGAAACGGCCTACGCCAATGTAAAACGCTTTCACCAAGCACAATTACCTAAAGATATTAAGTTAACAACGCAACCTGGCGTATTGTGTGAACTTAAATATCAAGCCATTGAAGCGGTAGGTATTTACGTGCCAGGTGGTAGTGCGCCACTGCCATCGTCAGTAATTATGCAAGGGGTGCTTGCACAGTTGAGTGGTGCACAAACCGTTGTGCTTACTACACCTGTGAAAGCCGATGAAACTATCAACCCTGCCATTTTATATGCGGCAAAACTATGTGGTATTAAAACCATTGTAGAAAGTGGCGGCGCGGGTGCGATTGCAGCGATGGCTTACGGTACAGAATCAGTGCCTAAAGTGAACAAGATTTTTGGCCCGGGAAATAGCTTTGTCACCATGGCAAAACAACTTGTTGCGCAAACTATTCCGGGTATGGCGATTGATATGCCAGCGGGCCCTTCTGAAGTGTTAGTGATTGCTGATGAGCGTGCAAATCCAGAGTTTATTGCGGCAGATTTATTATCGCAAGCGGAGCACGGTGCAGATTCACAGGTTATTTTACTGTGTAACAGCGAACGCATTATTGAAAAAACACAGCAAGCATTAACAGAGCAGCTAGCAAAATTAAGTCGTAAAGACACTGCCGAGCAAGCCCTTGCTAACTCAAGCTTGATATTAGTCGACTCGGTTGATCAAGCATTTGCAGTGTCTGCGCAATATGGTCCTGAGCACCTTATTCTACAGCTTGCTGATGCGCAGCCTTATTTAAGCTTAGTGAAAAATGCCGGTTCAGTATTTGTGGGTGATTACACTCCGGAGTCTGCCGGAGACTATGCATCGGGTACGAACCACGTACTACCAACGTATGGTTACAGTGCGACCTATTCGAGCTTAAACTTACTGGACTTCTTTAGAACTTACACAGTGCAAACCATCAGTAAAAATGGCTTACGTGAATTATCTAAAGCAATTTTACCTTTAGCTGCAGCAGAGGGGCTTGATGCTCACGCTAATGCTGTTTCAATTCGTCTTGAGGCTATGAATAATGAGCGATAATTCAAAAATAACAACGCTGTTGCCAGACAACATTGCAGCGCTAACAGCCTATAGTTCAGCGAAAAGTGAAAAGCTGACAGGCACAACGTGGTTAAATGCCAATGAAAGCCCGTATTCACGTACGCCAAATATCAATTTAACGGATTTAAATCGCTACCCTGATCCGCAGCCTCAGCAAGTGATCACTCGTTACGCTTGCTATGCTAATTTGGAGCCAGAGCAAGTACTGATGACTCGTGGCGCTGACGAAGGTATTGAGCTATTAGTACGCACTTTTTGTAGCCCTGCTAAAGATAGCATCGCACTCTTTTTGCCAACTTACGGTATGTACAAAGTCACTGCTGATACCCACAACATTGCGATTTACGGTTTAACTCAAGGGCTGTTATTAAAAGGCACGGTTGATGAGATTGTCACTGCGGTTGCTGATTCAAAGCTGGTATTTATTTGTAATCCAAATAACCCTACCGGCAGCATGACAAGCCTAGACAAAATCAGAAAAATCACCCAGCAACTTGCGGGTAAAGCGATTGTCGTGGTGGATGAAGCTTATATAGAATTTTGCCCTGAACAAACAGCGGCAAGCCTGATCAACGAGTTTAGTAACCTTGTGGTACTAAGGACCTTATCAAAAGCATTTGCACTTGCGGGTTTAAGAACAGGCTTTACGCTAGCCAACAGCGAGCTACTTGCGCCTATTCGTAAAGTGATTGCGCCTTACCCTGTATCAACGGTGGTGGCGAGCATTGCCGCAGATGCATTAAGCAGCGACAACATCGCTTCAATGCGCCGTCAGGTGACAATTCTAAATAGCTTAAAAAGCAAACTAAAAAGTTGGCTTGAGCAATCACCTGCTGTTATCAAAGTACTGAGCGGTGAAGGTAACTTCGTCACCTTAAAACTAAAAGACAAACAATCATTTAATATCGCACTTGAGCAAGGACTCGTGATGCGTGCCTTCACCTTGTATGGCGAAAATGATTGGTTACGAATTTCTATCGGTAACGAGCAAGAACTAGAACAAGTAAAAATTTGGTTAGATGGCTTATCACTGACCAGTAAAACAGTAGAACAGGAATTATCATGAGCAACCCGTATTTATTTATTGACCGCGATGGCACGATTATCGAAGAGCCAATCACCGACAAACAGGTTGATAGCCTAGAAAAATTAGTGTTCTTGCCGAATGTGATCCCTGCTCTATTACAACTTCAAGCGGCAGGTTACCGCCTTGTGATGGTTTCAAACCAAGATGGTTTAGGCACTGATAGCTTCCCGACCGCTGATTTTGATATTGCTCAAGACAAGATGATGGATATCTTAAATAGTCAAGGGATTAAATTTGATGACGTTCTGATCTGCCCGCACTTTGATGAGCAAAATTGTGACTGCCGTAAACCAAAAACAGGTTTACTTACTGAGCTGATGCGCTCAGGTAAAGTCGATTTAGCACGCTCATTTGTGATTGGCGACCGCCAAACTGATATTGGACTTGCTAATAACTTATGCTGCGAAGGCATTTTGTATGATGGCAGTTGGGATGCCATTGTCACTAAGCTGACAACCGCGAACCGTGAAGGCCGTGTCACTCGCAATACCAAAGAAACGCAAATCGATGTGCAAGTTAATTTAGACCAAACAAAAAATGGCGAAATTAGCACTGGCCTTGGCTTTTTCGACCACATGCTTGACCAAATTCGTACACACGCCAATATCGGACTTAATATTCAAGCCACTGGCGACTTACACATTGATGAGCATCACCTAGTTGAAGATATCGGCATTGCACTTGGCCTTGCCATTAAACAAGCGCTAGGTACAAAAACGCAAATTGGTCGCTATGGTTTTGCACTCCCTATGGATGAATGCAAAGCAGAAGCGCAAATTGACTTATCAGGCCGCGCCTCGTTTGTATTAAATGCCGATTTTAGCCGTGAAAAAGTGGGCGACTTAGACGTGCAAATGGTTGAACACTTCTTTAAAAGCTTAAGTGATAATGCCGCCATGAGCCTTATTTTGTCGGTTAGCGATGGTAACTGTCATCACCAAGTTGAAGGCCTTTTTAAAGCGTTTGCAAGAGCACTTCGCGCTGCGATTGCAAAAGATGCCTCGCAACAAACTGCCAGCTCTAAGGGGTGTTTATGATTGCCATAATTAATACCGGTTGTGCCAACATTAACTCAGTTCGTTTTGCCTTTGAGCGCTTAGGGAAAACGCCTGAGGTGATCACCTCACCTGAGCAACTAAAAGGCTTTGAACGTGCTATTTTACCAGGCGTAGGCCATGCCTCTGTTGCCATGAAACGCTTAAAAGACGGTGGTTGGCAGCAAGCAATTGATGAATATCAGCGTCCGTTGATGGGCATTTGTTTAGGCATGCAATTACTTTGCGACAGCACTGAAGAAGGCAACGTTGATTGCCTTGGCAAAATTCCAGGTGTTGTTAAGCACTTAGAAGTGGGCACATTAACCTCACCACACATGGGGTGGAATGACCTAAGCGTGTTAAAAGAGCATGCTCTTACCAAAGGGTTATCAGCGCAAGATCAAGTGTACTTTGTGCATAGCTTTGCTCACACAGTGAACGATGCCACCCTAGTTAGCGGTGAATATGGGCAAGCTTTTTCAGCAATTGTTGCTAAAGATAACTACGCAGGCATGCAGTTCCACCCAGAGCGAAGCGCCAAAGTAGGCACGCGACTTTTACAAAACTTTTTAGATTGGCAGCTGTAAGCGCAGCAAAAAATAAGAGAAATAAACGTGATTATTCCAGCACTCGATGTATTACAAAACCAAATTGTGCGCTTATACCAAGGTAAGTATGATACCGCACAATTTTACCCTTACGAACTTGGCGCCCGCCTACAAGAGTACGCAAACAGCGGCGCAGGTAAATTGCACCTGGTTGATTTAGAAGGCGCGCGCGATCCAAATAAAAAACAGTGGCAGCATATTCAAGCTGCAACCAAAGCGCTTAATGTTCCTTATCAAGTGGGCGGTGGTATTCGCTCAGAGCAAGATGTTGCTGACTGGCTTGAAGCCGGTGCTAACCAAGTCGTGATCGGCTCAATGGCCGTTGAAAAGCGCGAACAAGTAAAGGCGTGGATTGAAAAATTTGGCAGCTCTCACTTTGTTATCGCACTAGATGTTAATAAAACTGACAACGGCTGGGCACCCGCAACACATGGTTGGTTAAGTGAATCTGAGTTTGGTTTGTTCGAACTTGTTGATTTTTACGTGGCACTTGGCGTGGTTGATTTTCTGTGTACTGACATCAGTAAAGACGGCACCATGACCGGCCCTTCGTTTGCACTTTATGAAGATTTAACCAACCACAACAGCGAGATTAAAGTTCAAGCATCAGGCGGTGTAAGCTCACTTGATGATATTGCAAAGCTGAAAAAACTGGGCGTTGGCGGTGTTATCTTAGGTAAATCATTACTCGATGGTGCCTTTAATGTTGAGGAGGCGCTAGCATGTTATCAAAACGCATAATCCCTTGTTTAGATGTAAAAGACGGCCAAGTCGTTAAAGGTGTTAAATTTAAAGGTCATGAAGTGGTTGGTGATATTTTAACGCTTGCCAAAGCTTACAGCGATGCCGGTGCGGATGAACTGGTGTTTTATGAAATCAGTGCCAGCGTCGAAAAACGCCTACTTGATGTTAATTGGGTAGAGAATATTGCACGCCACATTGATATTCCATTTTGTGTAGCAGGCGGCATTAAATCTGTTGCTGATGCAGCACGTGTTTTAGAACGTGGTGCAGATAAAATCAGTATTAACAGCCCTGCAATTGCTCGCCCTGAGCTTATCAAAGAATTACACGATGAGTTTGGTAAACAATGCGTGGTTGTGGGTATTGATAGCTTTTATGATGAAACCACTGGCGAATATTTAGTGTACCAACTGACTGGCGACCCAAATGCATCAAGCCGTACTCGCTATAAAACCGAAGAATGGGTTAAGCGCGTGCAAGACCTAGGTGCTGGTGAAATCGTGCTCAATTGCATGAACCAAGACGGCGTGCGTAAAGGCTACGACAATGTTCAGTTATCAAAAATGCGTGCACTGTGTGATATTCCACTAATTGCATCGGGCGGCGCAGGTACAATGCAGGACTTTGTTGATGTATTTCAACAAAGCCAAGTTGATGGCGCGCTCGCTGCCAGCGTATTCCACAAGAACGTCATTGATATTGGCGAACTAAAACAATTTTTAACTGATAATAATGTAGCGGCAAGACTATGCAATTAACCAAAGACACTCTTTCTCAAGTCGACTTTGCCAAAAGCGAATTGATCCCAGCTATCGTGCAAGACGCACGCTCTGGGGTAATTTTAATGCAAGGCTTTATGAATCAAGATGCATTAGCTGCCACTTTCGACAAGCAAAAAGTAACCTTTTACTCGCGTTCTAAAGAGCGTTTATGGACCAAAGGCGAAACATCAGAAAACTACCTTGAAGTCGTCTCTGTACACACCGACTGCGATTACGACTCACTATTAGTACTGGCAAACCCGCTTGGGCCAACATGCCACCTTGGTACACAAAGCTGCTTCGGCGATGATGCTAAACCTAGCTTATCGTTTTTAGCTGAGCTTGAACAAGTGATTGTCTCGCGTAAAGACGATGATCCAAGTAAAAGCTACACAGCGTCTTTGTTTGCAAAAGACTTAAGCCGTAGTTGCCAAAAAGTGGGTGAGGAAGGCGTTGAAGTTGCCCTTGCAGCCATGAAACATGATAACGATGAATTAACCAATGAATCGGCTGACTTACTGTATCACTTAACCGTGTTATTACAGCGCCAAGGCCTATCATTGGCTGATGTGGTGAGCTGTTTACAAGGTCGCCATAAGTAATTGAAGTTCAGTTAGATGCACCTTTTTAGGTGCATCTTTTTTAGTGTTTCTTAAATCCACTCTTATCTACCCTGTGCTTTAAAACATCACGGGTAAAGTCATGTTCACTAAAGCCTTTAAGTCCTGCAAGGTCACCTCCTCACATAAAGTGTGATTTTAGAATCCATTGCAATAACAGTAAAAACGTGAATTGATGGTCAACTTGAAATAAATGCAATAAATTCAACAATATATATAATTTCAGTATTTGATTAGTAAGTCTAATTATGGTCTAATTCAATTGAAAAGGACAAAGAAGAAGGATTCTTATCATGAATAAAATTTCATTATCAATTGCTACCCTTTTAGCGATAGCATCAACATCAGCATTTTCACAAACAATTACTTTTACTGGCTCTGCGCATTGTAGTGAAGATACTGTGAAAAAAACTTCAGCTTTAAACGAGCTAATTGCTACAAATGGCGATTTATCAGCACTAAAAGAAGTCTCTTTAGAAAATGTTGGCGCAACCGCTAACGGATACTTTATTTTCAACCCAACATTTTCAAGAACTTCACGTTACTTCAATTGTGCAGTTCCATTGAACGATAACATTGGTCAATACCAACTAACAGTTCACGGTACTACTCAAGGTTTAAATAACTCTTTTGGTGGTTGCTCAATTTCACAGATTAAAAAAGTAAATGATGGCAACAGTGAAGTATGGCTTAAATATGGGACTGGACAGGGTTTTGATTGGATTAGCATATCTGATCTAAATAACTCATCTAAACAAAGTGTTAATTTCACAACAAGTTTAGATAATAATTATCAAGACAATTCTATTCTTTCATTGACATGTAGAACAACTTGGCAGCAAGGAACTGTTTCAGTTGGTCAAATAGAAATAAATTATTAAACTAAAAATTTGTCCTTTTTAGTAGGGCTTGATGATTCAAGCTCTACTTAATCGTGTATATCAGAATGTTAGTCTTATTAAATGTTCTATTTCGTACATAGAAAATACAGGTACATTTATTAATCCCACTTATCGCAGTACTTTGTAATTATTAGCCTTAACCTTAGAATTCATAAGTTCAGCCTATTATTTTTATAAAAAATTTTTAAACCCTTTAAACCTTTTTTATCAGCACCTGCGACTAAGCTAATAACACAACAGATATGAAAGGGAAGAACCATGTTAAGTACAGTAAAAACACTCTCACTCATTGCCGCAAGCTTATTATCAGCACAAACATTTGCTTGGGGTGATATGCCTCTACAAGCAACGAAAAACCTAACGCTAGATGCAGCCTCATTAAGCGCTTTAAAAGTAGAAGCAGGCTCTGGTTTTTTACACATTACCGGTAGTGACAGTGATCAAGTAACCGTTAAAGCCGAGATTTATCAAGAAAAGCCTCATGATGAATACTGCTTAGACCTTAAAGCTAAAGGCAATAACGCAGCACTTAGTGCAGGCCAGTGCGATTACCACACCAATAAGCAAACTCGCATTGATTTAACCGTTGCGATCCCTCGCTCATTTAATGTAAATGTACATGATGGCTCTGGTGAAATTATCATTAGCAAAGTTGAGAATACTGTGATCAACGATGGTTCAGGTTCAATTAACGCAAATGACATTACAGGCACATTAGAAATCAATGATGGTTCGGGTAGCATAGAGGCACGTAATATCAGCCGTGATATTAAAATTCATGACGGCTCAGGTAATATTGATGTTGCCAACGCACAAGGCAATATCGAAGTACACGATGGTTCTGGTGGTATCGACTTAAATGATATTTCGGGTGATGTTGTCGTTTCAGATGGCTCAGGCAGCATTCGCGTTGATACTGCAGCAAACTTTGAGTTACTAAGTGATGGTTCTGGCTCAGTAAAAGTGACCAACATTGCTGGTAAAACTAAAATGTAAGCCTGCGCTTTTACCATATACGCAACTAAAATGCCCTCCTTTACGAGGGCATTTTGCTTTGTAATCACCAATCTTTATTAGCATTTTTACAAGGGCTTAGGTATCCTTTAGGAAACGTTTAAGGAACTGCTATTTAAAAGGATAGCCTGATATGAAAAAGCCACTCGCCGCCTTACTAACTGGCCTTGTTTTAACAGGTTGTACAGGACTTACAACTGAACAACAAACAGCCATTGATAACTTAACCCCTTGCGAGAAAATCAATGCCCTATTAGGTGCTTACGACAACCGCTTTGAAGGCTTAAAACGTAGCCGTGTAAATACAAAATACATGGAAACATGGACAGCGAAATACAACCTTATTGCCGATAACTGTCAAATCACGGCGCTTGATAAAGACAATGTTACCTACCGCTGTGTAGGCAACTACGAGCAACAGCAACAAGCTGTTGCCGATCACACCCGTGCGGTTAATTTTACCCAAGCTTGTTTAGCAAGTAATAACTGGCATCAAACACAAAAAGAGTCTGCAGAATCGCTACGCACCACGTTTGTACTTGACGAAAACAACCCTGTTATCTCAATTCATTCGGGTAAAACCCTATCGCGTAAACAGCCTTGGTCTACTACCCTTGAAATTGGTAAGCCAATTGAAGGCAAGTAATACACTTAGGAAGGCTAATAGAGATTAGCCTTCACATCACTATGACACATTCAAAAATACCAACCAGCCAATACAAAACAGATTGCATCGGTCAATGTCATCGCCTAAATGGTTATTGCACTGGCTGTGGTCGCAGTAATGATGAGATTTTTGATTGGATCATTTTATCCGAGCAAGAAAAGCAAGCGATTTTAAACACTCCTCGCCCTGACATAAAAGCGAAATAGTTCTGACACCCAAGCGTCATTAAAGCTTGTTAGCCTGATTCAAACTGACCATCTGGTAACGATAATGACCGCTATTTTTGTAATCAACTTAGCAAGTTCTACTGAACGATTGAACCGTGTAAGCCATGAACTCAACGCACAAAATTTAGCATTTGAACGCCTTGATGCAATTGATGGTAGAAAGCTGTCCGATACAGCAATTGCCCAGCATTACAGTGCTGATTTAAACCTGAAAAAATACCACAAGCCATTGAGTAAAGGTGAAATTGGATGTTACCTGAGTCACAGAAAAGCATGGCAAACCATTGTCGATAGGCAATTAGATTACGCCATTATTTTAGAAGATGACTTTGTTCTCGACCGCTCTATTCACAGTGCAATTGAAAACATTAGTACATTAAAACAGCCTTGGCAGCTAATAAAATTGGCCGCTTATAAAGACCGAAGTCGGGAAATTGCCTTTACAAAACACCTTGCTGATGAGCAACACTTAGTCATTCATAAAAAGCTTATGTCTGGCTGCTGTGCAACTGCTGTTAGTTTTGAAGGTGCAAAAGCGCTGTTAAAAGCCACAGCCACATTTGGCCGCCCCGTTGACTGCGATTTACAGCATGTGTGGGAAACAGGTGTTTATGGGTATTCTTTGCTGCCTTACCCGGTATCACAACCCGATAATTCACAAAGCGATATTAGGGATAGATCAGTCAAAGTTAAAAAGTCGTTTTGGCGACGTAAAAAACAGCAGCTACAAAGTGCACTACTAAACGCAAAATACACTAATCAGTTTGTAAAAGCGCAGCAAGTACCAAGCAAAAAGAAAGGAACCGCAGCCCCTCTCTTACCAATCAAAAACCATTAACGATTTATTTAGCCTGATTTGGGTGGTCAACACCCATCCATGCTTTAAACAATGCCATTTGAGCTGGTGTTGCATCTTTTAATGCTTTGACCTTTTTCTCTTTATCAAAGTCTTCGCTAAGTGTTAGCGTTGTGCTTTGCAGTGCATCGCGTCGAATGAAATCAACAGTCACTGTGTCGCCTGCTTTGAACGTTTCGAGGCTGGCTGTTAAATCTTTACCCACATGCTTTTTGTTAAACGCGACGATTTTATCATCCGTTGTTAAGCCCGCTTGCCATGCAGCACCACCACGGCGAACATGCGTTAGGGTTAATAACTCACCGCTGTTTTTAGCAAACGAATCAATACTCGGTACTGATTTTGCGCCTTCTGGGCGAATTAAACCTAAGCCTACTTTTGCAAGTAGCTCATCAAAGTCGATAGCAGCTGGCTCGTCCACATTCGATTGCCACCAAGCACTGTAATCACGACCAGTTAGCTCTTTTAAAATCGCTTTAACATCATCTGGCGTAAAACCATCTGGTAAACGGTGCTTGTTATAAAGCGCACGGTGTACATCGCGGTAACTAATTTTGCCATCGCTTTTTTCTAGCAAATCAATATCGAGTGCCATTGAAATCAACGCACCTTCTAAATAGATATTAGTGCTGTAGTTGCGAGCGTGGTCGCCGCCTTGATTAATCCACTTATCAAAACTGGTTTCAGTTGCGCTTTGTACTTCACGACCCGGTGTTTGTAGGTGGCGATTAACGGTTTTTGTTAACGTACCGAAGAACTCATCGGTTGTTTCAATACCAGCGCGCACCATTAAGTGATCTTCAAAGTAGCTGGTTGAGCCCTCTGCAATCCATAATGTTTTCGCGTAGTTAATATTGGTGTAGTCGTACGGTGCGATACCTTTAGGGCGGTATGCTTTTACGTTCCAAGTATGAATAAATTCGTGTGCTGCGGTGCTGATAAACGCAAGGTAATCTTTACGAGAACCAAAACGGTCACGTGGGCGTTGGATAATTGTTGAGTTTAAATGCTCTGTTGCACCGCCTGCTCCTGACGTAGCATGCACCATAAATACATAACGCTCATACGGGTAGCTATCCCAAATTACATTACCGGTTGTCACTAGCTTTTTAAGGTCAGTTAGCATTTGATCTACGTCGTAGTTGCCTTCACCCCAAATAACTAACTCATATTCACGGCCATCAACGGTGAACTTGTGTAGCTCGTTGATACCCGTTTCGATTGGTGAATCAACTAAAATATCGTAATCAGCGGCTTTAAAACTGTGTTTAGAGCCCGCATTTTCCATACCCGATACTGAACGCCATGCTTTTGGTACATCTAGTTCAACTTTAACTGGATCTTGACGGAATGATTCACTGAACATGAAAAAGCCTGATGCATCAATGAAGGCATGGCTGTCATCAATATGACGAGCACGTTTACCTAGCTCGTTAGCGTACACTTGGTAATCTACATTGACTTGAGTAGGTTCGTTTAGGTGAACACGCCACGTGCTGTGGTCAATTTTTTCCCACTCTAATGCCTTACCATCATCATCTTTTGCTTCGAAAAAGCGCACGCCATTGGCAAGATTTAAAATTTCGTAACGACCAGTACGCCAAGCAGGAAGTTTAATATCTAAATGTGCTTGTGCAGTTTGCGGAAACTCAACACTTACATTACCTAGGTGGTGTTCAGGCTGAGTAATAGACAGTGAGTAGTTTACATCTGCAAACGCACTGCTAGAACAGGCCGCCAAAATAGACATGGCCAAAAACTTTTTCATAACAACTCTTTTTATTACTATCAAAATTACCAAATAGACTAACAATTGCGATAAAAAATGTGAATTAAAAACCGATAAACAGCCATTGCAACAAGTTTGATAGACAAAATGGCTAAGTTTTTGACTTGGAACCTACATTTCGTACTATTTTGTTGTAAACTTAGCTTATAGACAGTTGATTAATAACGGCGGTATTACTCGGTGCAGCAACAGCATGATCTTCTTAATAAAAAGTTAAAACAAGCAATCGATGCCCGGACGGTTGTTGAGGATGCACGCAAACACCAAGTTGAGGTTCTTTCTCAGTTTGCTGCAAAGTTATCTCTAAGTTGTAAGGGCTTAGATATTGAGTTAGATAATCGCCTCGCTAAGTTTAGAAGTGCTCTGAAAAAAGGGGTTGACTTTAACCTTCTTTCACCTTTTATTGATGATGTTCTAGGGCTATTAAAACACCAAGAAGCAAAGCAAATTGCTTTACAACGCGAACTTAACAACAGTGTCACTGATGCAGGAAAGCAGCTACAAAAAGTAAAAGGTTTACCGGATGATGCCCGTCGTTCTTTACGCCATTTGCTTGATCATGAGTTAAATAACATCCAATCTAACCATGACTTTATCCCTTTATTATCTAAGCTGGTAATAATTTATCATCAAGCTTTACAGGCAAAGCTTTCGACAAAAAGTGAAACTGAATCACAAATTAAACCCGAGCTTGCAGCCGAACTACTTAACCTAGCAAATGATCTCGTTTTAGAGGATGAAAGCGCTGAACAAATCAAAGCAGTAAAGAATAACATTACACATAACGACTGTATTGATGATTTACTTGATTCTGCTCTAAAAATTATCACGATTATTACTCGTAATATGAGTAAAGAGCGTCAATCAGCACAGAGTTTTTTGATCTCTTTAAATCAAACAATTGAAGATTTACATCATTCAATTGTTTCAACCAGTAAACATTCTGAGTCACTTAGCGCTGAGTACGAGTCGCTAAATAAGCAAATAGAAGCAAAAATTAAAAACCTTAATACTCAGACGCAACAAGCAACGTCAATATCGTCCCTCAAAGAGCTAGTCGAAGAAGAGTTAAAATCATTAAGTGATGATTTAATTGCAAAAGAAAAATTAGAACAGAGTGAAAGAGAGCATTTATTAAATAGCTTTAACGACATTAATAAAAGAATAAGTCATTTAGAAAGCAAGCTCTCAACTTACAAAAAACGGTTAAATGAACAACGCTATAAAAGCTTACTTGATGGTTTAACAAAGCTACCAAACAGAGCCGCGTTCGATGAACGTTTTAATCATGAATTTCATTTATTTAACATCCAAGAGTCTGATGTGACATTTGTGGTGCTTGATGTCGATCACTTTAAATCTATTAATGATAGGTATGGCCACAGTGCTGGCGATAAAACATTGCAAGTTATTGCTAAAGCACTACAAAAATCAATTCGTAAATCAGACTTTATTGCCCGTTACGGTGGTGAGGAATTTGTGTTATTAATGACAGGCATGTCTATTGAAAATGCAGTTAGCTCTCTTGAAAAACTGCGCAAAAATATTCAGGCAATACCGTTTAAATTTAAAGATAAGCAAGTAGAAATCACTATTTCTCTTGGTGCTACCCAACTTAAAAAAGGTGATACCCCCCTCATTGCTTTTGATCGTGCCGACGATGCTCTGTACAAAGCAAAAAATGAAGGACGAAATAAAGTTTGCATTAGCAAATAAAGCCCTTATCTCAATGGTGAGGTCTTTGACACACAATGATAAAGGCTCATAGATGAGCCAGGAGAGTGCTTATGTTAAAACAACTGAATCCTACAGGTGTACTGGATTTACTATCGCAACTAGAAGTTGATCTACTCGAACAGTCATCCACCAGCGAGCGCTATAAATTATTTAGGAACTGTGTGCTCGCGGTTCTCAATGTGGGCAGCCACACCGATTCAAGCTCTGAAATTTACAATAAATACGAAGACTTTGATATTCGCTTATTAAGCCGCGAGCGTGGTATTAAAATTGAACTTGAAAACCCACCCGAATCCGCTTTTGTTGATGGCGAAATTATCACTGGTATACATGAACATATCTTCTCGGTTATTCGCGATATTCTGTTTATTTGTCAAAAATACGAAAAAGACTTAACAGAGCAAAAAACCATTACTCATATGGTCTTCGACATGCTGCGAAATGCAGGCGCACTGAGAGTGAATAGTGATCCGAGCATGATAGTTTGCTGGGGCGGCCACTCAATTAACGAAGTTGAATACAAATATACAAAACAGGTTGGCTACGAACTCGGCCTTCGTGGCTTAAACATTTGTACTGGTTGTGGCCCAGGTGCAATGAAAGGCCCAATGAAAGGTGCCACCATCGGCCATGCTAAACAGCGTATTACAGATAATCGTTACTTAGGTTTAACCGAGCCAAGTATTATTGCCGCTGAGCCACCTAACCCGATTGTAAATGAATTGGTAATTTTACCCGATATCGAAAAGCGCTTAGAGGCATTTATTCGTACCGCACATGGCATTATCATTTTCCCAGGTGGTGCAGGCACTGCAGAAGAGTTGTTATACCTTTTAGGTATTTTGTTGCATCCTGATAACGAAAAACAATGTTTACCAGTGATCTTAACTGGACCTAAAGAAAGTGAAAACTACTTTATTGAGCTGTGTAAATTCGTTGAGAAAACACTCGGTAAAGCGGCGCTTGAGAAGTTTGAAGTTATCATTGATGACCCTGAACGTGTGGGTAAAACACTCAAAGCGAAAATGGCTGATGTGCGTGAATACCGAAAGAGTCAAGGTGACGCTTACTACTTTAACTGGACGCTAAAAATCGACCATGATTTCCAACAGCCGTTTGCACCAACTCATGCTAATATGTCGAACTTAGATTTACATTTAGATCAACCAACTCAGCAACTCGCAGCTAACTTACGCCGAGCATTCTCAGGCATTGTTGCAGGTAATGTTAAAGACGAAGGTCTACAAGCCATCAAACAACATGGCCGCTTTGTACTCAGTGGTGAGCCTTCGTTAATGGCTGATATGGATAAGCTGCTGGCAGCATTTGTTTATCAAGGTCGCATGAAGTTGCCTGGCAGTAAGTACATCCCTTGCTATGAGATCAAAGCTTAACAGGAGACTATGTGACAACCCAATTACTTTTAATAGATGCGCTAAATCTTATTAGGCGCATCTATGCTGTTGATAGTAATCAGAGTCATCACAGTGAAGAACATATGATAAAAGCAAGCTGTGCCCGAGTGGCACATGCTTGCAAAAAATTACGACAGCAATCTAATGCAACTCATGCCATTGCCGTGTTTGATGGCGAAAGAAGCTGGCGCTATCACTACTTTGAGGCCTACAAAAGTACTCGTTCACCAATGCCTGACACCCTCAAGCAAAACTTATCACGCTTTAAACAAGCAATTGAAGACACTGGCATTGTGGTGTTTTCACCTGATAATGATGAAGCCGACGATATCATTGCCACCCTTGCTCACAAAGCAGCTACAAATAATGTAGCTTCGACTATCGTGTCTACTGATAAAGGCTTTTTACCGTTTTTATCTGAACAAATAGCTATCTATGACTACTTTAAAAAGCAATACATTGAAGTTGAAGATATTAAACAGCGCTTTAATGTACCCAGGCATCGACTTGCTGATTTTTGGGCTTTGGCAGGCGATAAAACCAATGATATTCCTGGTGTTAAAGGGATCGGTAATAAGTCGGCACAGCAATTAATTAATGATTATGAGTCGATAGAAGCGGCCATAAACGACGATGAGCTAAACCCTACTCTTAAACGCAAGCTAAGCTCAGAAATGGAGATGTTTGTGATATCAAAAAACCTCGTCATGCTGCGTACTGATATTAACTTAGGCTTTAGTTTAAAGCAGCTAAGGCTCAATTAGTCGCAATCTCGTAGCACAGTTGGCCAACTGAGCGTATACTGAAAATTCGCGTTAATTTTATAGAGTTACACATGTTTAAAAAGGTTTTCCAATATCTGGTACTTGGGTTAGGTGTTTATGCACTGATAGCAACCCTCGTGATCACTTTTTATAAAGATGATCCGCAAGCCATGATCTGGCAAGACCGTGAAGCCTTCAATAAGCGATATATTGCAAAGCTGTCTGTTGATAAACCTGAAAATCTAAATGCGGTGCTTGATTATTTAGGCAGCCCCGATCTAACCTATGCAAAACGCACCGAAGACAATGTTTGGCAAATAATTTTTTACCGCACTCAGCACGTTAAATCCGATGGAATAACGACAATAGACGAGTGCACGGGCCTACTTTTTAAGAATGGTCAGTTGGTGTTATGGGGGCCAAGTGCCTATGAAAGCTATCAACAAGAAACCTAAACGCTTATGATGGAAAATGTAACCCCTCGGGAGCTAGCGCGCTTATTTGATAGTACGCACCAATTACTTAAACTTTACCATCAAAAGCAAAAATGGTCTCAAATCTTCCCTTTATTAAGTAACCTTGCTGAGCGGTACTACCTATTATACCAAGCCTACCCAAAAGGGATGCAAGCGCAATTAAGCTTGTATGTAGCGAACCACGGCTACACCACAAATTTAGTCGTAAACCAATGTGTTGTAGCCTGCATTTTATGCCGTAGTCTTAATTACAACCAAGCTATTAGTGAGCAAATTATTAGTTGCTGCTTAGCTAATTACCTGTGCGTGCAATCGCAAAGTAATAAATTGGCAGCAAGTAAAGCACTCACCCCGCAAGATAAAAAACTATGGCAATGCCGTCATCAATTAGCGGCAAAATTACTAAAAGAGTCAGGCTCGCATACACTGCCTATTCAGCATTTATTAGCGCGTCTAAATAAGTATAAACAAGCACTACTAAGTGCACCGAAAATTATGATTTACGATGGTGCAACAACCTTAGTTGCTTTGGCTAATATTATTGCGATGAATACGACTTATCGCGAGTCAGGTGGGCACATAAGCGTATACAAAGCGTTAGCTGATATATATTTGCGTACACCGAACGAATTTGCACAAAATGCCATAAAAGCTCTGATTGCGCATATTGGCCCTTACATTCCGGCCAGTGAAGTAAAATATGCCGAACAAGTACTTATCTATTTAGCGACAGATGAACATGGTCGTCATATTTTAGTCGATGTGAGTCGTCCTGAAAAAATTCGTTGGCATCGCATCAAGGCAAGCTTAACGACTTGCGCTAAGCAAAGGCCTTGTAAAGATACTCGCTTGCTCTACACAGTATGGTTTAGTGAGAACATAAGTTTTGCTGAGCCACAACCAATAAATGAGCAACGTAGGCAACAATATTTAACGTTAATTAGTGCATTAAAAGTATCAAAAGAATATAGCTATCAAGGTTTAAATAAGCTTTTAAGCCCCTACCCTGAATTAATAACACAGCTCACTGTTGCCGCTAAACCCTATAATAAAGAGCAGCAAAGAGCTAAAGACTTGCGCCATTGTTTATCTATGGTCGGATACGATAACGCCCCTGCGATTATTCAAAAAGTATTATTTCAACGCTTAGTCGCAACCACCTCTCACCCACTTTTTCAGCATATCTCTAAGCGGCTTGAGAACATGGTACGTATTATCCAAGCGTTATTTAAACACATCGATTCAATTCAATTTGAGCAGGTTGCTTTGCCATTGTATGCCTATGTTCTTTATCTTTGTGAACATCAAGCAACCAGTATTTCCCGTAAAACGGTATTTGAGCAAGCTGAAAAACAAGTGATTAGCCCTCCTCTTGGCTGTTTGTTTGGGATTAGTCAGTTAAACCAAGAACCACTAACGGCGTATTTAAATCAACTGATTGGCGATAACAGTTGGACACAACATTTACTTGGTAGTGAGCAACATGATAAACAAACACTTGATATCAATGAAAAGCATTGGGTCGCGATTAAGCTATTTACTTATTATGTTTTTCAGCCAAAAGCACTTTTTAGTAGTTGGCAGGAACAAATTATTTTCGATAGTTTATCGGCCGCTGGATGGCAATCAAAAGCAGATTTTTATGCATATCTCAAAAACTGTGAATTTGCAGACAATTTTTAGATTGTGTTGTTAAAAAGTGCGAAAACGTTAAATAAATATGAACTTTAGTCTATTTATAGTCAGTATTCACAGGATAAACTGGCAAAAAGCTGAATAAATTGCTATAAAAGCCGCTTAAATTTTCAAACACATCCACGTAAGCCCTCTAACAAGTAAATCGCATGCTATTTCGCGATAAGTTTACGTGTTTATCTACTCATAAATAGGAAAAGTAAATGGCTAAACAAACCATCACAGTGATCAAAGGCGACGGCATTGGTCCTAGCATTATTGATTCAGCACTTGAGATCCTTAAAGCTGCAGGTTGCGATTTTGATTATGAATTCGTTGATGCTGGCCTTGCTGCCCTAGAAAAAACTGGTGAGTTACTTCCGCAAGAAACAATCGACACAATCGCGCGTAACAAGATCACTTTAAAAGGTCCATTAACAACACCAGTTGGTGAAGGTTTCACTTCGATCAACGTAACTTTACGTAAAAAGTTTGGCCTTTACGCTAACGTTCGTCCTGTTAAGTCATTTGCAGGTACAAAAGCTCGTTACGATGACATCGACATCATCACTATTCGTGAAAACACGCAAGGTATGTACTCAGGTCTTGGCCAAGTTGTTTCTGAAGATGGTAACGAAGCAGAAGCAATGTCAAAAATCACCCGTGAAGGTGCAGAAAAAATCGTTACTTTTGCATACGAGCTAGCGGTACGTGAAGGCCGTAAAAAAGTAACTGCTGTACACAAAGCTAACATCCTTAAATCTACATCTGGTTTATTCTTAAAAGTTGCACGTGAAGTAGCTGAGCGTTACCCACAAATCGAATCAACCGAAATGATTGTTGATGCAACTTGTATGAAACTAGTTATGACTCCTGATGAGTTTGATGTAATCGTTACTACAAACTTATTCGGTGACATCCTATCTGACCTATGTGCTGGTCTTGTTGGTGGTTTAGGTATGGCTCCTGGCGCAAACATCAGTGAAGATGCTGCTATCTTCGAAGCTGTACATGGTAGTGCACCAGACATTGCAGGCAAAAACCTTGCAAACCCAACTTCAGTGATCTTAGCATCTATCCAAATGCTGGAGCACTTAGGTATGGGCGACACTGCAGAGCGCATCCGCAGCGCAGTTGCTGATGTTATCAAGTCAGGCGACCGTACAACTCGTGACCTAGGTGGCAGCCACGGTACTACAGACTTCACTCAAGCTGTAATTGAGCGTCTATAATAGAACACTTGTTTGGGGCTAATAAACTTAGCCCTTAACCACCTAGCAAAAGCCAGTCTACGACTGGCTTTTTTATTACCCCAACTTAACCAGACACCCACTTTATCTAACAACAACTTAATCAGACACCCACTTTATCTAACAAGATTTAAACACATAAAACTAGACACCCACATTTATTCTTTCAATATACTAACCAGACATCCAATTTAATATTTCTCACTTCTCAAAATTATGACTAAACTTACACTGTTCAACTCATGGAGGAGAAGAGCATGGCAACCCCTCGTAGAAACTTAATTAGCGTTTCAAGCACACCTTACTATCATTGTATTTCACGCTGCGTTCGTCGCGCTTTTTTGTGCGGGCAAGACCCACTAACTGGTCGTTCATATGAACACAGGCGCGATTGGGTTGAAAAGAAACTACTTCAACTTGGCAGGATATTTTGTATTGATATTTGCGCCTACGCGGTTATGAGTAATCACACTCATCTCGTTCTTCATATCGATATTGCAAAAGCTAAGCGTCTAAATAAAAAGGCTATTCTGATTAGGTGGCACAAGTTATTTAAAATTACATTCCTATGCCAACGATTCTTAAATGGTGAATTGCTAACACAAGCCGAACTCGCTTCAGTTAATACCAGAGTAAATTTATATCGTGAGAGGCTCAGCAGCATTAGTTGGTTTATGCGTGTTCTTAATGAGGGTATTGCACGAAAAGCGAATCAAGAAGATGAGTGCAAAGGACGGTTTTGGGAAGGTCGCTTTAAGTCACAAGCTTTACTTGATGAAGCAGCACTTGCCGCTTGTCTTGCCTATGTTGATTTGAACCCTGTAAGAGCAAAAGCGGCTGATTTACCAGAAGAATCTGACTACACCAGTATTAAATCTAGAATTCATGCAGCTCAAAACAATAAGCAACCAAAATCACTTATGCGTTTTGCAGGTAAACCACGTAAACATATGCCTAACGGACTACCTTTTGAGCTCAAAACATACCTACAACTCGTCGATTGGACTGGCCGCTCAATACGAGAAGATAAGCCAGGGAGAATCCCCGAAGATGCGTTACCAATTCTTGAACGATTAAATATTTGTATTGATAACTGGCTTACACTCACCACCTCTTTTTCACGCTCATTTAAAAATACGGCGGGTAAAGAACAAGCTATCACAGCTTATACAAATCATATGAAACGAAAACGAAGAAGTTCTATAGCTAATAGCTTAGCCTTATTTACTTAGGTACGCATTCGACACTAAAAATCAGTCTTACAAATCCAATCCTTTTAATTCTAGAGGCATAACGACTTTTGCAACTAGCGCTGACCAGTGTGTAAAATTTTAAAGATTAACTCAGCACATAAGGCTGAAATTTAATAAATGACAATGAAAAATCACTATTCTTTCTAGCAATTCAGCTTGTTCTCAATAATTCACATCTTACTTAAACTACATCTTTTTAAAAATAAGTTGGGTGTCTCATTAAACTGATTAAATATAAGTTGAGTGTCTATTTAATAAAAATATCCAAACCTTATTGTAGCGAGGTGTTAAAGTGGGTGTCTAATTATAAAAAAGAAACCGATTCTGATAGTAGCTAAGTTATGCAAGGCAGTAACGTAAATGTATTATCTATTGGTTTGATTAGCCATTTTCCACACGAACAATTCAATGCATATTTACACCCCAAAATAATGACAACTAAGCATCTAGATGCAACAAAAATATCAAAAAGCTCAAATATAGAAAAATTAATGCAAAAAGCCACATTTACGGTTGACATCAGTTTCCAAAACGCTTAAAAATACTCCTAACATTTTTTAAACAGCAGCCATCTAGTCGGCTGTGTATTTTTTAGAAGAAAATTAAAGAATAATGATTATTCGCCGTCACCTTTTAGTCGTCAACGTTCTCGTACTGGTCTTAGTTACAAGCCCAGCGGGAGGCTATTAAAAGGTGAAAGCACGCTTTTTAAAAACCCCCGCCATATGCGGGGGTTTTTTTATGCATTTATGCTTGCACACACAGAGGAATGAGGATGAGTACAACTGAATATAATGGATCCGAACTAGTTGTTCGGGCACTTAAAGAATTGAATGTTAAGTATATTTTTGGCTACCCAGGTGGCTCTGTTCTTGATTTATATGACGCGTTATTTCAACAAGAAGATATTGAACATATCTTAGTACGTCACGAACAAGCCGCAACTCATATGGCTGATGGTTATGCCCGTGCTACCGGTGAAGTCGGTGTAGTGCTAGCAACGTCAGGCCCTGGCGCGACAAACTGTGTAACAGGTATCGCGACAGCATACATGGACTCTATCCCAATGGTGGTGTTATCTGGCCAAGTTCCTACTGGTTTAATTGGTGATGATGCATTCCAAGAAACAGATATTGTTGGTTGTTCTCGCCCTATCGTAAAGCACAGCTATAACTGTCGTAGCGCAAAAGATATTCCAACAATCTTAGCAAAAGCATTCTACTTAGCCAGCACAGGCCGCCCTGGTCCGGTTGTGGTTGAATTACCTAAAGATATGCTTAACCCTGAGTTAAAGTTCCCATTCGAATTTCCAAAAACAACTGAGCTTCGAACTTATAACCCGAACACTAAAGGCCACTCAAAACAAATTCGCAAAGCAGTGAGCGCAATTTTAGAAGCTAAAAAACTGGTTATTTACTCAGGTGGCGGCATTATTCTATCAAATACCTCTGAGCAACTGACTCACTTGGTTGAATCATTAAATGCGCCAATCACTAACACCTTAATGGGCCTAGGTGGTATAAGCGGTACTCACCCTAACTTTATTGGTATGTTAGGTATGCATGGTAGCCTTGAGGCAAATAAAGCCATGGCAAATGCTGATGTTATTTTAGCTTTAGGCGCTCGATTCGATGATCGGGTAACAAATAACGTTAAAAAGTTCTGCCCTAATGCGACTATCGTTCATGTTGATGTAGATCCAACCTCAATTTCTAAAACAATTAAAGCGCACATCCCGGTTGTTGGCTGCTTACAAACAGTGCTTGAACAGTTACAAACAGCGATTGATAAAAGCCCTATTTCAATTGATCGTTCTGCACAAGAAGATTGGTGGCGTCAAATCATTAGCTGGCGTGAACAAAAATGCCTAAGCTACAGCACGGATGGCGATAAAATCAAACCACAAGCGGTTATCGAGGCAATTTATAAGGCAACCAATGGTGATGCTTACATTAGCTCTGATGTAGGTCAGCATCAAATGTTTGCAGCTCAGTATTATCCGTTTAAACACCCTCGCCAATGGATTAACTCTGGTGGCTTAGGCACCATGGGCTTTGGTTTACCTGCGGCAATGGGCGTTAAGCTTGCCTTCCCTGATAAAGAGTCTATCTGTGTGACGGGTGATGGTTCAATTCAGATGAACATTCAAGAGCTATCAACTTGCTTACAATACAATTTAGCTGTGAAAGTTGTGTCGTTGAATAACCGTTCACTGGGCATGGTACGTCAGTGGCAAGATATGATGTATTCAGGTCGTCACTCATCTTCTTACATGGAATCACTTCCCGATTTCGTGAAATTAGTAGAAAGCTATGGCCACGTAGGTATTCGCGTTGATCATATTGATGAACTACAACCTGCTATTGAAAAAGCCATGTCTATTAACGACAGACTGGTATTTTTAGACATCTGTGTAGATGAAAAAGAACATGTTTACCCTATGCAAATCAAGCTAGGGGCAGTCGATGATATGTGGTTACGTAAAGGAGTAAAAGCATAATGCGCCGTATTTTATCAATCTTATTAGAAAACGAACCTGGCTCGTTATCGCGCATTGTAGGCTTATTTTCACAGCGCGCTTACAACATCGATAGCCTGACTGTTGGCACGACTGACGATCATTCTCTTTCGCGTATTACCATTACAACCATGGGTGATGATCGCATCGTTGAGCAAATCACTAAACAAGTGAACAAGCTTGTAGATGTTCTTAAGATTATTGACTTAACCGAAATGGCGCACATCGAGCGTGAGCTATTATTAGTGAAAGTTTTTGCCCAAGATGAAACCACTCGAGCAGCAGTAACGCGTGTTGCTGATGTATTCCAAGGTGCTATTTTAGATATGGGGCGCCACAGCTACACACTGCAGCTTGTCGCGAGCACAGAAAAAATTGAATCCTTCCTTGATACTTTGCGTCATGAATCAGACATTATTGAAGTTGTACGTTCAGGTGCGGTTGGTATTGGTCGTGGTGATAAAGCGTTAAAGGCATAAGCCTTTTTCGCTAGCGCGACAAAACTCCAGATACAAAAAAAGGGCTATAAGCCCTTTTTTCAATAATTAGTAAGTTACCCTATTAAGGATTAACTTGGTCTTTAAGACCTTTACCCGCTTTAAAGCTTGGGATAGTTGCTGCTGCGATTTGGATTTCTGCACCAGTTTGTGGGTTACGGCCAGTACGCGCTGCGCGCTCTTTTACTGAGAAAGTACCGAAACCAACTAATGCTACTGAGTTACCTTCTTTAAGAGAGCTAGTAACTGCGCCAGTGAATGCATCTAGTGCACGAGTTGCTGCCGCTTTTGAGATTTCTGCATCAGTAGCAATTTTTTCAACTAATTGAGCTTTATTCATTGTTAGATTCCTATTCGTTATTATTTTGCCTTCGCAAAACCTATCTTTATGCATTTTTGAGAAGTTAGCAACAGCAAATTGCTATTTTTACGTAATTTATTCAAAAATGACTACTATTTAACTATCAATCACAAGGTTAGTGACATCAGTATTAATAAAGACTTAATTTAACTTCCATCACAAAATTTTATGATAGCCAAACCATCATTCAATTTTCTCGATAACCAAGGTAACTTCCCCGACCTCAAAGCCAAACTTATCAATAGCGGTACGGTTTATCAAGCGTGATTGTGTTACCAAGTACATCCAATCATCGAAATTTACCACTAAAGTACTACCATCATATGGAAGCTCGACAGAATATGTCCAATGGAACACGCTTCCATTGCTCTCACCCTTTGCTTCGCCAATCACATCTGATGCTGTCCCTGTGATACTGCCATCATCATTAATGGTAATGTACCAAACACGGGTTTGCGTTTCGCCATCATCATAAACAAATTGCTCGTCAATCACTCCCTGATTGCCGTTCCAAGATGCTTGCATGTCAACTACCAGCTTACGAGTTAACTCGCCCTTGTGGTCTTGCACAACGCCGTAGGCTTTGAGCTCACCACTAAAAAACTGCTTAAAGTCAAACTTAGGCTCTGTTCCTTGATAATAATCAACATCAGGCGCAGAGCAGCTGGTAATTAACAGTACCATAGCAAAAATAAAGAGTGCTTTGAGCTTAATCATGTTTCCCTCCAATAAGCTGTTTACGAAGTGATGGTTCAGACGTATCGGCGCTTAACCAAATTGCTAAGAAGTTGTCAGCGAATCTATTATCATCGATCTGACCTAGCTTTTTATCATTAAAGTAGAAAGTACCAATTCCTTGCTCGTTGGTTTGAAACGACAACGAATCGTTTTTTTTGATATCAGGCCAAAGGGCTAATAATTGTTTATCGTAAGCACCAACCATGTCATTGAGCTTTAAATGTTGCCATTGCTCGTTGGTTGCTTTGACGATGTCTTTCGCATCGAAATCCCGCAAATAAGTCAGTGTAAGTTTGCTGGGGTGTTGGCCAAACTGATACGAACCCGATGGGGTCTCTAATTTAGCGTTATAAACATCCCAAAACAGATACTCCATTTTCGCTTGGCCCACCGTTTTAAAGCCATTTGCATATACGCCCGCAGAGAACAATAACGCAGCAAATAAACTTAAATTAAGTGACTGTTTCATCGAATAATCCTTAAAGTTGTGTTGTAAAACACTACGAAAAACCACCTAAAACTGATCATTTAGCCGCTAAAAATCGCTTATTAATAGCGATAATAGCCATAAACATACTTGCCCAACCCAAACCATAAACGAGCCAAAACTGCCAAAGAACGAGCTCAGTATTAAGCACTTCAAAGCGCATTCCAGCATAGTAACTAGCAGGAGCAAATAGCGCGCAAACACCCCAAGCAATATACCAAGGCAGCTTTTGTAGAAAGTGCATCGAAGTATTAATGGTTAAAAGTAGTGCAGCCCAAAGTACAGCAAGCCATAGAGGAAAAGGGCTTACTTTAAAGGCAAGTAAATTTAAGCTGCTGGCAAGCCATTCATAGCCCAGTGCGAGAGGCAAACCACATAAGAGTAGCCAACTATCTTGCTGGCGTTGCTTTGATAGATAAATCATCAAAGCGACAACAGCTAAAGCGGGTATCAGAGAGTTGTGCTCAAGGAGTAAGGCCATAAACCATACCCCTTGAAACAAAGCAAAATTAATAATCGAGCGCGATATCATCGCCAGAATGGCCAAAACGAGGTTTACGGGCAACTAAATGAACGGTACTGATAGCACGGGTTCTAAACGCACCTTCACAGTAAGCTAAATAAAATAACCATAAGCGATAGAATCGCTGGTCAAATTTCACTTTATCTATTTCAGGCCAGCTAGCCACAAAACGCTCACGCCAATCAGCCAAAGTTCTTGCATAGTGAACACCAATATCTTTTACACTGTGCACAACCATGTCTGTTTGCTGCTTTATTTGCTTGTTCATTTCGTCTAAACAAGGTAAACAGCCACCTGGGAAGATGTACTGCTGAATAAAATCGGAATTTTTAAGGTAATGACTGTAACGCTGATCAGCTATGGTGATTGCTTGAATAAGCATTGCACCACTGTCTTTTAATAAAGACTGACATTTGGCAAAAAAGCCTGGCAAATACTCATGCCCAACAGCTTCAATCATTTCAATTGATACAAGCTTATCGTACTTGCCCTCTAAGAGGCGGTAATCCTGCTTTAATAACGTTATTTTATGCTCAAGGTTAAGCTCTTTAACCTTTTGTTCAACATAGGCATGTTGCTCATCAGAAATGGTGGTCGTTGTTACATGGCAATCAAAATGTGTTGCTGCATAAATCGCAAATGCGCCCCACCCTGTGCCAATCTCAATCACCGAATCACCAGGTTGTAAATCAACCTGCTCACAAATCAATGCTAGTTTGTGCGCTTGGGCCTTTTCAAGGCTAGCTTGTTTTGACGGGTAAACAGCACATGAATACAACATTTCGTCACTTAAAAATGCACTGTATAAATCGTTGCCTAAATCATAGTGCGCCGCAATGTTCTTTTTTGAACCGCTTGCTGAGTTTTTATTTTTAATGTGATTAACTCGGTGCGCAATGCCACTTAAGAAGGCGAATTTTTTCTCGAATGCATCTAGCTGATCTTGATTAAGGGCAAATATTTCGATAAGTTTAGTGAGGTTGTCACAATCCCAATAGCCGAGAATATAAGCCTCTCCGGCACCCACACTGCCAGATAACGCAAATGACTTATACATAGCAGCATCATTTACCGTGACCGTTGCGTGTAAATCACTTGTAATGTCACCGAATTGCTCTGTTTGGTTACCCTCTTTAAGAGTAATGCAACCGATGTTGATACTGTTGAATGCACCTATTACCAGTTTTTTATAAAGCTTTGTCATCCAGCCGGTCGTTTGGGCTTGTGTTAAATTTGATACTTTTTCCATCACATCACCTAGTTGAATTCTCTTATTTGCCCGAGTGGCCAATAAATGGCACACGTTTGCAAAACAACTTCAAAGCATGAAGGTAAATACCTTTAAAAATACTTAACGTCATAGCCGGAAACTGTTTAAGCACGGCACTAACCTGCTCTTTCGTGAGAGGCTGCTTTTGCAAACGCAGGGTTGCATCAAACAAAAGAGTGTCGTCTTTTTTATTTTCAATATGAATCATGGTGTTATCAGAATTCATTCTAATATGCCAATGATAGTTCATATCTAAGTTCATGAAAGGTGATACGGAGAAAACCTTTTTAAAGTTCACTTTTTTTTCAAGGGGTACGACATAATAATGACGTTCATTCCAGGGCGTGTTGCTGACTTCAGCAAGCATGTGAGTGAACTCGCCATGACTAGTTTGGAAGAAGAAAAAGTTAACCGGGCTAAAATAAATTCCTAAACAGCGCACCTGTCCGAGCATAAAAACATGGGTAAATTCATCGTCAATGCCAAGCTCTTTAATTTTGTTAAGTGCACGCTGCTTGAGTGGCAACTGCATATCGGTTTGATAATTAAAATAGTCGCTCTGATTAAATTTAAGCGCCTTGAAACCACTTAAGCCAAGCCAAGGATGAACTCCATTAAGCTCATCAGGCTTAGCTAAATCGACCCACATCATATAAAGCGGGTATTTAAAGTGATGCTCTTTTACGGCAAAGCGCCTATGGCGAACATCACCTACATATATGGCGCTATTCAAACTCGACTCCGAGTTGCTTTGCCACATTTACAGCGCTTCTTACACCATCTTCGTGGAAGCCGTTGTACCAGTACGCTCCGCAAAAATAGCTGTTATTTTTACCGTCAATAAGAGACTTTTGCTGCTGAGCGGCAATCGACTGCTTATTAAATACCGGGTGATGATAGGTAAACTCGCGTAAAATTTTATCTTTTTTAATGCCATCAAGGTGGTTAAGCGTGACACAAAATTGCGTGTCGCTTTGAATCCCTTGCAAAATATTCATCTGATAAGTTACAACAGCAGCTTTGTCTGTGTTGTTATTTAACAGATAATTCCAACTCGCCCATGCTGCTTTGCGTTTTGGTAGCAGTGTAGTATCAGTGTGTAGTACCACTGAATTAGCCGTATAAGGTATCGCTGAGAGAACACTTTTTTCGTCTTCGCTTGGGTCTAATAACAGCTTTAAAGCTTGATCTGAGTGGCAAGCAAACACAACTTTATCGAATGATTCACTGTGGCCATCATCAAAATGAACATGCACATTGTCATCTTTTCGAGATACCGAGCTGATATTACTATTTAAACGAATTTTATCAGCAAAACCTTGGATCATAGGTTTAATGTATTCGCGAGAGCCACCCGGAATAACATACCACTGCGGGCGATTAGTGATGTCCAACAAACCATGGTTATAAAAGAACTTAACAAAAAACTCTACGCCAACTTGCGCCATCTCTTTAATGCTTGTTGACCAAATAGCAGCGCCCATCGGCAAGATATAATGAAAACGGAAGAACTCGTTAAAATCATGCTCGTCTAAAAACTCACCTAGAGTTTGATTTGCTTTGTAATTTTTTTCAGCATGTAATGATTTACACACATCATTAAAGCGCACAATGTCTTTTAAAAGTTTCCAGAATTTAGGGCGAAAGATATTGCGTTTTTGTGCGAACAAGCTCCAAAAAGTATGACCGTTATATTCAAAGCCTGTTTGTTCGTTATGCACACTAAAGCTCATTTGGGTTTTCTGACGCTCAACGCCCAAGCGCTTAAGTAGTTTTTCAAAATATGGGTAAGTTCGGTCGTTAAAGACAATAAAGCCTGTATCAACAGCGTACTCAACGCCATCAACTTTTACGTCTATGGTTGCAGTATGGCCACCTATGTAGTCGTTTTTTTCAAATACGGTTACATCGTAGTGTTTATGCAATAGGTGCGCACAGCTTAAACCCGCTATGCCAGATCCAATAACAGCCACTTTTTTCAACGTGATAATCCTTTTGCAAGCTTCAGCCAAAGTGGCGTAGGAAGCATTCTTAAAAATTTTAAAATGAAGGTAAAACGGTGCGGAAAGTGCACTTCTTTGCGCCTTTTCGCGACCCCTTTATAAATATAATTTGCCGCTTTTTCTGCACTCACCGCCATAGGCATAGGAAAGTCGTTTTTATCAGTCAGCGGCGTTTTAACAAAACCAGGGTGAACTAAAGTGACATCGATATCTTTTAAATCAACCGCTAAGCTATTAGCTAAATAACTTACACCGGCTTTAGACGCACCATATGCTTGGCTGCGCGGTAAGGGTAAATAAGTCACACTAGAGCTTACGAGCACCAGCTGACCACCGGGCTTTATTTTTGGTAATAGCGCCTCAAGGCAATAGCCCATACTGAGCAGATTGGTCGTGATCACCCGTTCAAACAAGCTACTGTCAAAATTGCGAGCATCATCAATGTACTCACAATTGCCAGCATTTAAAATAACCCGGTCAAATTGCGTATAAGCCACTGTGCTCGAACGAATATCTTGAAGGTCTGTTGCATCAAACTGGCAAGACTCAATATTTTGATGTTGGCTCAATTTAGCAAGCTTTTCTGAATTTCTACCGCATGCAATGACCTGTTCATTATTGTCTGCATAAAGCGTTGCTAATGACTCGCCAATACCTGAAGTTGCACCTGTAATTAATGTCGTCATTATGCACTCGCTCTTTTATCGATGTATTTCACAGCCGAGCCAAGCACGGGAATATGCCTGTAAAGCATAGCGCCTACGTCAAAATAGTCGCGATGATTAATTATTTTATCGCCAGCAAACTTTAAACGACTATGTCCTGCAACCGAGATTGCTTGGCCTTTGTTAAGCTTTGGATGTCGATATTGCATAGTCCAATAGATAAACGCGATGTCGTCTTTGCCCTCGGTATTTTCAGTAACATAGCTGTCTTCAATAACAAATTCGCAAGAAAGTACATTGGCGTAAAGGTTTTTGAAGTATTCACGCAGTTCCCCAAGACCATTTACCGCATGCAAGGGATCTGCGAAATGAATATCTGTATGATAGATTTCATTCAATAACTGTAAATTGTCTTTATTGAGTGTTTGATAAACATCAATAAACCTATCAAGGATCGCCTTGTCCATGTCACACCTTAAATGCGTTAAGCGCTCGCTCTCGTGCGGCTTTATGATCAACAATTGCTGGCCAATAACTGCTCGACTTACCCTGTTTCGCTAGGTAATCATGCGGAAAATGGATTTTCTTAGCAGGTATTTTTTCCAGCTCTGGTAAATATTTACGGATAAATTCACCATCTGGATCAAACCGCTCGCTTTGGGTGATAGGGTTAAAAATTCGGAAATATGGCTGAGCATCACACCCTGTACTAGCAGCCCATTGCCAGCCACCGTTATTAGATGCAAGGTCGCCGTCTATTAGGTGCTGCATAAAAAAACGCTCGCCTTTACGCCAATCAATTAATAAATGCTTGGTTAAAAAGCTCGCAACCACCATGCGTAATCGGTTATGCATCCAGCCAGTTTGCAGAAGCTGCCTCATTGCAGCATCAACTAACGGGTAGCCTGTTTTACCTTCGCACCATGCTTTAAAGTCGCTGTCATCATCACGCCATTTCACAGCGTTGTATTTATCGTTAAAATTTTCGTACTTATTTAGGTTTGGATAAATCGCGATAAGGTGACGGTAAAACTCACGCCAAATCAATTCGTTAACCCAACAAAATAAGTTACTTTTACTGCTTCGTAGTACATCTGGGTGGTGCTGTTGGATCAGTGCCAATAATTGATGAACGCTGACAATACCAAGGGCTAAATAAGGGCTTAACCCCGAGGTGCCTTTAATGCTTGGGATATCTCGTTGGTCTTGATATGTTGCGAGTTTTTCTTCAATAAAGCGCGCGCAAACGTGACTGAGCGTTTCATCATCAACAGGCCATTTTTCTGAGCTGCCGTCTGAGGCTAATAACTCACTTGGCTGCCACTCAATTGGCTCGAACATCTTCGGCGGCTCAGCAAAATAAAAGTGGGTGTCTTGATAAACTTTTAGCCATGCATTTTTAAATGGCGTAAATACTTTAAACATTTCGCCGCTTTGATTTTTGATGCTTCCCGGTGGCGCAATCACATCGCCGTCGTATGCATAAAAAGCAATCCCATAGCTGTCAGCGTGCTGTAAAAAGGCTTTATCTCGGTTTACTTCATTAAGCTCATATTCGTTGTTAGCGTAGACATTTTTTACTTGATGCTGCTCGCAAAATGACGCTAATTTTTCAACACAGCCTGCGTAATCGGCTGCATCAATAATATGTAATTCAATACCTTTGCTAGCTAAAAGCTCCCCCAAGAAGCTAAGCCTACGCTTTAATAAATCTAGCTGGATAGCAGCCACATCATGCTTTTGCCATTGCTTTTCAGTAATAAAAAATACCGCATTTCTGCAACCATTTTCGATTGCATAATACAAGGCGTCGTTATTAAAAAGGCGCAGATCGCGCCTAAACCAAAATAATGTATTCATTAAATTCCGTAGCGTAGTTTTAATTCGTTCGGATAGGGGTCAAGATACACTTGCTTAGCAAGATACTCGTTTGGATGCACTTTTAAATGATGCTTAATTAGCGTAAGTGGTACGTATAGTGGCACTAAGCCTTGGCGATATTCATCGATGGCATCACGTAGTTCTTGCTTTTCAATCTTAGAAAGCGATTTTTTAAAATAACCTTGCAAATGCATTAAGGTATTTGCGTTATTTTTACGTGAAGCCGGTTTTTTAAGGGCTGTCATTAACCCTAAAATATATTCATCAGCCAAAGTTTGGATATCTTCGCCATCAAAAGTGCCAAGTAGATTTCCTAGACTACGGTAAGCTTCGTAGTTATGAGCCATCAATAAGTACTTATATTGGGCATGAAACTGAGTCAATCGATGAACTGTGAGTGGTTGTTCGCTTAATGTTTGCCAGTGTTTGTAGGTATAAACACGCATTACAAAGTTTTCGCGAAGGTGCATATCATTTAAACGACCGTTTTCTTCGCATGGTAACAATGGGTTATGCGCCATTATTTGCTCTGCAAAAAAGCCGATACCTTCTGAGGTATTGCCAGTACCCGCTTCGTTGTAGATTTTAATACGTTCCATACCGCAACTAGGACTTTTCGCGCAAAACACAAAGCCGCTTAAATCTGCCGTTTGTTCTGTTGCAACACGTTTGCCGTATTCAGTTAATTTAGGGCCAACATCGCCAGTGCCATCTGGGCGACACACTTTAATAGTATCGCCAACACGCACTTGACGAATAGTTGGTCGAGGGATTGGCAGCCCTACCGCTACTTCAGGACAAAACTTTTTATATTCAACATGGTTAGCCAACTCATCCATGCAAAAATTAGATTTCTTGTGCCCGCTGTCAAAGCGAACCTTGTCGCCAGCTAAACAGGCACTTAAACCAATTTTAATTGTCGATTGCTGCATATAAACTCTTCTAATAGATAAGATTACCAATTGGGTTCAGTAATTTACTAATACCTTTATTGAAGTGTAGGGCACTACTAACAACTGTAAAGCACAAGCACCCTTCAATCGTTTTTGGTGTGTGATTGTGACGGCCATCTAACATCATAAAGTCACCTGGTACATAGTCTCCGTCTTCATCACTAAACTCCCCATCTAGTAATAAAGTGAGCTCAAATCCAGTATGTGTGTGCTCAGGTATTTCACCACCCGCATCAATATGCAGCAGGCTTGCTCGTAACGCGCCATCATCTAAATCAATACGAGAGCGGGCAAGCTTACCAATTTGCATAAACTTGCTGTGGCCAATACGCGTGAGCGCTCTGGGTAAGGTGTAGGTTTTGTCTTTAACATCAACCGATACCTGCGCTTGCTCGTACACTTCATCAATCGTTTCATCAGCGGTGATGGCATCAAAAAGTGTTTGATCGAACATATCATCCAAGTCGGTAGCTATTTCAGTAAATACATTGTCTGCATTTTTCGCTTCAAGCGCAGCGAGCTCTTTTTGACACACAGGACACATTTCAACATGAATAGCGACTGCAACACTCAAAGTGGCAGGTAGATTCCCTTCACTGAACTTGGCAAGTAATTCGTTGCTAGGATGGTGCTTAATCATGGTGATCTCCCATTTCATTGCGTAACTTCTGCAAGGCTAAGCGAAGACGAGACTTCACTGTGCCTACGGGAATATTTAAATGTTCAGCAAGCTGTTCTTGCGACATATCTTGGAAATATACACCGCGCACAACTTCACGTTGCGCAAGGGGTAATTTATCAAGGTATTGTTTAATCTGTTTATCTTCTAAATGGTCACTAAATTCATGCTGGCCTGGCTCGGCTTCATCAATCAATGGCCAGATATCTTCACTAATGCACTCTTCTTTACTGCTCTTCATTTTTCTAAGCATATCGAAAGAAGCATTACGCATCACGGTATACACCCAAGTTGTCGCCGCACCTTTCTCTTTGTGGTAAAGATGCGCTTTGCGCCATACAGAGGTAAGGGTTTCTTGAACTAATTCCATCGCTTGCGCTTCAGAGCCAAATTGTTTGATCCCAAAACGTTTTATTTTCGGCGAAAAATATTGGAACAGCACAGCAAAAGCACGCTTATCACGGTGCGTTGCTACAGCAAATAAGGCATCAGCAAGCTCTTTGCTTGGTGTATCTGGCATGGCAGAATATTGACCTGTGTTAGGTTTACAACCGGTTTGAAGTTGTTGACTTACCATCTTTGTGTCATCCAATTATTGTCGTAAAAACTTATACGCCAAAAAGTTGATGTGAGATCACATTAATCAGTAAATTCGTTGTTAATTAGAGTATGGAGGAAACTTAGCAAGTTTTCAAAATTAGATTTAAAGGCAAGTTGTTGTTTTTTAACTAATGAAATAGGTAAAATTTCAAGCCAGCGGGCAACAACCCAAGCAAGATTGTCAAATTGTGGGGTTTTATATAGACCTGCTAAATCAGGCTGATTTGCAAACACAGCACGAAGCGTGTCGCTTAGTAAGGTGTTTTCGTCATTGATTGGTGTGTTTACATACCATGAAGGCGACGTAATTAGTTCGATGTCGGCATGGCGTAGTTGCTGCTTATCTTGATATGCGTTATGCATAGACACTGCACGTTCAGCATAAACATCAATTAATAATTGGCCACTATCATCTTGATTGAAGTCGGTTATTTGCACTAAACAACCCATTTCTGGCAAGTTAAGATCTGTGTCGTGTTGGTAAGTGCACAGCACAAAACCTGTATTATCTTGTACAGCTTCTTTGACCATCGTTAAGTAACGCTGCTCAAAAATTCTTAGCTTGGTGAACCCTTCAGGTAAAATAAAAACCGGTAAAGGAAAAATCGCACGCTTCATAAAGTCTACTATTCTAAAACCACATGCCTTTAATTACGTGCGTTTTTAATCCGCCGATCAATATTTCATGAAATCTTAATATCTACTTAGTACTCTAGAAGTTGAACCATTGCGCAACGTTACGAAATAATTCGATTGATGCATACGCACTGAGTAAACTCAAAACCGGTGCAACCATAAGTAAAAATAAGCTGATTTCACTACTCATTGTCTTGTTTCCTTACTGCTTGTTTGTTGCTTTAGGAGCTTGAGCAATTTTTACTTCGTCTTCTTTCGAAGCAATTGCATCTTCACTCATGTAAGTATCTAGTAACTTTTGAGCATCAAACTCAATGCTGTTCATTACACTTTCCTTCAGCTCGTTACTCGCTTGTTGAACATAGCTTTTAACAGATTGTGTAATTGTGTTGCTGATATCTAATTCAAAGTCAGTAGCGCTTGCTTGAGTTGACCCTAATACAAGTAACGCAGCAGTAGTTAATTTAAGTGAGTTATTCATAGTGGTATTCCTTGTCTCTTTAAGTAATTAGTCGTAATTACTTAATCAAAGGTTGTGCCACACTGAAAATATTTTTTAATTAATTGATTTATAAGAATTTAAATATAATTTTATTTTTCAACCTCATTCAGGACTGGTTAATATAACCAACAAATTTAAATTTTTTGACCAACATTTAGTGAAAAAATAAGCATTGCCAACTTCAGCGCACACTTGTACACTGAAACTGTTTTATTCACTCATTTTTAGTAGATAGATATGACAGAACAACTCCCTTATTCACACCAAGAAGAACAACTTAATGTGCTTACTCACGGCATGGGAGTCCTGTTTTCGGTATATGTACTGTGGGACTTAATTTCACAATCTAAAGTTGTGTCAGCTACGGTGAGCGCCATCGTGTATGGCTCAAGTCTACTGGTATTATTTTTAGCCTCGACCTTATATCACGCCAGTACCAGAGAGCGCATACGAGCCATTTATAAAAAATGTGACCACTGTGCGATTTACTTGCTTATTGCCGGTACCTACACGCCTTATTTAGTTATTTCGTTATCTGGGGCTTGGGCAATTGCCGCTTTGGTATTTATTTGGTCTTTAGCGCTTAGTGGGGTTGCGTATAAATTACTGGTCAAAAACACGAATAAAAAAGTCTCTCTCGCTACCTATTTATTGATGGGCTGGTTTGCCTTAGCACTTGTTTACCCACTTTATTTGAACCTTGATTTAAGCGCTTTATGGTGGCTGCTAGCTGGCGGGATTGCCTACAGTTTAGGTACTGTGTTTTACAGCGCTAAAACCCGCCATTACAGTCATGCAATTTGGCATGTATTCGTGTTAGTTGGCTGTGTTTGTCACTACTTATCAATTAGCTTGTATGTATATTAGTCCCACTGGTACAGGCGCATGTTAATTCTAGCTTTATTAAAGGTAACACCTTCACTGAGTAGTTTTTGTCGTTGCTCAAGATACTTATTGCTGCCTTCAGGAAACGATATTTTACCCTGACTATTAACCACCCGATGCCACGGAATGCTTGATCCCTCGGGCATCACTTTTAATAACCGCCCCACCAACCTTGAGTTATTAGGGTATCCCGCAAGCTTTGCTACTTGCCCATAACTGGCAACTTTCCCCTCAGGAATGGCACAAATAATGGTATAAATTAACTCTTCTTTAGTTGCCTGCTGCACGACTCGACTCCAAATAATGTTTACTGACCTCGCTAAAATCTTGCCAAATAGCTCTTGCAACAGGGCCATGATGAACCGAGTGCTGTCTAAATACACGAATTTCTGCACCAAACTGGTGTTCACGATCGATTATTTTAATTTGTTGTAATAAACCAGCGTCGATTTCTGCTTGGCAATGTTGCAAACTGATCATTGCCCAGCCAGCACCAGAGAGTAAAAACGACTTAACACTGGTTATATCGTCAATTTTCATTAATGCAGAGCCTAAGGTATAAGAAAGCCTATCGCTATCAAAGCTCAAGTCGCTTTCAAACATGGCTAAACACGGGTAATTTTGAATTTCTGAAAAGGTGATTGAACTTGGCACCACATCAGGCGCGCTGACAATACCTATATCAAATTTACCAATTGGCAAACTTTCTAGATCCCCTGTTGCATGAAACAAATCAAACCAAGGGCCAATTCCTAAATCAGCCTCATGGCTATTAACTTGCTCAAGAGATACAAAACGTTTACCTGAAGAAATACTAAACTCTGTACTGGCAAAACGTTTAAATGTACGACTGATCACTTGGTTATAGCTGTTTTGATGACAAAGTTGCTCGTAGCATATTTTGTAATTGGCCTCATTACCTAATGCAAGCTCTTTAGCGAGTGAGCTTAACTCACTGTTTGCATTAAGCAATTGTCGGGCTTCTCGATAAAAAATTCGGCCTTTTTCAGTTAAGTGTAATCGATATTGACTACGGTCTAGCAGCTCAAAACCTAGCTCTGACTCCAGCTTCTTAATCGCTAGCGTGAGCGCAGGTTGAGTCTTATGCAATTTAAGTGCGGCTTGGCTCAAACTAGAGCTTTGCACAATAGCATCTAGAATGATTAATTGATTTAAATTCATTAATGGCAAACTATATAAATAAAACTTATGCTGTTTCTAAAATTTAATAATTTTTATTTTATATCTTTGCAGCGTATCCTGCAGCAAATTTATGCTTTCTTATCTATGGAGAAGACAATGAGATTGGCACCCGCCGTGTTAATGAGCAGTATGTTTCTGTTACTTGCGGCATGTTCAGAGCAAGCACAACAAGGTGAAGCAGAGCCGGTAGTTCGCCCTGTAAAACTGTTTAATATTGGTAATAATTCGGAGCAGAGCATTCGCAGCTTTCCTGCTGAAGTGGTTGCTAACCAAGGATCTTACCTTGCCTTTCGAGTAAATGGTGAGTTACTTGAGTTCCCTGCTCTTGCGGGCCAACACGTTGAGAAAGACCAGCTTTTAGCCAAACTGGATCCTGAAGATTTTCAACTACAATATGATGAGCGCAAAGCACGTTATGAACTTGCAGCGTCTCAACTTGAGCGTGTGCAAAAGCTATTTAACCGCTCAATTGCCAGCCAATCTGAGTTAGACCAAGCCCTTGCTAATAAACAAGTTGCTGAGTCAGCGCTTAAAATTGCCAAAACCAACCTAGATAATAGCGAATTACGCGCGCCGTTCGCGGGTACTGTGGCAAAGGTATTTGTGAAAAACTTTGAAAACATTCAAGCAAAACAAAACATCCTACGCCTTGAAACCCGCGACCTAATGGATGTGGTTATTCAAGTGCCTGAAAAACTCATTGCACGCATCGATAAAGACGTTCACTATCAACCTGATGTTGTATTTGATGGTTATCCAAACAAGTCATATCAATTAACCATTAAAGAGTTTGATACCCAAGCCGACCCAATTACTTTAACGTATAAAGTTGTGTTTTCATTACCTGTGCCAGAAGATTTTAATCTACTTGCCGGTATGACTGGCCGCGTTGATATAGACTTAAGCAAAATCACCAGTTCACAATCACCTTATACATTACTGCCTGTTGAGGCGGTATTCTCAGAGCCTACTGAGTCTGAAAACGACAACAGCTTTGTGTGGCTTTACGACGAAAATACCGGTTTAGTGCACAAGCAAGCTGTTGAAGTTGGCCAATTACACCGTGATGGCATTGAAGTACTATCAGGTATTAAAGAAGGCCAAATCGTTGTGGCTGCTGGTGTGCACTTTTTAGAAGAAGGCATGAAAGTGCGTCCATGGCAAAAAGAGCGAGGCTTATAATGAGCTTTGCTGCACTCGCTATTGAAAGAAAAGTCATTAGCTGGATGTTCGCGCTGTTTCTACTTATTGGTGGAACCGTCGCTTACTTTGGCTTAGGACAACTTGAAGACCCTGAATTCACCCTAAAAAAAGCCATGGTGATCACCCTTTATCCGGGCGCGTCACCACAGCAGGTTGAAGAAGAAGTCACCTTCCCTATTGAAAATGCAATTCAACAGCTGCCGTATGTTGATTACGTAACCAGTATTTCATCACCGGGTAAATCGCAAATTACCGTCGAGATGAAAAGCAATTATCGTAAACAAGACTTACGCCAAATATGGGACGAACTGCGTCGTAAAATCAATGATCAGGCATCGTCGATGCCCTCAGGTGTTTATCCAAGCAAGATTATGGATGACTTTGGTGATGTATACGGGGTGATGTATGCAGTCACTGGCGATGGTTACTCTTACGATGAGCTAAAAGATTACGTTGATTATTTAAAACGTGAGCTTGTTTTGGTTGATGGCGTTAGTAAAGTAACAGTGGGTGGTGAGCAACAAGCACAAGTTATGGTTGAGATTTCAACCCGCAAGCTTGCCCAGTTAGGTATTTCGCCTAATCGTATTTATCAACTTTTACAAACTCAAAATAGCGTGTCGAACGCTGGTAAAGTGCGTGTTGGCGATGAATCAATTCGCTTACACCCAACCGGTGAATTTAAAGACGTAAAAGAGCTCGAAAACCTACTGATTTCTAAGCCTGGTGAAAATGAGCTTATTTACTTAGGTGACGTTGCCACCGTTTTTCGTGAGTACGCAGAAGTCCCTAACAATATTATTCGCTATAACCAGCAGCAAGCACTACTGGTAGGTGTGTCGTTTAGCACTGGCGTTAACGTTGTTGATGTAGGTGCAAATATTGATGCCCATTTAGCGTCACTAGAGTATCAACGACCACATGGTATGGAAATTAACAGCGTTTATAACCAACCAGAAGAGGTTGAGAAGTCAGTTAGTGGCTTTATTATCAGCCTACTTGAAGCTGTTGCCATCGTTATTATTGTACTTTTAATATTTATGGGCTTTAAAAGTGGCGTACTGATTGGTGTAATACTGCTACTGACCGTATTAGGTACCTTCATTTTCATGAAGTTGTTTGCCATTGATTTACAGCGGATTTCGCTTGGCGCCTTGATTATAGCTTTAGGGATGCTGGTAGATAATGCCATTGTAGTAACCGAAGGCATATTAATAAACCTCAAACGCGGTCAAACAAAACTGCAAGCGGCGACTAACATCGTTAATCAAACCAAGTGGCCATTACTGGGGGCTACGGTTATTGCAATTACTGCCTTTGCACCGATTGGCTTGAGTTCAGATGCCAGTGGTGAGTTTGCTGGCAGCTTGTTCTGGGTGTTGTTTATTTCCTTGTTACTAAGCTGGATCACCGCCATTACCTTAACGCCTTTTTTCGCTGATTTAATGTTTAAACAAGCCACTGAAAAACAGCCGCATCACGATGAAGACCCTTATCAAGGTGTTATTTTTAATGTTTATAAAGGCGTGTTACATACAGCAATGCGGTACCGTAAAACCACGCTACTGCTGATGGTGATCATGCTTGTTAGCTCAGTTTATGGCTTTAAATTTATCAAGCAGTCGTTCTTCCCAGCATCGAATACTCCTATGTTTTATGTTGATTATTGGCATACACAAGGCGCTGATATTCATACCACTATGGATGGTGTTGCAAAGCTCGAAAAATTCTTACAAGCCGACCCACTGGTTGAAGAAATAACCACAACGGTTGGTCAAGGTGCACCGCGTTTCATGCTGACTTACGCACCTGAGAAATCATACCCAGCCTATGGGCAATTGATTATTCGAGTAAAAGACCGCGAAGCTGTTACAACCATGATTAAAAAAGTACGCGATTACCAACATGAACATGTACTTGATGCTCAGCTTAAAGTTAAACGTATGGAAATTGGCCCATCAACAGATGCAAAAATTGAAGCGCGCTTTTCTGGTGCTGATCCTGTGGTACTTCGCCAATTAGCAAAAGAAGCGAAAGACATTCTGCATCAAGATGCGGGGGCATTTAATATTCGTGACGATTGGCGTGCTCGCTCGAAGTTAATTCGTCCACAATTTAACGAGCAAAAAGCCCGTCGTTTAGGGATTGCTAAATCAGACCTTGATCAGCTGCTGTTAACTAGCTTATCGGGTAAACAAGTGGGCGTATATAAAGACGGCACGCAAATGCTGCCTATTATTGCTCGCTCACCTGCTGAAGAGCGTTTAAACGTTGAAAGCTTGCGTGACTTACAAATTTACAGCCCAGTGTTAGGAGTGTTTGTTCCGGTGACACAAGTGGTTGATGATTTTGTTGTTGAGTGGGAAGACAGCTTGATCATGCGACGTGACCGTAAGCGTACCATCACTGTAATGGCCGACCACGATGTTATTGGCGATGAAACTCCAGCGAAGCTGTTTGCACGTGTTCGCAAAGACATAGAAGCTATTGAACTACCTCGTGGCTACGAATTGCAATGGGGCGGCGAATATGAGTCATCAACAGATGCGCAAAAAGCGATTTTTGGCTCATTACCTCTTGGTTACTTAGCCATGTTCGCTATAACTGTATTGCTGTTCAATTCAGTTAAAAAGCCTCTAGTGATTTGGGCAACAGTGCCACTTGCCATTGTGGGTGTATCAGCTGGTTTATTACTAATGAATGCAGCATTTAGCTTCATGGCATTGCTTGGCTTACTGAGCTTAAGCGGTATGCTCATCAAAAACGGCATTGTATTAGTTGATCAAATTAACCTTGAACTTGATAGCGGCAAAGCCCCTTACAAAGCAGTATTTGACTCAGGTGTAAGCCGTGTTCGCCCTGTAGCGATGGCAGCAATTACCACCATTTTAGGCATGATCCCACTGCTATTTGACGTATTCTTCCAGTCAATGGCGGTAACCATTATGTTTGGTCTTGGTTTTGCGACAGTGCTAACACTGATTGTTGTGCCTGTGCTCTATACCATGCTGTTTAAGATCAAAGTACCTAAACAGCGTCACGCCAATTAATACAGATTGACTCTCAACCAAAAGCCCTATCAGCAAACTGTTAGGGCTTTTTCTTTATTACCTATTATTTTAAAAGGTAATAAAATCCTCCACAGCCAGCAAATAAAAATAAGCAACACCAAAAATAAAAGCGCACTGGTTCTTGGTGCCTATAGATGGTGGTAATGCTCCCTGTATAACTTCGGCTACCTACACGAATTTTATCCGTTAATAATCCCAACACCCCATAACCAACAAACAATAGGGATGCAATAAAGATAAATACATTCTGAAAGCTAGCCATTGATAACCCTGTTTATTAGCCGTGCAAAATTGGTCAGCTATCAATTATTAACTTATTTATTATTCTCGGTAAAGTCGGGTGCCGAGAGCTCGCCTGTGTCTAGCATAAATTTTTGTTATTTAAGGTGGGTTAAGGTGGGTGTCTAGTTAACGTTATTTAAGATGGGTGTCTAGTTACTTTTAAAGTGGATTTCCATTTAAAGTGGGTGTCCATTTTTGGGGAAGCGCACTAGCTTTCGTGAAATTTATTTAACGTGGCTGTCCAATTTGATGATCTGGTTATGGCTCTAAATAAAGTGGGTGTCTGTTTAATGATTAACTTATCAGCTTGTGTGCTAACCTATTTCTGCTGATTTAGTACTTGAAGAATTAAGATGTTTAGAAGTGGTTTTTACTTACTGATTGCAATACTCAGTGGAACTTTAAGTGCCAATGAAAAAGCATACTATCAGCATGAGTCTAATGTGGCTTTTCACGTTGCCGTTGAAAGTTTATCCGATGCTGTTTTAGCAATTGAAGGACAAAATGGATTGATATTTAACTCAAGATGGATTGATATTTAACTCAAGATGGATTTTTGGGGAAATAGGCACACCAGTCGCAGATATTTGTGAAGGGCAACAATCAGCCGATTTTGAGTTCGGGTGTGATTCTGTTTCAAACCGTGCTGTTGAATCTCATTACGACTTTCCACAACACAGTCAAATTGCTCTGTATTTTAGACCTAACTTGATTGTGAATGGACTCAAATTGATTGAAGCAAGTGTTAAAAACAATAAAGTAGCGCTATTACATTACTATTTGAAGATGACCATACAAAAGAGCTATTCTTTGTAAGAAAACATCAACTTATCGATATTATCGCGAAAAAACTCACTAAAAAAGAATTTAAACAGAAAAGAGACCGTCTTGAAGCTGATGCCATTGCCCCTAATAAAGGCTAGGGTTGAAATCATTATCATTTAGAACCCTGAAGGGAACCAGTAAAGACTAGTCAGGGCTCTAATGCGCTGAAGCTTACTTTTTCAGACTTAATGTGCCGGTGCGTTTAGTACTGCTTCGCTTCGTTTGATTTGGTTTTGATGAGTGAGAATTGCCAGCCTTTGCTCTTGATTGACCTTGCTTGGCATCACTGCGTGCTTTTTTCACGTATTTAGAAAAGTCGCGCTTTTTTTCTTCTTCATTGCGTGGCTTTTGCTTAGCACGAGCTTGCGTTGGCTGTTTGTTTTCATCAATTGAACGCTCTTCCGTTTTACCTGAATCTGCAATTGAGTTATTGATCTCAGCCATTTCTTGTTCGGTTAAGTGACGCCACTGCCCTACTTTTAAACCCTTTAGGGTCACGTTCATAATTCGTGTGCGCTTTAAAGTCACCACTTCATAGCCTAAATATTCACACATACGACGTATTTGGCGGTTTAAGCCTTGTGTTAGCACGATGGTAAATTGCTGCGGGCCGGTTTGTTTAACCTTACACTTTTTAGTAACGGTATCGAGGATAGGAATGCCATTTGCCATCTTATTCACGAACTGGCGATTAAGTGGTTTATCAACCGTTACTACGTATTCTTTTTCATGATTATTACCAGCGCGAAGAATTTTATTAACGATGTCGCCTTCGTTAGTTAAGAAAATTAAGCCTTCTGAAGGTCTATCTAAGCGCCCAATTGGGAAAATACGCTCGGGGTAATTAACTGCTTTAACAATATTGCTTTGGATTTTTCGCTCAGTCGTACAAGTAATACCAACAGGTTTGTTATAGGCAATATAAACCAGCTTAGGCTTTGCTTTTAAAGGTTTGCCATCAATAAGTACATCATCGGCGTCACTGACTTTTACGCCCATTTCAGGCAAGCTGCCGTTAACAGTAACACGACCTTCTTCAATATATTTATCTGCCTCACGGCGTGAACAAAAACCTGTTTCACTGATAAATTTATTTAATCGCTTTAACTCTGTCATGGCACACTTCTGTCTGGATTTTAAAGCCGCTAGTTTATACCAGAAGCCTTTACCAAGCTAGGTAGAATCTAGGCTCTTTGACTACACTTTTAGTGTTGCGCTGCGTTTTTGGGCTTTTCGCTCAATAAACTATGTAGCGTATCAAAATCGAAGGCGTACTCAGTGCTTTTACTGTTTTGCAGTAAGAAGACTTCAAAAGGGATAACCGACCAATCTTTGATATTTCTCAGCCAGCGATAACTTTGAATATTGTGCTTTGTGATCACCCCAAGCTGAAACTTAATCGCATCGTGATTTTGCCAATAAGGGTTGCCATTATGATGATCGACCACGCTAATTAGTGCCCACGCTCCCATCATAAAATGCCCGCCAACACTGGCCGTGAGTTTTTGTTGTTCAATTAAGTCTAAATTATCATCAAGCCAGTCTATGCCACCTATGAAATAGGCTTTATCTGTTTTACCTTTCACAGCTTCTAGGGCGCCTTGCGCCATTAAATCAGACGCACACCAAATCACATTGCTATCAGGGTGTCGTTGCAATAATCGGCTTACTTTATTCGCAGCCTCCTGCTTACTCCAATTTGCATAGACAACTTGCTCAAGCTCAACATCTTGTTTACGTAAATAATGAACGAGGCCATCACTGCGGGTGTCAGATTCAGTACCATAATGGCCATTAATAGCAACAAAATGAGGCGTTTGCTTTGTATTTATTGCCTCATCAAGTAAGGCTTTGCCAAGTTGCTCACCGGCTTTGAAGTTATCGTGAAATACTTCACCTAACCAATACTTAAAGCGCTGACGGGGTTTACCGACTTCGTCTCGCTCTACGCCAACAATCGTTTCTTCAAGAGTGATAAATTTAATTTTGTGCTGCTCAAGCAAGGTCATTGACTGCTCTGCACCACCTGGGTAATTAATTAAAATTGCGTAGTCGGGTTTAGCGTTATATTGAAGGTATTGTTTCAGCTCAGCTAATTGAATGTGGCGATTTCCACCGCCATAAATTGTTGTAAGAGCGACATTATTTTGCTTGGCAGCAACCTGCATCACATTAGTCACTCTTTGCCAAAATAAATCACTTTTAACTGAGGGGTTAACTAACAGCACAGAGAATTGCTCGCCAGCATATAGCGGTGAATAGCTAAGCAAGGTTAGAACAAACAAGCAAATCCGCATTACCGCCTCACTCTATTATAATTATTGTATACGAGGAATTAATTAGATAATTTTCGCCAAATTAACTCGCACGGACCTTGTTTAAAATACATACTATACAATTTACAAAAAAACAATTGAAAAACAAGCATAACAGCAATAACTAACCAGTAATCTATTCTATCAAAGCTAAGCGCAGCAGTAGGAAATACAACTTTAAAAAACAATATAAATATGACTGTTTGCATCAAATATAACGTCAATGACATACGCCCAGCTTGCTGTAGCAGCAACCAGTTATTAGGGATATTCTTAACTACTTTCACAATAATGTGGCAATAAAAAATAGCCATGGATAAAGCAGCCAACCAATTAATTGGTTCTACAATCGCGTACATAAAGACACTCTGGTTTGGATCGATTATTAATCTCAGGGCCGTTAAACTTATCGCAGCTGGAACAATCAACTTGAACTGGGAGTTTGTTAAACCATGAATGAATACGCCTTTCTTATATAAATAGACACCCATCAGCATTAACCCTGCGGCCATCCACACAGTGATAAGGGGTACAGCAATAAGCATTATGATAAATATCAAAAAGTTACTGACGAATCCTGCGAAGTAAGAAGAATACGCTGCATCATACGCCATTAAAAAGCTCTCAGAGCTTCTCGTTACAGGGTTAAAATCTGGCTCTACAAAGGTAAGTAAGAATGAAATAAAGGCGCCGAGAAGTAAAAACAACATACCCATACGCAAGTTTTTTTCTTCATCTTGCTGACTAAATTTAAGCGTTAACCAGCCTGCACAAGCATAAATAAACAAAATATCACCAGCCCATAATAAAAAACCATGGGCAAGGCCTATAAATGCCAAAACTTTTAGCCGTTTATGTTGTTTTTCAACATTTTGCCAAAGCTGCCATTGAATAACTAAAGATGCTCCGAATAACAAGCAAAAAAGGCTTCTAAAACGCCCATCAATAAACACGGTATTAATAGTGAAAATTAGCGAGTCTGAAAAGGGTGGCGTAGCACTTGGGGTATAGTCATACTCAAACACAGCAAAGGTGTAGATGTTCATAAACATCAAGCCGAGTACCGCAATACCCCGTAACACATCCATATTTATATTGCGCATAAATCCCTTATAGGTTTTGCCTGCAGCTATCACTCCAATTTACTGCATTTTCGTATATCTTGGGAAGATCTGCGCTTTCAATACTTAGATAGGCAACAGCCTGTTCAAGCGCCCACCAGCTACCAGTTTCGTACGCTTTAACCGTTTCAAGTATATAATAGAGGATATTTTTTTCTTGCATGAGAGCAGCATGAATTTCGTCAGGAAACGGCAATCTATCCAATAACTTTTCCATAGGTTGATCTAATATGGCATCAAGTAATGAAAATAGCCCTGTTAAAAATGCCTCACCAGTTTGCTGTTTAGCAACACGCTGAGCGATTAATTCACAAAAACGGGCTCTTACAACACAAAGCCGAGTCAACTCGGCTGGTTTTGACTGGGCACTGTGGGCAGTAATAATTAGGCTAACAAACTTTTTAAGTCGTTCATGACCTAAATAAACAAGCGCTTGTTTTAATGAGCCAATTTTACTCTTTATAGGAAAAACACCGCTATTTATTAAACGTAACAGTTTATAAGCAAGTGCAGTATCTAAAGAAAACAAACCAGCGATTTCACTGATATCTGGATCTGGGCGCATGACTTGTGCATAAATCGATAATACCAGCGCATAATTGTAATCAATATCACGATGCTGAATCATCTTCGGTTTAGCAAAAAAATAACCCTGAAAAAAATCAAAGCCCATTTTATGCGCTTTTTCGTAATCATCAGCTGTTTCGAGTTTTTCAGCTAATAGCTTTATCTTTTGATACTTTTTTAATTTATGAACAATCGGGGCCAATTCTTCAAAAGGGGTTTGCTGAACATCAAACTTTATTAAACGAATAAGTTTTAAAAAACGGTCCCATTCGGGTTGGTAAACAAAATCATCCAACGCTAATTTATAGTTGTTATGAAATAACTCACGGCAATATTCGTAATTTTCGTCCGTTGGCTCAATGGTTTCAAGTAACTCAATCACGACATCATTTGTTGGCAAAAATGCGCAAAGGTCCAGCTTCAAAGACTCTGGACCAATATTAATCAATGCTTTTTTACCCGACGTTATATGACGAGTACCTAAATTGAGCTGGTTTTCCATAATTAGGCGAGCCGTTGCCGTGCTCTCTGACACATCAGGAAAACTATTTTGTAAACTATCTCTAAATAGTAGCTCATAGGCGACAACTTGTTGACGACGATTAAAGACCGCTTGCCTAGCAACAAATACAGCCACTTTACCTACTTTTCTTATTTTATATCACACTAAGTAATTAATAGCTGAAATTGGTAAAAAAGTCACCTAATTACCATGAATCACTTACTTTTTATTGATATAAGCCAGATAAATAGCCTTCTGCAACGGATTGCCACGTAAAACGGGCATTTCTAGCCTGTTCACATATTGAGCACCATTTTTCTGGTTGCGATTTTTTAAGTTCAAGCGCATCACTAAAACTAGTAACAAGTTCGTAGCTTTGTGATGCCAAACTCTCGCCTTGGAAACTAAAACCACTCACATGATGTTCTACTGTATCACGTAAACCACCTACACCATGTACTAAGCACGGCTGTCCTGCTCGCATTGCTAACATCTGGCTAATACCACACGGCTCAAATGAACTTGGCATTAAAAATAAATCGCCTAAGTGGTACATGTATTCACCAACATAATGCGCATAACCTTTTAAAAATAGCAGGTTATCTTGACGTGCCATAACTGATGTCATGATGTGCTCAAGTTCAGTATCCCCAGAGCCTAAAATAATCATGTAGCCGTGATGTTGTTTTAAACGCTGACATAACTCATCTAACACAAGCCCTTTATCATAAGGCTGACGAAGTAACAGTGCTTTTTGGTCCGTTAAACGACCCACACTGGTTACTAATGGCCCAGAAAACGGCCGAGTTTTAAATTGAAGTAATCGTTGATGCGCTATGTAGTAGCTTGGATCTAATACTGGGCTTTTTGCCATCCATCGAAATAACGCATTTTCGGCATGTTGATAAAGACTCGCTAAGCTGATGTCTTCAAGCTTCATTCCTGGGTACTCGCAACCATTAAGAATGCCCACTACACGCCCTTGTTCATAGGCAGCCTGCAAGTCAGCTTCAAGTCCCTCACCACCAAAAAAACCTTTTTCAGCATCACTTGGACGCAGTACTTCTTGGCAATAAGTTGGCGAAACAAGGTGTACTTTATCAACCAGGTTAATAGCAGTACGCATTGGGTTAAAGCAATCAAAATAGCGCGGATCGCATAATCTTTCGCCGTTATAACCTAAACTTGGGAACCAGGCTTCTAGGCTTGAGCTATCACCTTTGAAAGGACGTATCCCTTGCAATGCAAGGTTATGTACTGTGTAAGCTAAAAATAAGTGAGCTAGTTTTCTGTAGCGGCTATCTGATTTAAGTAATAGAGCAACACAAGCACTGTGCCAATCATGTAAATGCACAACATCCGGCGTGCGAATAAGCCCTTGTAATAAGGCTTCGCAAACAGCAGCGTTAAAAAGAGCAAACTTACTTGCATCGGTTGCAAACGGACGGCCCGGTTCATCATTACAATAAACAGCGCCGTTATGGCGGCTAAATTCCCAATGAGAAATAAGCAGTTGCGTTATACCTTCTTCACTTTTAGCAAGCTTCCACACATCCAGTTTTTGCATTTGACCTGCAAAGGGCACATGCACTACACCTATGTGATGCCGCTCTAAATACTCAAAGCCATAATCTGGGATCACCACATCAACACTAAGGCCTTTTTCTACTAACGCTTTAGGGCAATCTCTAACAACATCCGCTACACCACCGACTTTTGCATTCGGTAATGCATCATTCTCTGCAGCTACCATCAATACATGCATGCTTTGCAGTACTCCATAAAACTTTTATACCAATTGGCAATAATACTTAATTAAGCAAACTGGTATTATTCAAATATAAATAAAGGAGGGACATGCCCTCCCTTTTGTCTTAGCGCGATTGCTTAAGCAAGGCGTTTATTATCTTGCTCTTGTTGCTCTAACTTCTTTGCAAGCTCATTCAACATATCACGAGTGACCAGCACAATCCCTTTTTTCGAGACTCTAAAGCCATTTTCTTTGTCGACTTTGTTATCGTAACCGATTTCAAGTCCTTCGGGGATCTCACAGTTACGGTCAATAATAGCACGCCTAATCTTACAATTTCGGTTGATCTTAACACCTGGTAATATCACTGATTCTTCGATTTCACAGAATGAATGAACATATACATTCGAGAAAAGTAGTGACTTCTTAACTTTAGAACCAGAAATAATACAGCCACCTGATACTGTTGAATCAACTGCCATACCACGTCTGTCATCATCGTCAAAAATGAATTTAGCAGGTGGTAACTGCTCTTGATAAGTCCAAATTGGCCATTTTGGATCATAAAGGTCAAGCTGTGGCTGTGGCATTACCAGCTCCATGTTGGCTTCCCAGAATGAGTCAAGTGTACCAACATCACGCCAATACGGCTGACCATCGGTGTTAGAATCTCTAAACGGATAGGCAAACACGTTATGCTCTTCGATAATAGCAGGGATAATATCGTGACCGAAATCTCGGCCAGAACCTTCAGTTTCAGCGTCTTTTTTCAATTGTTCAAATAAGAACTCAGTATTGAAAATATAGTTACCCATTGATGCTAAACAGGTCCCTGGCTTACCAGGCACAGAAGTAGGCTCAGCAGGTTTTTCATCAAAACGACGAACACGATTGCTTTCATCAACTGTCATTACACCAAATGTATCTGCAGCTTCTTCGCAAGGTACCTCAATACAACATACCGTCATATCAGCACCTGTCTCAACGTGTTTAGCCAACAAACCACCGTAGTCCATACAATAAACGTGGTCACCCGAGAGGATCATCACATACTTAGGCAGCTCATGGCGGATAATATCCATATTTTGGAATACCGCATCAGCTGTACCACAATACCAGTCATCTCCCTTTCGCTGAGAGGCAGGAAGTATTTCAACTGATTCTCCCAATTCTTTTTTGAAATGGCCCCATGCACGATTTACGTGACGAATTAACGAGTGCGACTTATATTGAGTAGCAATACCAACTCGACGAATACCTGAATTTATACAGTTCGACAGTGGAAAGTCGATGATTCGGTGTTTACCACCAAAATAGACTGCTGGTTTAGCACGCCAGTCTGTTAATTCATGTAAACGTGAACCTCGCCCTCCTGCTAAGATGAGGGCATACGTTTCTCTTGTTAAACTACTTATATATCGGTTTGCATAACTTGGCATAACTCTCTCCGTCTTAAGCTAGCTGCTTTTCTTCTGTGTGTTTTGCTGTGCACTAGTATCCATTAATGGCTCCAAATGCCAGATGTCGTCACTGTATTGACTAATGGTTCTATCGCTCGAAAACATGCCACTGGCTGCAGTATTCAAAATACTCATTTTGGTCCAGTGTGCAGTGTCTAAGTAGGCTTGTTCAACTTGCTCTTGCGCTTGTACAAAGCTGGCAAAATCATGAGCGACTAACCATGGATCGTGCGGGCTCTTAATCGCCGCTATAATGTCGTCAAATAAATTAGGCTCAAACAAATTGAAGTGACCGCTCTCGAGTAATTGCATTACTTTATAGAGGCTGTCAGTTTGGTGAATAATCTGCTCAGGATTATAGTGCGCTTTGATATCATCAATTTGCTCTGCACGTGCACCAAATAAGAAGAAGTTGTCAGCACCCACAGCATCACGAATTTCGATGTTAGCGCCATCTAACGTACCTATAGTCAAAGCACCGTTCATCATGAACTTCATGTTACCTGTGCCAGATGCTTCTTTACCTGCTGTAGAAATTTGCTCAGATAAATCAGTTGCTGGGCAAATAGTTTCCATGGCTGTTACGTTGTAGTTAGGTAAAAAAGCAACTCTTAAATACGGTTTAGCAAGCGGATCTTTATTGATCACTTCTGCTACGTTATTAATTAATTTAATGATTTTCTTCGCCATGTAGTAACCTGGTGCAGCTTTACCGCCCAGTAGCACGCAGCGAGGAACAATGTTTGCTGTATCGCCTTGGCGAATACGATCGTAAAGGTGAATAACGTGCAGTACGTTTAATAGCTGACGCTTATATTCGTGAATACGTTTAACCTGCACGTCAAACATCATTTCTGCATCAAACTGTACACCACAGCGGTTTTTTACTAATTCAACAAGGCGTTGCTTATTAGTGTGCTTTACAGCTTGCCATTGTTTATGGAATTTAGAGTCGTCATATAGACGGCGTAACTGGCTAATTTTGCTAAAGTCAGCAACCCATTCATCACCAATGTGTTGATTAAGCAATTTTGCTAATTCAGGGTTACAATGTGCTAACCAACGACGCGGAGTTACACCATTAGTTTTATTATTGAATTTATCTGGCCATAGCTGATAAAACTCGTTAAATAAGCCGGCTTTAAGCAGCTCAGTGTGAAGTGCTGCCACACCATTAACCGAATAACTACCCACAATCGCTAAATATGCCATGCGAATTTGCGGCTCAGGGCCTTCTTCGATAAGCGATAGCGCACGCTGTTTTTCAACATCACCAGGCCAAGCTAACGCAACTTCGGCTAAGAAACGCGCATTGATTTCATAAATAATTTCTAAGATACGCGGTAGTAATCGGGCAAATAAAGATACTGACCACTTCTCTAATGCTTCAGGAAGTAAAGTGTGGTTTGTATAAGCCATGGTCTTAGTCGTGATAGACCACGCTTCCTGCCAATCTAGCTCATACTCATCAACCAAAATACGCATAAGCTCAGCAACAGCAATACTTGGGTGCGTATCGTTTAATTGAAAAACATGGTAATCAGCAAAGTCAGAGAAGTCTTCGCCATGTTTGCTAACCCAGATATCAATGATGTCTTGTAGACTCGCCGATGATAAGAAGTATTGCTGACGTAAACGCAGCTCTTTACCGTTCTCGCTACTATCATTTGGGTAAAGTACCATCGTAATTTGTTCAGCTAAGTTTTTACGCGCTACAGCTTCTGAGTAACTACCCGCATTGAACTCGCTTAAATCAAATTCGTCAGTGGCTTCTGATTTCCATAAACGTAGGGTGTTTACAATATCGTTCTTGTAACCCGGAATCGGCACATCATAAGGGACAGCTAAGACATCATGAGAGTCTAGCCATTGGCGGTGTTCACGACCCTGTTTATCAGTATAGCTTTCAACACGACCGAAGAATTTTACGCGTTTTGATTGCTCTGGCGCACTCAGCTCCCACGGGTGCCCTTCGCGTAACCAATTATCTGGTTGTTCAATTTGATGACCATTTTCAATAGCTTGATTAAACATGCCATATTCATAACGAATACCATAGCCAACCACTGGTAATGCAAGACTTGCACAGCTATCTAAAAAACATGCAGCTAAGCGCCCTAAGCCACCATTACCTAGACCTGCATCATGCTCAGCCTCCGCAACTTGCTCAAGTTCGGTGCAGTATTCTTGCAACGCCTTAGCTACTTGCTCATCTAAATCTAAGTTTAAAATCGCATTGCCAAGGGCGCGGCCCATTAAAAATTCAAGTGACAAGTAAGCTGTTTTACGGCGTTTTTGTTCATGAATTTGCTGTTTTGTTACTCGGCAACGAGCAACTAATCGGTCACGAATAGTTAATGCTAATGCATGGTATAAATACAGTTGTGATTTACCTACTTTGTCACGTCCAAGGGTGTAATAAAAATGGCGTGATAAATCATCGTCTAAGGTACTTTCATCAACTGTAGGCGCATCCTGCCAGCCCTTAACAACACATACTTGATCGGCATTTTTAGCCATGATTAAGATCCTCTGAATTGGCGGTAAAAACCCAGCTGCTCATTGCAGCAATCTCGTGTTCCTTGTCAACAAACTGAGTTGACATTGGATGAATGCTGGTCAGCGCTAACTGCCATTTTCCTTTATCTAAGTTAGGAAGTTGGCAAGTTACAGGCTCTGATCCTGCATTTAATATGATCAATAAAGCTTGATTTGTGTGCTTGTCTGTCAGGCTGTATATCAGCACTTGGCGATCGCCTTGATGCCAATCGTCTTGTTGCATATTGGTGCCTGATTCAGTGAACCACGCGACGTCATAACGCGGGTCATTGTCGTGAACAAAAAAGCGGTGTTTAAAAATGCTGAACTGCTTACGAATGCGCAAAACATCGTCAATAAAACGTGTAAGAGGATGACTAAATTGTGAGTCTTTCCATGCAAGCCAACTTGTGCGATTGTTTTGACAATAGGCGTTGTTGTTACCACCTTGTGAGTGTGCCATTTCGCTTCCTAATGAAAGCATAGGCACGCCTTTAGAAAGCAACAAAGTTAACAGCATATTTTTTTGTTGCTGTAAGCGTAATTTGCTCACTTGTGGGTCATTGGTAAACCCTTCAACGCCACAATTGAATGAGTGATTGTCACTGTGTCCATCACGATTTTGCTCGCCATTGGCTTCGTTATGTTTATTCTCGTAACTAACTAAATCAGCAAGTGTAAAACCATCATGACTAGTGATAAAATTGATACTGTTAAGTGGCCCACGTAGGTTATGCTCAAACAAGTCAAACGAACCATGTAAACGTTTTGCAAGCTCACCAATTACGCCCTGTTCTTGTTTCCAAAAGCGTCTTATCGTATCGCGATATTTATCATTCCATTCACGCCACGGTGCCGGAAAAGCCCCTAATTGGTAACCTCCTGGGCCTATATCCCAAGGCTCTGCAATGAGTTTAACTTGGCTTAATACAGGGTCTTGATTAATCGCTTGGAAAAACGCATGCGCCTGATTAAAACCATTCGGGTTACGCGCTAAAATGGTTGCTAAGTCAAAACGAAAACCATCAATCCCCATAACTTCAACCCAATAACGCAAGCTATCAAGTACCAGCTGTAAAGAGCGAGGCGAATCAATATTTACCGTGTTACCACAGCCGGTATCATTAATATAATGCTGGGGTTTATCAGCAACAGTGCGGTAATAACCTAAATTGTCTAAGCCACGTAGTGATAAAATAGGCCCATCTGTGCCCGCCTCTGCAGTGTGGTTATAAACCACGTCGAGTATTACTTCTATGTCCGCTTTGTGAAGCGCTGCCACCATTTCTTGAAACTCACTAATATCATCATTAACGAGATACTCTTTATGTGGAGTAAAGAAATTAAGTGTGTTGTAGCCCCAGTAATTTTGTAAACCTTTAGCGGTAAGAAACTGCTCGCTGATAAATGCATGAATAGGTAATAATTCTAGGCAAGTCACCCCAATAGTGCGTAAATGCTCAATAAAGCTAGGATGGCTTAAACCTAAAAACTTACCTTGTAACGATTTTGGGATCTCAGGATGACGACAGGTTGCACCAACTACATGACATTCGTAAATAACCGTTTTACCCCAGCTGTGATTCGGCTTTTTACCTGTGTAAGGTGACAGCTCCCGGACTCGAGATTTTGGCATATCAATGGCATTATTAACCTGACTTAACTTTCCTACAGGCATTTGCCCATAGTGACGTTCACTCCACGTAAACTCGCCATATAAATCACGCGCATAAGGGTCTAACAGCAATTTGTGATTATTAAAAAATAGTCCTTTTTCGGGTGCGTACTCACCATCAGCGCGAAAGCCATACAAGGCGCCACTTTTCAGAGGGCTCACTTTTAGTGTCCAGATACCGCCTTCGTTCATATGCATCGCTAGGGTGAGAATTTCTGAATGACCACTGCTATCAAATAAGCACAGAGACATATGTTGTGCTTGTGGTGCGTACACAGCAAAGTTTACGCCCTCACCAACAACAGATGCCCCTAAAGGCGAGCTCACCCCAACTTCGAGTTCAACACTATGACTCATCGCTCACCTTCTTAAGGTAAATTGTCGCAAGACCAGGCAAAGACACACTGATGCTTTGATTAAAGCCATGGCTTTCAATCGCTTGGCTTACGATGATTTGCTCTGCGTGACTAGTTGCATCAACGCCAGAACCAAAATAGTCCGCTTTATCTGTGTTCAAAATAACTTGATAAGTACCAGCTTTTGGCACACCTATCACGTAGTCGTGATACACCTGTGGCGTTAAATTACAGATCACAACCACAAAATCTTCTGCTTTCTTTGCATAGCGAATAAAGCTAAACATACTTTGCTCAGCATTGTTGCTGTCGAGCCAAGCAAAACCTGCTGGGCTGGTATCTTGCTCGTATAAAGCTGGCGTACTAGTGTAAACAGCATTTAAGTCTTTAATCGTTTGCTGCATGCCACTGTGGCTAATATGCTCAAGTAAATGCCAATCAAGCGATTGGTCGTGATTCCACTCTTTACGCTGGGCGATTTCAGCACCCATAAACAATAATTTTTTACCTGGATGCGCCCACATAAAGGCATAATATGCACGTAAGTTTGCAAACTTTTGCCAGTCGTCCCCTGGCATTTTTTCAATTAATGAGCCTTTACCATGCACCACTTCATCATGGCTAAGCGGTAAAATATAGTTCTCGCTGTAGGCGTAAACCATCGAAAAGGTCATTTCATGGTGGTGATGCGAACGGTAAAGGGAATCGCGCTGCATATAATGCAAACTGTCATTCATCCACCCCATATTCCACTTATAACCAAAACCTAAACCATCATGGTCAACTTGGCGCGTAACACCCGGCCACGCAGTTGACTCTTCAGCCACCATCATAATGCCCGGATTTTTTGCATAGCAGCGCATATTGACTTGTTTTAAGCACTCAATAGCGCCTAAGTTTTCTCTGCCGCCGTATTGATTTGCAACCCACTGCCCTTCTTCACGGCTATAGTCCAAATAGAGCATTGAAGCAACCGCATCCACACGTAAGCCATCAATACCAAATTCATGTAGCCAGTACATTGCATTCGCAATCAGAAAGCTACGAACCTCTGCGCGGTCATAATTGTAGATATAGGTATTCCAATCAGGGTGAAAACCTTGTCTCACATCAGCGTGTTCGTATAGATGGGTGCCATCAAAACGATGTAAACCATGAGGATCACTTGGGAAATGACCAGGTACCCAGTCAAGAATAAGGCCAATATCGGCTTCGTGACATTGCTCGACGAAGTAAACAAAATCTTCAAAGCTGCCATAGCGACTGGTCGGGGCAAATAATCCAACAGGTTGATAACCCCAAGAACCATCAAATGGGTACTCGCTGATTGGCATTAATTGTAGATGCGTAAAGCCAAGCTCTTTTGTGTAAGGAATAAGATTATCAGCAAGTTCACGCCATGTGAGATAGCGCTCGCCGTCATCTCGCCTTTGCCAAGAACCCGCATGCACTTCATAAATACTAACAGGCGCATCAACACTGTTTCGTTTTGCACGATTTGCTAACGCCCTTTCAGAAAGCTGAATACCCGTTTTTAGCTTTTGCAGTACTGACGCAGTACCCGGTGCTTGTTGCATCTTAAACGCAAATGGATCGGCTTTATCAAGCACTTCTCCTGTTAGAGTGGTGATAGCAAATTTATAGCATTGATGCTCTTTAAGCCCAGGAATAAATAACTCCCATACCCCACTGGCAGGATGAAAACGCATAAAATGACGATTACGCTGCCAATAATTAAATTCACCAATAACCGATACACTACTGGCATTCGGCGCCCACACTGTAAAGCGAACACCATCAACCCCTTGTTGAGTCACAAAATGTGCACCAAAATGTTGATAAGCATGCTCTAAACTGCCTTCATTAAACAGATACATTGCCTGTTCATCTAAGCTGCTTTCAAAGCTGTACTCATCATATTGTTGATGAGTAAATTCATTGCTATAGCTAACATCCAGCTGGTAGTCAGGTTTCGTTTTTGATTTGATATTTGCGACAAATAAATGACTATCACCTTGTTGCTGCGCAACGATTTTTTCTGTGCCAAGCAGAATCGAAACACTGCTTGCGCCAGGCAAAAAGCAACGAATTTCATAGCTTGTAGGGCCACTTTTATGCGCCCCAAGAAAGCTGAAAGGATCTCTAAAACAACCACTGGCTAATGCATCGATTTGTTTTTGATAAATAACAGATTGTGCACTTTGCTCTTGACGAACACGACTTCGCATTATTGATTCCTTATCGAAATTAAATTGGCTAAGAATGACTGTTGCGCTTCGATAATCTGCGCAGCTGGACGCGACAATAAACGCCGCCAATTTGGGTACTCTTTATCAGTACCGGGGATATTTACAGGCAGTATTTGCTGGTCTAAGTCATCTATTTGAATAGTAAATAACTTTGCTGGTGCTGCCGCTAATGAGGATGCCAACGCTTCATAAACCGTAAAGGCATCTGTTTCTAACGATAAATGCTGGTGTGACTCTCGTGCGATAAAATTAAGCATACGATGCTTTTCAATGTTTCTCGCATCGAGTTGAGCCCGAGTTTGCTCATCATCAAGCAAACCATATTGTTGTTTAATCGTAATATCGTGGCCAATCCACCAGCCTTTGAATGGTGGTACATCATGGTTGGCTATCATTAAAAGGCTATGGGGCGCAAAATGCTCAGCCGCTAAAAACTCGCCTTGATAATCCTTTTCAAAGTAGAACAACCCATTTGAATAGATTGCACCTGCTTTTAATGCTTCACGCACTTCATTAGGTACCACACCTAAATCTTCACCAATTACGACGCATTGATTAAGATGAGATTCAATTTTAAGCACTGCTAATAACTGTTCAAACGGATAATAAACATAACAACCATCTTGCTGGGAATTATTCTCAAAACACCACCAAAGACGGCGAATTGCCATTACATGGTCAATTCTAAGACCACCCACATCTTCCATATTGGCCCGGATAAGTGAGCGATAAAAAGCAAAGTTGTCTTTACTTAACTTTTGTGGATTCAGTGCTGGCAAACCCCAATTCTGACCATGTTCAGCCCAAGGATCTGGCGGAGCTCCAACATGAGCATTTTCGGCAAATAGCTCATTTTGGCTTTTGAACTCACTGCCATCACCTGCACAGCCAACGGCTAAGTCATTAATAAGGCCAATTGCCATACCGCTATCACGGGCAGCTTGCTGGCAGATATTTAATTGAAGGTGAGCTTGCCATTGTAAATAGCTAGCATAATCACGGTCGCCAACCAACATGGTCGACAGGCTGCGTTTATGGGTTTCACAAAAACGAGCGAACTGCTGTTTTCGCTCTTCTGAAGCAAACTCACAAAATTGTTGATATAAACAGCTAAACACTTGATATTTAAAATCACTAACCGATGTATAATCAATGTAAGTCGCATCGGTTTGCGGTTTATTTGCCAATAATTTATCAAGTGCATTATTATTTTTGGCGTCTTCGCATAATGACACAGCGATATACAGCGGGTTCAATAACGCTCGGCTATTTGGACTATAAGGACTCGCCCTCTCAGGACTGTATTCAAACAGTAAATGCAGCGGATTAAGCAACACATAATCCATATTGTTAGTCGCGGCTGCTTTAATAAGTTTTGTTAAATCAGCGAAATCACCAATTCCTAACCCCTCTTCATTGCATAAGCTATAAAGCTGAATGGATAAGCCCAAACGCTTTTTATCATCAATAGAAAAGCTTTCTTTAGGTGTGATCCATAGCTGACTGTGAGCTTGCTGATCTGCCACTGTAATGAGTGCATCATGGTAACCGATTGGCATTTCAGGAACTGGCAATGCAAGCTCAATATAACGAATGCCGTTTAGGCCGTAATCACCTAGTACAGCTAAACCTTGCAAGTTTTCACAAGTAAAATGAATATCAAGCGAAGGCACGCTTAGAGTACATGAGCGTGTTAATAAACGCTCATCAACGCGTACTTTCAAAATTGGATGGTGTGCCTCAATAATGCTTGTATGAGGCAACAAGTTCAGCCAAGTACCTGCATCTAATGCAAAATTAAGTTGGTTTATTACATCAGAATCTTGGGTATTTATACCGCAACAACTAAGCGCCTGCTTGCGTGTACTTTCATCGAAAATAACATGCTCACCAGTGTATTTAGTATATTCATAGCCTATGCCATGCAGGTAATATAACTGAGATAGTGAGTGCATCAAAACACCTAAGCGCGCTGGGTATTAACAATGCTGTTATCAGTACCAAAACCGTTAGGAATATAACCATCAGCTTGGTGGTCGTTGTCCCATGTCTCGCCATTGATTAGATAACGGAAGTGAAACTCTTGATCAAGTGGTAAACGCTGCTTGCATTTGAAAACTTGCTCTTTTTTATTGAACTTCATTGGCACAGGCTGCCAATCTGTAAACTCCGCAACTAATTGCACATCTTCAGCATCAGGATGCTTAAATTCAAAAGTAACTTCGGTTTCGTCTTTAGTTTTAAAAAAACGTTTGCTTAGCATAGTGGGCTCCAATTCAACCAATTGGTAAATTAATCCTTGCCACAGTACCGCATTCAACGACTCTATAAGCGGAGGCTGTGCGTTCCAGGTTTCATAAACTTGATTACCAAATCATCAAGTTCATTAAGTAAATCAAACCTATATTTACGCATTATGACAGTGCAACTGTTTATTTTTCGCACCAAGACAGTGCGTAAATTAAACAAAAATTACAACAATCATATTGCTGTATTATTACGAGCAATAACTGAACCAAGTTGATGATAAAATACACTTTAATTTCAGTATGTTTTATCTACTCTCGTAATGACTTATAAAAAGTAGATAACAAATTGGGTTGGGTAAAGTGAATTAAATTGAAGTGAACAATTAGAGCAAAAACACTAAAAAGACACTATTTCATTTCGTAAAAAATATAACCATATAATTTACAAAAATAAATTACATTGTTTCTGTAAGGTAAATTATATAAATCTATATGAGACATATATAAATCGTTATTCCTTCCAGAAAAAACCTACAAAACAAAGCAAAACCAACCGTTAATTTTTACTACCCAATTAACTTATTTAAAAACTACCCAAGCAGAAAGAAAAAAACAATAAGTACAAAATCGTAAATTTAAAATTGAAAACTAGTTATTAAACCAACATCAGGCCCAGCTTTAAAATAAAAATAAAAACCTTTTAAAAATTAAAACCGGACGTTTTCCAGTGAAGTAAATTTATTTTACATCGTAAACGCTAAGCGAATAATATTGGCTCACTACCACCCCAAAAATAGAGCTTATACTCTAAATGATGTGAATTTTCACATTTTGTACCAATCTAAACACCATTATCAATAAAACGCTTTTGCTAACTTATCTGTAACAATATAATTACTGACATTATAAAGGTGAGCACAACTTATAAAAATGCACCAAAATGGTACTCTAGATGACAAATGCAATACGAACTTCATTCACGATTATTATTACTATAATTGCTTTCGCTTATGGGATGAGTATCTTATTAACAAAAAAAGTTAATGATTTAAATTATATTGATAGCGGAATAGAGCTGTACTATTTAACTGGTGTAGAATCGCAGATAACAAAAACGGCTTGGTATAATATTTTATTAAGTGGGCAAAACATAATAAGAAAAGAGAATGAAACCTATATAGTAATAAATTCTGAGCAAGGGCTGACAGTCGCGGCACTTTCATCAGATATAATATTATCTACACTGTTAGCTCCAATAAATATAATTATACTATTATTATTGATAATGGCAGTAAGCTGGATAGTAAATATAAAAGTACAAACTCGAAATGAGAGTTACACTCTCAAATTGCTTAATACTCAAGCATCTGATTTACTTAAAAGTCTAAACTTAGCTACCAGCTCTACAGCTAAACAACCGCATATTGAGCAACTCCGCGTCAACTATGACGCTCTTCGCACGCATATCACTAACTACACTAAAGAGTCTGAAATAAGTATATTTCAAGATAAGCTCACTCACCTGCTTGACCGCCACGCATACATAGAGCATTTAGCCAAACAACTTAGAATCGCAGAGCGACAAAAATATCGTTGCGCATTACTTTTTATCGACTTAGATGGTTTTAAACAAGTAAATGATTCTTTTGGTCATAGTTTTGGGGATGAAATTCTAATGCAAGTCGCATCACGCTTAAGTAGCATAATGCGACACCATAAGTTATCTAACTTATCTCCGACGAGCCAACTAGATCAAAACTTAGCCCGACTAGGCGGTGATGAATTTTCGATATTTATTGACCTTAAAGAATGTAAAAATAGAGCCTTAGATGTAGCGCAAAATGTTTTACACGAAATAGAACGTGACTTCGCTTTAGGTAATAAACTAATAAAAATTAGTGCAAGTATAGGCATTGCGGTTTACCCAGATAGTGCAGCCACACCACAATCACTGTTACAGATGGCTGATGTTGCTATGTATAGAGCAAAAACCGATGGTCGAGGCATTTTTAAAGTCTATTCACCTGATATGGGCAAGAAAATTAGGCGATATCATTATTTACTTGACGAAATGCGTCTTGCAATTGCAAGCGAAAATTTTCATTTATCGTTTCAACCTATTGTTGATGTTGATGACTGCGCCATTGACTATTTTGAAGCGCTTGTTAGGTGGGAGCACCCAAAAGAAGGACTTATTTCTCCCGAGGAGTTTATTCCGATCGCAGAAGAGTCGAATATTATTCTAGAACTTGGAGACTGGATAATGCTCGAATCATGTAGGCAAATGTCGGCATGGTACAACGCAGGTATGAGAAAAGTTAAAATATCTGTAAATATCTCAGGAGTACAGTTAAAGCATTGCAATATCTATGATTGGGTTATGGATAAACTATCAAAAACAGGCCTCCCTGCCCACGCATTAATGCTTGAAATCACTGAATCTACTTTTATTGAAGCAAGCAATAAGATTATTCAAACACTTGAACAATTGCGTGCAGAAGGTATTACTATCGCAATTGATGACTTTGGGACTGGCTTTAGCTCGTTAAGTACGCTTGCAGATCTTCCAATTGATGTTATTAAATTAGATCGTCTATTCGTATCGCAAGCTAAAGATAACGCTAAATACCATAAAATAATGCATTCTGTGAGCGAGCTAGGTGCTAAGCTCGGTTTAAAAGTCGTGGCTGAAGGTGTTGAAGATGTAAAACAATTTGAATTGGTAAAATCTATGGGTATCAACAGTATTCAAGGTTATTTGATAAGTCACCCAGAGTCATCTTTAAATGTAGGGCACAAAGTTTTGCAAGATAACTTAAACTTTATATCAGCCACCGGCCGTGGTGTTTGGAATATACAAAAATAGCATAAACCGCTATAATCCCAGCTATTAATCTGTACTTTTATCCAGTTGATGTTAAAAAAAAGCCTATTAACCATTTTTTTAGTTTCCTTCGCGATCACTAGCCTACTCATTGGTTCATCTATTTACACTCTCTATAGTAAGAAAAGATTGTCTGTAGACCCCAAAGTTAAAGAAATCTCAGGGATTGAATTTGATAAATTTAATCGACTTTGGGCCATAAACGACAGTGGCGATCAACCCAAGTTGTACCGCCTTAATCAAGATGGGTCTATTGCAAAAGAAATCTTGGTAACCAATGCTAAAAACATTGATTGGGAAGATATGACGCAAAATAAATTTGGTCATTTCTTTTTGGGTGATTTTGGCAATAACAAAAACGACCGAAAATGGTTAACCATTTATAAAATCGAAAATCCAATCGATATTAAAGGCGAAACCACTGAAGCAGAGATTATCAAGTTTACATACCCCGAAATGGATGGCCGCCCCATCCAACCTGATCAGCGAAATTTTGACTTAGAAGCCTTTGTAGCCTTAGGGCGACATTTGTATCTATTTACCAAAAATCGTACTGAGCCATTTGATGGCATTACTAAAGTTTACAAAGTTGGCGATCATGCAGCTAATTTTGATGCACAGTTAATTGATTCGTTCAAAACTTGCACCACCATGGAAAAGCTTTGTTGGATCACTTCCGCGGCGCTTAGCCCAGATAGAACTAAGTTGGTTCTACTTGATTCCACCAGTATTTGGTTATTTGAAAACTATCATGGTGATAAGTTTTTTTCTGGGGATGTATCACGTATTGACTTAGGCATTGTTACGCAAAAAGAAGCAATCACTTTTTACGATGACAACACGATTGTTTTTACAGACGAAGAGTTTAAAGGCATTGGTGGTAATGCCTATGTTATAAAGCTTGATGAAGTCGAAAAGAAGGTCATCCGCAAAGCGCCTCAAGCTGATACAAATTAAGTTCTATAGGCAAAAACTAAATCAAAGGTTAAGGTTAACGCTTAAACTTCGTTTCTAAAATCACCGACGACGTTGTTCGCTCAACACCATCTAAGTTACCAATGTCATCTAACAAGTGGCTTAACTTTTCAAGGTTTTGAGCTTGCACAACGGCGATCAAATCAAATTCACCGCTAATTGCATAGAGCTGTGAAATAGCATCAATCTGCTTTAGTTCAAGGTTCGTTTTAGTGGTCAATTTTTGTTTCACTTTAATCGAAACATGGGCTGATACCATTTGGCTCAAATAAGCATCTCCATAGTCTACGCTGTAGCCTTTGATCACCCCTGTTTCTTCTAATTTTAACATTCGGCTTTGAACTGTTGAGCGCGATAAGTTAAGCGCCCTCGCTAGGTCTGAAATACTCGCACGCGCATTGGTTCTTAAGATAGCTAATAGTTTTTCATCTTGTGAAGTTATCACTTTGACTACTCTTTTCGTTAATTTGCTTTTTATTTTAGTCATTTTTCACAAAATAGCACTGCAAATTTAAGTCCCTAACCCAGATAATAAGAAAAATAGATAAGAAAAATAATCTCATCGTGCTTAATTAGGCAGGAACGGCTTAACTGACCTATTTTTTGCAATTTAACTTTTTTCATACTAAGCCAGATTTAGGTGTAATAAATGCAAGTAACAAGAGAACTTTTTAACGACGTAATGGTACCAAACTACAACCCATCAGAGGTGATTCCTGTTCGCGGTGAAGGCTCACGTGTTTGGGATCAAAACGGGAAAGAATTTATCGATTTTGCAGGTGGTATTGCCGTTAATTGTTTAGGCCATTGTCACCCAGCTCTTGTCAATGCCCTAAAAGAGCAAGGCGAAAAAATTTGGCACTTATCAAACGTAATGACAAACGAACCTGCACTTCGCCTAGCTAAAAAGTTAACTGATGCGACATTTGCAGACAAAGTGTATTTTGCAAACTCAGGTGCAGAAGCGAACGAAGCGGCATTAAAATTAGCGCGTCGCTGGGCATTGGATGTACACGGCGAGCAAAAGAACCAAATCATCGCATTCAACAAAGGTTTCCATGGTCGTACATTCTTCACTGTTACTGTTGGTGGTCAAGCGGCTTATTCAGACGGTTTTGGTCCTAAGCCTGCTGCAGTTGATCACTGTGACTACAATGATTTAGCTGCTTTCGAAGCACTTATCAGTGATAACACCTGTGCCGTAATGATGGAACCACTACAAGGTGAAGGCGGTATCATTTCGCCAACGAGCGATTTTATTAAAGGTGTTCGCGCGTTATGTGATAAACACAATGCTTTACTTATTTTTGATGAAGTACAAACAGGTGTTGGCCGTACAGGTGATTTATACGCATACCAAGGCTTAGATGTAACACCAGATATCCTAACAACAGCAAAAGCGTTAGGCGGTGGTTTCCCAATTGGTGCGATGATCACAACAGCAAGCATTGCAGAGCATTTAAAAGTAGGTACACATGGTTCTACTTACGGCGGTAACCCACTTGCATGTGCGGTAGCTGAAGCTGCTTTTGATACTGTTAACACAGCAGAAGTACTAGCCGGTGTTAAAGAGCGCGAACAGCTGTTACGCGATGGCTTTGCTGCAATCAACGAAAAATACGACGTATTTAGTGAAGTACGTGGTAAAGGTCTATTATTAGGTGCAGTTCTTAATAGCAAATTTGAAGGCCGTGCACGTGACTTCCTTGTAGCAAGCACTAAGCACGGTTTAATGAGCCTTGTTGCTGGTACAAACGTTGTGCGCTTTACGCCATCTTTAGTTATTCCTCTAGAGGATATCAAAGAAGGGTTAGCTCGCTTTGAAAAAGCGGTTGCAGACGTTGTAAACGGTTAATCCTAGTTGGCGCATGCTCAAAGCATGCGCCATTGGAGTGCACTTAATGCAAGTATTACGTCCTATAACAGCAAATGATTTTGCTGCATTAAAACAAATTGCTGTTGAATCTGGTCATGGTTTTACCTCGTTACCAGTTGATGACAATTTACTACAAGAAAAAATTGAACGCGCTGAACGCAGTTTTGCAAAAGACATTAATAAACCACAAGACGAAACCTACTTATTTGTTTTAGAAGACAGTAAAACAGGTGACGTAATTGGCACAACCGCTATTGAAGCTGCCGTGGGTATGTCAGTTCCTTTATACCATTACCACCAAGGTAAAACAGTTCACCATTCACCTACTCTCAACGTATATAACACGGTTGATATTCTGAGTATGTGTAATGACTACACAGGTTGCTCTGAAATTTGTACCTTGTTCTTACGGGAGCAAAACCGCAAAGGCTTAACAGGTCGCTTTTTATCACGATCACGTTTTCTATTTATGGCTCAGCACAGTGAACGCTTTGCTGACACCATCATCGCAGAAATGCGTGGTGTAAGTGATGAAGATGGCCATTCACCTTTTTGGCAGTGGTTACAAGAACACTTTTTTAGCATTGAGTTCCCACAGGCTGACCATTTAGTTGGTTTAGGCGATAAAGTCTTCATCAGCGAGTTAATGCCGAAGTACCCTATTTATGCCAACTTACTGAGCAAAAAAGCACAAGCTGTGATTGGTAAGGTTCATGAAAAAACCAAGCCTGCGCTTAAACTTTTGGAAAAAGAAGGGTTTGAGCACCGTGGTTATGTTGACTTATTCGATGCAGGGCCAACGGTAGAAGCAAAGCTTGGCAATATTCGCAGTGTCCGTGAGTCACAAGTTTGCCCTATCAGCATTGGTGAGCTTGCGCATATCAATGAGCAAAGCTCAGATACATTAGCGATTTGCAACCAAGGCGTGAATGATTTTAGAGCCACATTCACCAAGCATGCTCATTATAACCACGCTAAGCACACATTAATCGTCAGCCAAGAAGTGGCAGATGCACTTAAATTAAAACAAGGGGATGCAGCACGGTTTTTCCGTTTGTAACCGCTTAAGGAGTTTAAAATGAGTGTAACAACTCAACTTATTGCTAACCAATGGCAAGCAGGCCTTGGTCATGATTTTAGTTCAATCAACCCAAGTAATGGCGAGGTTGTTTGGCAAGGAAAAACAGCCACGGCTGATCAAGTCGCCGATGCAATTAAAGCAGCTCGTAGTGCGCAGCTAGGCTGGGCTGATATGACTCTTGAAGAGCGTATCGTTATTCTTGAAAACTTTGCAGCAGAGCTTAAAGAGCATAGCGAAGAGTTTGCAACGATTATCGCCCGTGAAACAGGTAAACCGCTTTGGGAAACACGTACTGAAGTAGGTGCAATGACGGGTAAAATCGCCATTTCAATTAAAGCCTATCACGAACGTACTGGGACCACAGAAAACCCAATGCCGGGCGCAAAAGCGTTTATTCGTCATAAGCCACATGGTGTTGTTGCAGTGTTTGGCCCTTATAACTTCCCGGGTCACTTACCAAATGGCCATATTGTGCCAGCTATTTTAGCGGGTAATACTGTTGTATTTAAGCCATCAGAACTTACGCCTCATGTTGCTGAGTTCACTTTAAAGCTTTGGCTAAAAGCAGGCTTACCAGCCGGTGTCATTAACCTTGTACAAGGTGAAGTAGACACAGGTATTGCTTTGGCCTCTCATCAAGATATTGATGGCTTATTCTTTACGGGTAGCTCAAATACAGGTCACCTATTACATAAGCAATTTGCAGGTCATCCAGGTAAAATCTTAGCGCTGGAAATGGGTGGTAATAATCCACTGATCGTAAAAGATGTCGCAGATGTAAGTGCGGCTGTTCACGACATTATTCAGTCTGGTTTCATTACTTCTGGCCAACGTTGTACCTGTTCTCGTCGTTTATTCATCGAGAACTCGGCAAATGGTGATGCAATTTTAGAAAAATTAATTGCTGCAACAAAAAACATCAAAGTAGCCGACAGCTTCAGCGAAGATCAACCATTTATGGGGGCAATGATCAGCGAAAATGCAGCACTAGGTATGGTTGCAGCTCAGCAGCAGTTACTTGATATGGGAGCAACCTCTCTTGTTGAACTTAAGCATCTTGAGCCGGGTACAGGTTTTGTAAGCCCAGGTATTATTGATGTAACCGCTGTTAAAGACATGCCTGATGAAGAGCACTTTGGTCCTCTTATCAAGGTTTACCGTTATACAGATTTCGATAGTGCGATTAATGAAGCAAATAACACCTCTTTTGGTTTATCTGCTGGTTTATTAAGTGATGATAGTGATGACTACCAGCATTTCTTAAAACGTATTCGTGCCGGTATCGTTAACTGGAACCGACCAATTACAGGCGCATCAAGCGCTGCACCATTTGGTGGTATTGGTGCCAGTGGTAACCACAGAGCGAGCGCTTATTACGCTGCTGACTACTGTGCATACCCTGTTGCTTCTGTTGAAGCCGAAAAAGTTAACTTACCACAGACCCTTGCGCCGGGCTTAATTATTGAATAATTGTTTGGCGGCCTCGCCGCCTTAATTGAAGGAATTAAACATGCACACAGATGTAAACGCCCTATTTGAAAACCTATGGGACAACTATTTATCAGTTACGCCATCGGCGGTAAAAGTACATGAGCTACTTGGCTCAACACAAAAAGATGACGTGATTAACGATCACATTGCTTTACGTACTTTTAACCATGAAAAAATCGGTTTAGAAAAACTAGCTGCGCACTTTTTAGCAGTTGGCTACAAAGAATGCGGCGAGTACCACTTCGAAGCGAAAAAACTATACGCAAAGCACTTCGAACACTCAGATCCTAAGCAACCTAAAGTTTTCATTTCTGAATTACTTGTTGAGCAATGTTCAGAAGAGCTGCAAACGATTGTCAACGACATGGTTGCACAGATTGACGAAAACGCTGTTACAGCCGATAATTTCCTGTATTCTGGTACGCACTGGCAAGTAAGTTCAGACACTTACAAAAAACTGCTCGCAGAAAGTGAATATGCAGCATGGATGTCAGCATGGGGTTACCGTGCTAATCACTTTACAGTGAGCATCAATGAGTTGGCTAAATTCGATGATATCGAAAGTGTAAACCAAGCACTTAAAGATGCGGGTTTTGCGCTAAATACATCTGGCGGCGAAATCAAAGGTTCACCAGAGGTATTACTCGAGCAATCTTCAACCCTTGCTGATGACAGCGAAGTTGAATTTAGCGATGGTGTTGTTGCCGTACCAAGTTGTTTTTATGAGTTTGCTTTGCGCTACGCAAAACCAGATGGTGAGCTATACACTGGCTTTGTTGCAGCATCAGCTGACAAAATTTTTGAGAGCACCAATGCTCGATAACTAAAAAGAGTTTATGTATGAGGCTAATTGGGTTTATCGTAATTTTATTTACTCTAAACACTGCTACGGCAACTGAAAAGCCTAAGCTAACAATTCTGTCTCATGCATATTTTGCTAATGAATTTGACAAAAATAGTGTCAACCGTCACCTAAATGCTGTAATCAAACCAGCCCTTGCAGATGAATTCGATATAGATGTCGAAATAACAAATCATGCTCGGTTATTAAAACGCTTATCTGGTAACGAAGCTAGTTGCACTTACAATGCCATCAAAAACCAAAATCGATCGAAAGCTATGATATTTTCGACGATACCCACGTACATGCATGTACAGCGTCGTTTATACGCCCTTAAAAGTACCTTAAAGTCAGGTTCGGAGCCTGTTTCTGTTACAGAGCTACTAAAAAGCAAAGCTAGCTTTGGGATTGTTGGCTCAACTAGTTACCGCGAACTTGATAGCATTTTCGCTGATAAAAAATTCAATGTCGCAACGATTTACGGTGAAAATGCTTTTTTGCAATTAAGCCGCCTACTTTTCAGCAAACGTATTGATTACATCGTTGCATACAAACAAACACTTGATGTACACATTCCAGCTCATGAATTAAACCAACTCACATCAAGACGTATTGCTGAATACCCAGAATTTATAAATGGCTTTTTTACATGTAGTAAAAACACAGAAGGTTATCGAGCTATGTCGCTTATAAATGATTATATGCAAAAGGTAGAAATGGCTGCTTATATCAAAGAACTCCACCAGCAAATGAACGATCCTAGCGACGCAGAAGCAATGCTTAAAATTTACACAAACGAATATGGAATACTCTTTCAAAACGACTAAGAAGCCTCTAACTTTTGCATAAAAATAACTCAAAATATTATCAAAAAACACTTGCGCAAATAAAAACGCAGATCTATTATCTCGCCGCTTCTTGATGATAGCCAATCCGAGTACATTACAAACCCTGTTTGTAGCAAGGCGATAGAGCAACTATCCAAGAGTGTATTTGATTGCACAGAACAAACTGTGCGCTTAATAACACTCAACTGACTCGGACTTCCATTTTTTCCGAGCAGTTGCTTAATTGCCGGAGAGTAAAATGGCTATTTCAACACTTACACAAGACTTAACAATCAAAGTACCTGCAGCATCGGTTGCTGCAAACGAACCAGTAGCACAACCTTCAAACCAATTTATTGAGCAGCTCGTTGAGCAACATGGCGCGCCATTAATGGTGCTTGATTGTGAGTCAGTTCGTCATCAATACCGTGCATTAAGCCGTGCTTTGCCTGGTGTTGTTTTACACTTTGCATTAAAGCCACTTCCTCATCCTGCGGTTGTTCGTACGCTTTTAGAAGAAGGCGCCAGCTTTGATTTAGCAACCAGCGGTGAAGTTGACTTAGTCGCCAGCCAAGGCGTACCAAGTGACCGTACTATTCACACGCACCCAATCAAACGTGATCGTGATATCCGTGATGCACTTGAATACGGTTGCAATGTGTTTGTGGTAGATAACATCAACGAACTAGAAAAGTTCATTGCATACAAAGACCAGGTTGAGTTACTTGTTCGCTTAAGTTTTCGTAATGCGGAAGCATTCGCTGATTTATCGAAAAAATTTGGTTGCAGCCCAGCAATGGCTATTGAAATCATTAGCTACGCGCAACAATTAGGTATTCGTATTAAAGGGTTGTCGTTCCATGTTGGCTCGCAAACAGCAAGCCCAGCTAAATATGTCACTGCCATTGCTGCATGTAATCAAGTGATTAACGACGTAGCCGCATTAGGATTACCTGCGCTTAGTACGCTTGATATTGGCGGAGGCTTCCCTGTGCCTTACCACAAAGACGTGCTGCCAATTGAGGAATTTTGTGCGCCTATTAATGATGCCTTAGCACAGTTACCAGAGACAGTTCGCGTAATTGCTGAACCAGGTCGCTTTATTGTAGCCAGTGCGGTTACCAGTGTTGCATCGGTCATGGGTCAAGCAGTGCGTGATGGTAAGCCTTGGTACTATTTAGATGATGGTATTTACGGATCATTCAGTGGTTTATTGTTTGATGAAGCCTCATACCCTATCGACTCGTTCAAACAATCAAACGAACGTGTTGAGTCCGTGTTAGCAGGCCCGACTTGCGATAGCATCGACGTAGTAAGTGAATCAATCATGCTACCAAAATTAAACAATGGCGATTTAATCATCAGCCTTATGATGGGTGCTTACACATTAGCAACTGCAACAGATTTTAACTTCTTCAAACGTGCAGAAGTTATCGTACTGAATGATATAGTGCAGGTTGACGCACTCACCGGTTAATCGTTTCCTCGACTAAAAGCATGTAAGGCAACATGCTTTAACTCTTAAAATGCAGCTGCTCATTCCAGCTGCATTTTTTTTGCTTAAAGAAACAGTGGTTTGTAGTCGTTTTCTAATTGTTCAAACGACAAGTTACCAATAAAACGGCCAAAGCTTAGCCACGTTGCTAGGCCTCGTAAGTCTTTAAAGTGTGGTGGTATAAATTTAGGGTCTTCAATCACACCTAAATCATGTAATTGCGATATCAGCCTGAAATCATCAATTGAGATTTTACCGACTAATAACAAGTGCAGTTGATCAATTCGGCCTAATTGAATGGCAACCCGAATAAGGTTATACACCAACACGAAACCTTTGATGTAGGCGATATCTTTGGTAAAAGGTAAGCCTGTTGCTGTGCTGCCTCTAAACACGCGTTGAGTAAGTGTATAGCTTTCGTCTTTACTCAACCCTTGCGCTATATAGTCACGATAAATATCAACAAACTCCGCGCCATCAATAACCTTAGTAATACCTTGAATACGGTTCACTAATTTCGCTAAACGTCGTGGCGTGGACTTTAAGGTAATAATTTCGGTCAATACCGCAAGGCCTTCTTGGGTCACTGTAGAGCTCGGTGTGCCTTTACTTAAACAGGTTAAATAAGGCTGAGCAAGACCATTTTGCGTGGTCCCGACATGGATCCAGCCTTCATGCACCTCAAGAATATCTAGCTCACGCTGAGAAAACTTAACATCTTGATTAAGTTTAATATTATTTGCACCTGCCGCAGCATCACTCACAATACCATCACTCAGAATAACCTCAACATCAATGCCTGGCATCGTTTGAGCTACTTGTGATGCTAAAATTTTTACTGCATCTTCTGCATCAATGTTCTTTGGATCATCCGGTAAAATATCCGCATCAAGCATGCTTTTTAGCGGCTGCTCAAGCATGGTTGCAAGTTCAGAAAGTGAAGGCTCTCCAGCATGGAATAAATCTTTTGGATGACCAAACAACTCTACAGACAAATCATGAAATTCAGGAGTACCACGATATTCAATCATACTAAGTACTGTTTTATATTCAGTGCACATCTTGCTCATGTATTGGGCAATAGGATTTAGCTGCCCTAACTGGCTGATGATATCGCGATTTAAATCAGAAAACGCGCGGCGCAACTCGCTTGGTACAAAACCAAGATCACGTTGTTGGTAATAGGCTTGATCAACCGTTGGGTTTTTCTGGCATTTATGCTTAAAAAACTCTTCTTTGATTTGTTTATCCCAGTTGATCGCATCAAGAATACGAATGGGTGTTTGCAATGCGATTAATCGGTCAGATAACTCGCGTGTTTTAGCTAATAATGCCTTATCTATCATGCTCTAGGCTCACTGTAAAATGAGCCTAGAGCATAGGCTAAATTTGCATAATTACAAAGCAAAATTAAGCGGTTTTGAGCTAAAATTTAGCTTGCTTAGAAACTAATTTTCCATCGTTGTAGATTAGTAAACTGGGAACTGAATTAATGCCATTTTCGATAAATAAATCATTACCATAATCGATAGAAACCGGCATGGTTGCAGAGAATTTATCAACATATTCTTGTACAGCACTTTGATCGGTCCACAGTTGACTAACTTTAACCTCGACATCAACTCCTTGCTCTGCCAACTGATTAACATATTGCTGTGCTAATTCACACTGTTTTGCCATTGCAGGACGCGTGTCGGCTAAATACCAGTCGCACCACGTTGCAGTGAATAGCACGGCTTTTTTGCCTTGTTTCGGAATAAGCAAAGGAGTGGCTTGGCCTTGCTTTTCACTGAGTAAGCGCGCTTTATCAACTTTGCCATTGTGTGATAATAAACGTAATGTGTTATCAAGCGGTTTATCAGCTTCGTGGCCTTGAAAAATAACCTTTTTATCACTATCGATCAACACATGAAACGGGGTGCCCATAAATTCATAATGTTTAGCAACCTGGGCTGTGTGATCAGTAAATAGTGGCATAGTGAGTGAGAAACGTTCTTTAACCTTAGCAACAGCGTGTGTATCATCATTGAGGTCAATATTAATAGCCACAAATTGAATTTTATCGCCATACTGCTCATAAGCATGCTGAAAATGTGGCATTTGCTCCATACATGGCTTGCACCAAGTCGCCCAAAACTTTAAGTAAACTGGTTTTTTGCCTAAGTAACTGTCAAGCTTGACTATTTTTCCTGCTTCATTTTTTAACACCAATGGTGCTGTATTCGCCGATGTGCTTTGGCTTACAAGCAACAAGCTTACTAGTAGTATCAGGGGTATAAACTTATATTTCATTGTGCGTCCCTCAAATAAAATCTATCTTAAGTTTAGGGTAAGAGAAAATATTGTAAATTTTCGACATCTTCTTACTCAATATGATTTTACTGATTTATCACAAAGTAAGGCTTTAAAAATACAACAACACAATTAATACCTACATAAAATAACACTAAACTTTTTATAGGTTTGAAACGTATTGCACAAAAAAAGGAGTCATTATGAAAAATGAGCTAGACGGTAAATTGATCCTCTCAGTGTATGAAAAAATCATTCAACACGGTGAAGACCATGAAGATGGAAAGCTTTATGAGGGTATTTGCGCTTTTTCGGATATCGATGGTTATACGGTCTATCTAAAAGGCAGTGGCGTGTTACTGCGCTTTGGTTTTCACAATACTTATCACCTTGACTATCAACATGAAAAGAACAAAGAGGACTTTTTAAAGAAAGTGCTTTATATCGCAGAACAGGAACTGTAAAGAAGTAATGAAACGACGGGTAAAAGCTGAGTCAAAGCAACAGCAAGCGTTTATTAACCAAGTTATTAATGAGCTAAAATCTAACCCAGATAAGTTAGATATCATTCGCGAAAACCTTAGTTACTATCGTGAACAACAGTTCCTCAAGCGTGGCTTTTTGCTTGCTATTGAGCGTTTTGATTGGGTATTTGAAGCTAGTAACGATGTAGAGCAAATCTGTGCGCAAATTCTAGCCGATGATTACATTGGCAAACGTTTGCGCCGCTATCCCTTGCTGTACAAGGGCATTTTGGAACGTACCTATTAGTTCTCCCACCGCTAAAACATGATCTGTCCGGTAAAAAATGCTAGGTTAGCGCCAATTTGAAATAACGAGAACTGGACATGTCAAAAACTATAAACTCTCACAACACCCATGAAGGTGGCAATAATGGGTTGTTTAACCGATTTTTAGCCACCGTTGAATTTTTGGGTAATATGCTCCCCCACCCAATCACTCTATTTGCAATGTTCTGCGTTGCTATTATCGTTTTTAGCGGCATTGCCGATTGGTATGGTTTAAGCGCTATCGACCCACGCCCTGAAGGCGCTGCGGGTCGTGACCCTGATGGTGTTATTGAAGTTGTCAGCCTACTCAGTGCCGAAGGCCTGCAGCGTATCGTTACTGGCCTTGTTACAAACTTCACCAGCTTTGCACCACTTGGTACGGTATTAGTCGCTTTATTAGGAGTAAGTGTTGCAGAGCACTCTGGTTTACTCTCTGCTGCTATGCGCGGCATGGTAATGGGCGCATCTAAGCGTTTAGTTACTTTTATGGTGGTGTTTGCTGCGATTTTATCAAATACGGCGTCTGAGCTTGGTTACGTCGTACTTATTCCATTAGCAGCCATGATATTCCACAGCCTTGGTCGTCATCCGCTTGCCGGTCTCGCTGCGGCATTTGCTGGGGTTTCTGGTGGTTACAGTGCCAATTTATTGCTCGGCACCATTGACCCGCTACTTGCTGGTATCACTACGCCAGCAGCACAAATGATTGATCCAAATTACCAAGTTGGTGCTGAAGCAAACTGGTATTTCATGATGATTTCGGTATTTTTAATTGCCATTTTAGGCACATTCGTTACCGAGAAAATCGTTGAGCCACGTCTTGGTAAGTACAACCCTGATGAAGCAAGCAACGATTTGCCTAAAAATGATATTGCCGGTTTAACCGATAAAGAAAAGTCAGGCCTAAAATGGGCGGGTGTGTCACTGTTAGTGGTATCACTATTACTTGCTTGGACAATTGTTCCTGAAGACGGCATTTTACGTAATCCAGAAACAGGCCTTGTGGCACATTCACCATTTTTAAAAGGCATTGTGGTATTTATCTTTGTGACTTTCGGTATTCCGGGTTTTGTTTACGGCCGCGTTGTTGGCACCATGAAAAACGATAAAGATGTCATCGATGCCATGAGTAAAAGTATGAGCTCGATGGGTATGTACATTGTGCTGGTTTTCTTTGCAGCACAGTTCGTTGCCTTCTTTAAATGGACCAACCTAGGCACAATTTTAGCCATTAACGGTGCAGCTCTTTTACAAGCATTAAACCTAACTGGCCCTGAAGTATTTGTGCTATTCATTTTAATGTGTGCCTTAGTAAACTTAAGCTTAGGTTCTTCATCTGCACAGTGGGCTGTAACGGCACCTATCTTCGTGCCAATGTTAATGCTAATAGGCTATGCGCCAGAAACCATTCAAGCGGCGTATCGAATTGGTGACTCGGTTACTAACCTTATCACCCCGATGATGAGTTACTTTGGCTTGATACTGGCTGTTGCAACTAAGTATAAGAAAGACATGGGGATTGGTACATTGGTTGCGACCATGCTTCCTTACAGCATGATCTTCTTTGTTGGTTGGGTCGCGTTATTCTACTTATGGGTATTTGTTCTGGGTTTCCCAGTTGGCCCTGAATCACCGATTTACTATCAGCCTTAAAGCGCTTCTTAAAGGTGTAAAAAAGCCAAGCTTTGAAGCTTCAATGCCGATCAGTTAAGCAATTGACATTTGGCATAATAGGATCAAAATCCGATGATCACAGGTCATCGGATTTTTT